>NZ_CP045798.1:0-300000 GCF_000746025.2 Thermanaerosceptrum fracticalcis
GAATGCGGTAGCTGCCTCGGCGACGGCCATGAATATAGCTCTTAAATCGTCAACTGCAAGGAACGCTATGGCTGCTTCTGCGACAGCCAGAAGCGCCATTATATCCAAGCTATCGACGCTCAACGATACTACCAAGTTTTCCAAAACGACAACGCATGTGGAGTACGCAGGAAATGGTACGAATACCTATACCGCACCAGCAAACTCCCTGCTTAACATTACCCAATTTTATGCTTATGATGTGGCCGCTGGTGATGCTGGCGCTGCTGGCACCGTGACCATTACGGCGGTGAATGGAAACTATCAGATTATGAATAGGTCTGACATTAACGCTTCTTACAGCACTACAACCACTTTGAACCTGAATGATATTTCAATTGGAGACTTTACAGTTTACCGTAACCTTAGCGGCACATATCCAGGGGATGTTAGGCACAAAGTGTCCTTCACTATCTACACTGCCATTTAAGGAGGGGAGAATATGGCTTATTTTGTTGAATTTGACGCAACGAATGGCATATGCTTGGCTGTACACGAAACGGAAAAGGAAGTGCACCAGGTGCAAGAGGGTTCAATAATAAGGGAAGTGAGCCCTGAAATCGCTCAAAGCATTCTAGACGGTGACCGACCGCTTTGGTTCTACAAACTTGACCCAAATGGAGAAATAAAACAGCTTACCGAAGAAGAATATTTGGAAATTGTTGCTATACAGAAATAGGAGGTGTTGCCCATGCCCGGCCCTGAACTTGCCCAGTACGGCATTGCTTTTTTTCGCCGTAGCTGGGCTTATCGGGGCGGGCACAGGTGCATAGTTGGATTAAAATGCGTAATAAAATAAAAGTATGCTAAAAAAACTTAAAGTATGCTAAAATACTTATGGAGATGATAACATGCTTATTGTGAAAGCTGGCCGTTTTAAAAGACACTTACTATCCATGGGTTTCTACGGAAGAGATACTATAAAAATATTTCGTGACGAAATAATGAGCTTAAAAAAAGGCGATACTGCAGAGATAACCGGTACCTGGGGGCCGCATGGGATTTATAAAGACGTGCAGTTCCCGCAATTTAGGTATCCAATCCCATTAACTGACAGAGAAATTAATATTCTTTTTAAAAGCCTGTGAAATGCGGCCTAATGTACAATATGAGGTGTGTCATGATACCATGCGCTACATGCTGGAAGAAAAAATATTGTGACGTAGCGGGGCAGTTGATATACGACTGCCCTTTTTATGCCGAAGAAAAGCCGCCCGAAAATGGGCGGCTTTAATATACCCAGAAAGGGGTTGAGTGAGATGAATAACTTTATACCTGGTGTAATACCTTCTCCCCCGGACCCACGGGACTGGCAGTATGCAAAACTGACCAGTCCTATTTCTTTGCCCCGGAAGTACCGATGCAAAATTATACCGCTACCTCCTCGGGACCAAGGCCCGAAAGGAACCTGTGTCGGCCAGGCCGGAGCAAATACAAACGAGATATTACAATATAAAGAGAGAGGCACAGCAGAAAGACTCTCATCCCTGTATATCTATTCAATGTGCAAGCAACTGGACGGGTACCCGGATATGGAAGGAACCTTTCTTCGAGTCCTCATGAAAGTGCTTACCAAGTACGGGGCACCACCTGAAAACAAAATGCCTTACTTCACTACCTGGACCGTTCCCCCTATTCCTTCCGATACAATTCACGCTTTGGCCAGGCCCAACCGGGTTAAAACTTATGCTAAAGTGCAAACCGAGCGTGAATTAAAACAGGCCCTTGTCGAACAGGGACCTGTGCCCATTGCTATGATGATTACCTCAGATTTTTTCAATGCCCAAAATGGTGTAGTGCCCAAAGAGGCAAGCGGTACGCTCCTGGGCGGTCATGCCATGACGCTGATTGGCTATGACGATGATGCCAGACTGTATGAAGTGATAAACTCCTGGGGATATCATCCCTGCACAAAGCAGGGACATAACTTTATACCTTATGAATTGTTACATAAACCTTCCCTGGCCATGGACCTGCCTATTCCTGTGCTTATGGAAGCTTTTTCTGTAGTTGATATGATTGAAATACGCCTTCCACGGGATGTAACGATATCTGATCGTTATATCGGCCTCAAACTGAACGGTGAATACATAGACCTTGACATTCCCGCTGTCATCATAGAAGACGTTGGCAGGGCATATTTCCCGATTCGGGAATTAGAAAAATTAGGCTTTGAGGTTCAGTGGGTAGAAAGTACTTCTACCATAGAACTGAAAACAAAGTAGGAGGGGAGGGTTTCCATGACCGAACAGTGGTACAACAACAAAGAGCTTTTTGAAATGATTCAGGAGCTCAAGACAGAGATAAAACTCACTACGACAGAAATGGCCCGGACCCGGGAGATTGTAGCAAAGTACAACGGCATAAGAGAACAGATAGAAGCCTGCAAGGACAAAATCGAGGCTATCGAGCACCAGGCCCAGGGACGGTACTCATTCGGCAAAGCAATACGGGAATGGGGAGGCTGGCTTGTTGCCATCGCCTCCTTTTTGTATGCGGTATTGAGGTGACGAAAATGAAGACACTTCCTCTGAAAAATCCCCGCATCTCCCAGGAATATGGACGCAAAAGCGCCAGCTACAAAAAGGGCTATCATACTGGTATTGACCTGGTAGCCGGTGAAAATAACAAATATGTATACTCTGCAGGGTCAGGAACGGTTTTGCGTGCTAGATACCAGTCCGGTCCAAAGGGAGCAGATCCATCAGGTTGGGGAAACTATGTGATAGTACGCCAAAAGGATGGGCACGATGTGCTGTATGCACACTTATCACAGGTATTGGTCGTCCCCGGAGTTGAAATATCGGAAGGCGAAGCCCTGGGTTTGCAAGGCAGCACAGGCAACAGCACTGGACCTCATCTTCACTTTGAAGTATGGTCCGGCTCCTGGGAGAACAGAAACGATATTAACCCGGCCGACTACCTGGGCATAAAAAATGATGTGGGCCCCGTGGAACACATTCGGAAGGAGGAAAAAGAAAATGTTGAAAGGGTTGAGGTGGTAGAGAGGGGGAAGGTTTTCGATGCCATTCGCCACAACGGCAAGGTGTACGTGGAGCTAAGAGCATACGCCGAGCGGGACGGGAAAAAAGTAGACTGGGACGAAAGCATCAAAATGGCCATTGTTTCCGGTGGAAAACTGGAAGAAATAAAAGAAATATTGCAAGAGTAACAGCAAAACATTCGACTGTGAGGAGGTGATAATATGGAGTCTTTGTACGGCGTGGCTATCGTACCGCTCATTATAGCGGCCATTGCTCTGCTAAAAGGCATCATTCCTGAGCCAGCCCATAAATACATGGGCCTGGTAGCCTGGGCCTTGGGCATAGCTATAGCTTTTGCCTATGGTGTTCAGGAAGGCTGGGAGCCGTTGCAGTGCGTTGTCGTAGGGTCGGCAGTGGGCCTGTCGGCTGCTGGGCTGTATTCGGCCCAGAAGAACGCCAGGGAAGTGTAAAATTTAATACTTCTATATCTAGTGTGTGCAAAAATAAAAGGCGACTCCCGCCTTTTTTTGCCCACCAGGGAAGAAAGGGAAGGATCTGGAACTGCTCAACGACCCTAAGTATGACGGTATCTTTATGGGCCTGCGGGCAGAAGAAAGCAGGCCCAGGAGAATCTCTCTTTACACTCGGCAAGACAAAGGCCTCCCTCCTTTTTGTCACAGATATACCACGGGAAAAAGACGCAATATGATACGTTGTTGTCCCCTGGCTCAGTGGACCACGGAAGACGTAGGGGGATATATTCTGCAACACGGTATCCCGTTTCTTGATTGGTATGCTTTGCATGATGAAGGTTTTAAAGAGCGCACCACTGCCCGCCTGACGGGGGACTCAGTGCGGCAAAACTCGCTTTTCTGGCTAAAAAAACACAAACCGGAAAACTTCAATATTCTCGCCCAAAGGTTCCCGGAATTCAGAATGTACGTATGAGAAAGGGGTAGGCACAATGCCTACCCCAATTTTTTTTGTAATATTCATTTGTTCTTGGCCCAGAATTCATCAGACATTTTGGCCAACGTATATGCCTGGAATTCTGTAAGCTCAGATATTTTTTTGGCCAGGTCAGGGGCGGATACTTCCCATTTTGCCCCCAGCCCTTCATATTTGTCGGCATCCTCAACCTGGGCCGCAAGTAGATTTTTAACGGGGAATTGATCTGCTAAAATTAGCGATGAATTAAGCATGTCATAAATGTAGCTTAATTCATTTTCTGAGAATAGATGAAGAATTTCTTTTTTTGTCCTTGATAACATAGCGGAGAAATCCGTGATGATTTCTTCCGCTTTTGTTGAGAAATTCTCCAACCCGTGGTTGCGGGAAGGAAACTCCTCTACAATTTTTATTGTCTCATCGGCGAATGAAACGCTTGTTTTTTTTCTGGCTGCCATAAAATCTCTCCTTTTTTATAAGTAAGGCTGGATTAAACCAGCCTTACTAAGTCATATTTTCCGAGAAAGTTTCTAACAGCGATTGCCTCACACGGCTCATCAAGGCCAGGGGCCTCTGTGAGCCAGACAACTTCTGCCTGGAAGCCTTTGGAGATAAGTTCCTCAACCATCTCTAAGGCTTCCTCACTCGGGCAGGAACGGGACTTCCAGGAAAATTCGTCATCGAAGTCGACCTGGTAACCAGGGGCCTCCATTTCTGCCCTTTCGGTCACATACTGCCGTTGACAGTCGTAACCGAGGGCGAAGGCCCTCTTGAGGAAGTCGCTGCCGTGGGCTTGTATCCACGCAGCTTTTTCCTCTGCTGCCGCTTTTTTCTCAGCGGCAGCTTTTTCTTCGGCTTCTTTTTTTCGTGCCGCTTCTTCTGCAACACGTTTTTCTTTTTCGGCCAAGCATAAGGCCATGTCGGCCTCATGTTTGGCCATCAGCCGGTCGTACTCTGGCTGTAGCTCGGCCCGGCGGGCGGCCAGTTTTTCCCGACGGGCTTTTTCCCAGGCGATGAGATCGCCCGGGCTTTGAGGTGCGGAAAAATAGTATGTCCCGCTCCAACCTTGATAAACCTCCTTTATTTGAGGAGGTTCCGGCATAATCACCCCATACGGGGTGATTTGCCCCGACTTGCCTGGCTTAATTTCCAGGTCTAAGGGTAGTTTCCCGGTGAGGTCCAGAATCACCTCACCGTTGGAGTTGACTTTCGCCAGCTCCAGGACTTCTGGAGTGACCTCACACTCTAGAACCTGCTCCTCCTTACCGTTGCCTCCGGCAAGGATAGAGGCTTTACGCCCCTCCTCGTTGAGAAGGTAATAAATTTTTGCTTTAGTCATGGTTGTTTACTCCTTTCTGGGCGGTTTCCACCCGCCCCGCCAGCACTCGCTGACGACCAGAATCGCCTGACTGGTGGCAGTGTATTTTTTGGGGCACCTGCCCTTTAGCGTGGCAAGGCAAGAAAAGGCATAAACTTCTCTTGCCTTGGCCCCGGCCTGCACGGGGACTGCACCTAGCGGGCTGATTCAGTTAGTTCATCTGCAGAGATTTTTCCCTGCAGGTATTCTTGCGCCCTGGCTTTTGCCCTAGTATCGTTAATTGATGCAACCTCTTTCAGCTGGCCGTCTACGGTAACAATATACCAAGCTCTGTAGTCGTTTTTCCAGCTACCGCCGGTGCGCATCTCAATGATGTCACCGGCCTTGGCTGAGAAGTCACCGCTGACAGTAACTTCTTTTTTCCCGTAATTCCTCGAGAGTGGATAAAAATCCCTCTCTATTTTTTCGTTGGACCAGAAGAGACGTGCTACATATGGAGTACCTTTCCTTGGGTCGCTGGTAGCTTCAAATTTTAATACGAAAGTTTCTTTTTGTTCCCTTTGCCTTTCGGCTAATATTTCTTGTGCTTTTTGAACAAGGGTTTGCAGTTCCTCTGTAGTCATTAATTCTAAGTTCATCGTTTCTCCTTTCCGGGCCCACTTGGTCCCGTCCGGCTCCACTCGGTGCCGGGGCGCATTTTCCGGAAGCGCCTACTCCGAATTTTGTCTACGTATATACTATACCACCACGATAACACCATGTCAACACCAAAAACAAATATTTTTTAAAAATTTTTTCCAATATGATTAATGGCTGGCCAAATGGGGCCAGTTTTTTTGTTTTTAGGACATACAAATACCTTACCACCCTATTTTTCTTTGATTGTAGGCCATTCTGAGAAGCCGTTTTTTTTCCTTGCTACATAAGAGAACAGGCGAAACTATATAACAGAATTGAGGAAAAGGGCAGGGGGAAAAGTAAAATGCCGGTGGTAGAGGAAAAAGTAACGTGCCTGGAGGATTACACGGAAAAAACTAGAATGTTTAAAAAATAGATTATTTATGAAAGGCGGTTTGTAAATGGATGATTGGATTTTTGGTGCATTAATTGCCGGGGCAATTTCTGGCGCAATACCAATGTTTTTGGGAGCATCCAAAAATAAATTGGGATTAGGTTTTGCCGGGTTTATGTCTTGTATTGTTTCTGCCTTAATACTAGGGCTACTTTTAGCAATTCCTGTATCCGGTATATTTGTGTGGTTAATATCTAAAAATAGCAATCAAGTAAGCAAAGAAAATCAAAAAGGCGGGTAATCCCCGCCTTGGTTTTTTGTCTGGCATTTGTCTGGCATTTGGTATTTTTCCTGCCAGACTAAAAATCCCTGAAAGTCAGTGGTGCCGCGGAAGGGACTTGAACCCCCACGATCTTGCGACCGGCAGATTTTGAGTCTGCTGCGTCTGCCAATTCCGCCACCGCGGCATATTCATTTTGAATGCAGAAATTATTGTACCAAAGAACATAGATACTGTCAACATGCCAAGATATGGATTTTGCCAAGACATGAAGTGTGCCAAAATATGGAAAAGGAGAAGGTTAGGCCTTCTCCTTTTCCTCTTAGTCTACGCGTACCCGGGTACTTTTACGTCTTTCCGTTTCTTTGACAGCAGCTTTAGCCATCTCTGGATCGATAAAGGCGGCTGCCGTTTCATAGGAATAGGTGGTGGTATCAATATCTTCTCCCAACATGGGTAAATCTTGAGGAACTGTACGGTCCTGATCCATCAGGTTACCTCCTGTATGGGATAGCAATTTCCTCAGTTATTTGCCGGTGGTGTTTTTGTTGTTTTTACCGGCGTTCATGATTTTGTTTACGCCCAGTTCGGAGGCAGTTTCCTGACCAAAGTTACCAACATTGGTTGTAGTGGATGTTCTGGGGCTGGTGGTGGTGTTACCTTTACCGGCATTCATAACCTTATTAACGCCCAGTTCACTGGCGGCTTCCTGACCATAGTTACCGGTGGTTTTACCAGTAGTGGTTGTTTGAGTAGTAGTTGTTGTGCCTTTTCCAGCACCCATTACTTTTTGTACACCCAGTTCAGAAGCAGTCTCTTGTTTAAAGTTTTTACCAGTAGTTTTGTTGTTACCAGCCATTTTTTAACCTCCTAAATATAAATAGTTTAATCTTTTATGCAATGACAAGAACTCTTGTCCGGATGCCTAGGGTCAGCCGCCGCCCGGGCCTGGTTTGGGATCATTTTTATAGACGTTATCAGCAAGTTGAGTTGTCCCGTAACCAGTGGGTGCCAGTTCTTTACCGCTTTCTACTTTCAGGTTTTTTTGCTTGCCCAGATTTTTTCTACCGACAGTAGGGACTTTATCGGTATACTTATCACCCATTCATTATTCCCCCCTTTCCAAGAATATTGTGCCCCTTCTGAAAAAGCCTATCCTGTCAATAGTTAGTTGTGATAAAATTTTGTTGGCAATTATCTCTGTCAAAGGAGACATGAGTTTGGAACAATTTACGACTATATTCGTCTAAATAAATTGGTACATGAAAGGGGGCAGCTGATCCGTGTTCAGTGACGAGGCCTTAGTAGCCAGAAGCAAAAACGGCGATATTGATGCTTTTGAAGAATTAGTGAGCTGTTATGAGAGAAAAATATATAATGTTGCTTACCGGCTCATGGGAAATCACGAAGATGCCAACGACTTAGCCCAGGAAGCTTTTTTTCGCGCTTTTCAATCCATCAGCAACTTCCGCGGTGAAGCATCTTTTTTAACGTGGATGTGCCGGATTGTTACTAACTTGTGCCGCGATGAGTTACGTAAGAAATACCGGACACAAATTGAGTCTCTTGATGGAGAAATTACTTTAGGGGAAGGAGAAGTAAAAAAACAAGTTGCTTCATCTGAGCCCGGGCCGGCTGAGCTTTATGAGAAAAAGGAATTGCGGGAGAAAATCCAGGAACTGATCAACACACTTTCCCCGGAATTCCGTCTGGCTTTAGTCTTAAGGGATATACAGGGGTTTACTTATGAGGAAATTGCTGAGCAGTTGGAATGTTCCCTTGGTACCGTAAAATCACGAATTAACAGGGCTAGAAAATATCTTAAAGATAAACTTGTACAGGATTGGGAACAAAAAGAAGTTTTGACCCGTCTATACCGATAAGAAAGGGGGGAAGGCAATGAACTGCAAAGAAATTCAGGATAATTTATCGGCTTATATAGATAAAGCTTTGCCGGAAAAAGAAATGGTATTAATAGAAGAACATCTTTCCAGGTGCCCGGAGTGTTTGGAAGAATATGAAGCCATAAAAGATACTATTAATATGATTTCCTCGCTGGAAGAAATTATACCTCCGGCTAGTTTCCGCAGCAGGGAGCTTCGGCAAAAGCTGGAGAAGGCAGCCCAAAAGCAGGAAAAACCATCTGTTCAAGGACTTATCCATATTTGGTTATCCAAATTGCGTACCTCAGGCCTGATGCCTGTGGCTGCGGCCCTGATTCTAATGCTGGCTATCGTTCCTTTCATGGCCGATAATATAAAAATGGGCGCTCCCCAGAGCAAACAAGAGGCGGGGCGGGGAATGGATGAAAACTTAAAAACAAAGATGACCTATTCTCTTGCAGATAAGGGTGTAGCCCCCAATGTGAAGGCTCCTGCTCCCCACTCTTACGGTGTGGCGATGGACCAGCAGATTCAAATGAAAAACGAGGCTAGTATGCCTGCTCCGGCTCCTTTGCCTGCAGCACCTGGGGTTACTGTAAAAGAAACTGAAAAGGCCGGTGCTGTCGGAACTCAGGAGGCTTCCATAGACAGGAAGCTCATTAAAAATGCGGATATTTCTCTCCGGGTCGACAACTACCAGGCAGCCGTGGAGAGTCTTAAAAATCAGGTCTTATCTTACGGCGGTTATATTACCAACGAATCTGTGCAGACCACAGGGCCGGAAGGAATACTGAACGGTCACTTACAGGTCAGGGTTCCCCAGGATAAATTTGATACTTTCCTTTCGGGTATGGAAGGTTTGGGTAAAGTCACCGGACGCAACATCTATGCCCAGGATGTCACCGAAGAGTATGTAGATGTGCAGAGCCGCCTTAAAGCTTATAAGACTAAGGAAGAACGGCTCCTGGCAATTCTCCAGAAATCCGGGCAGTTGAGTGATATCCTGGCCGTGGAGAATGAACTGGCCAATACCCGTGCCCAGATAGAAGCCATGGAAGGACGCCTCCGTTATCTCGATAACCGCACGGATTTCTCCACCATCGGCATTAATATCCAGCAGACAGCTGCGCCTACCCAGAAGGTTTCCACGGGAGGTCTCCAGGGGGTTTTTGGCAAAGCTAAAGAGGCCTTTATCAGGACCATTAATAACATTTTGTTAGGTATTGGTAAGCTTATCGTATCCTTTAGTTCGGCCCTTCCCTACTTGGTGCTGATAGCCCTTGGTTTGGGTGCCGGCTGGTGGTGGTTCAAGAAACGTTATTCCTCTCAGAAATAATGAAATAATAATGAAAGAAACGGTGTGCAGGAAAATAATCTTGTACACCGAATTTTTTTAAAGGACATACTAGATAAATGAGGCGGGATTCGCTCATGCCACCTCGTTCCTAAATCGACCCATAGAACAGACTAAAGCAAGCTCGTTTCGGGATAAATCAGTGTGTTTGCTATGCTCCGATATGGAACGTTTATGCATATCCCTCATCCCGCGTATTTTAACGTTGGAATTCGGATGTCGGATATCGGAAGTCGTATTAAAGGAAGGTGACCATATTGTCGGACAAGTTTATTTTGGTGGATGGGAACAGCCTTGCTAACAGGGCTTTTTATGCCATCCCGATGCTCTCCAATTCCCAGGGATTTATCACCAATGCCATTTACGGTTTTTATAACATGCTGTGCCGTATCCTGGAGGACGAAAAGCCTAAATTTATGGCCATCGCTTTTGATAAGGGCAAGATCGTTTTCCGTCACCAGGATTACCAGGAATATAAAGCCCAGCGCAAAGGGATGCCCGATGAGCTGAGGCCCCAGTTTCCTGTCTTGAAAGAACTGCTGAAGGCCATGAACCTGGCGATTTTTGAAATCGAGGGTTATGAAGCCGATGATATCATCGGTACCCTGGTCAAATGGGGTGAAAAAGAAGGGTTGCAAAACATTATAGTTACCGGAGACAGGGATGCTTTCCAGTTAATCTCACCTCAGACACAGGTGGTTTTAACGCGTAAAGGCATTACCGAACTGGAACTGTATAATGAAGAAATCCTCCGGGAGAAATATGGCCTGAAGCCCTCCCAGATGATTGATCTCAAAGGTTTGATGGGTGACGCCTCCGATAATATCCCGGGCATACCTGGCGTAGGAGAAAAAACCGCTCTCAAGCTGGTCCTGGAATATGGCGACATTGAAAACGTACTGGCCCATGCCGGGGATTTCCAGGGCAAGAAACTGGGACAGCTCTTGCTTGAGTATGCCGACCAGGCCCGGCTCTCCAAAAAGTTAGCCACTATAGAATGCTGTGTACCCCTGGAGATTACCAAAGAAGCCCTGCTGGTCAGGGAACCCGATTATCCAAGGGTTTTGCAGCATCTCCAGGAACTGGAGTTCAAAAACAGTATCCAGGCTGTCATGGAAAAAATGGCGTCTCGCGGCAATCAGGCGGAAGAAAAAGAGCAGTTACTCCCCGCCGGTCTAGTGATCAATGATAGGGCTTCCCTGGCTCCTTATCTCTCTACCGTAAAAGAGAGATTGTGTCTCTTGCTGAAAACGACGGGAGAAGGTATGACAGGCGCCAGGATAACGGGTTTGGGTCTCCTGAGCCCTTCCCGGGAACCCCTGTGGCTGGAGTGGGAGAATGACAGTGAATTAAAGGACATGCTGGAAGAGTTCAAAACCTATTTAGAGGATGAACATCTCCCCAAAACAGTCCATGATACGAAAAAAGCTATTCTGGCCCTTGCTCCTTACAGGATCGCTTTAAGGGGAGTAGATTATGATACCCTGCTCATGGCTTATCTCCTAAACCCTTCGCGGCCGGAGACCAACCTGTCTCTTTTAGCCGCCGAATACCTGGGGCGGAGAAGCGTTTTTGAGAATGAAAAGGAGGAGGCTTTTTTCCAGTTACAATCCATGGAGGATCTGGGGCCCCGGCTTCGCAAAGAACTGGAAGAACAGGAAATGTGGGATCTTTATGGGGAGTTGGAGCTGCCCCTCAGCTATGTCCTGGCTAAGATGGAACTGACCGGAGTGAGACTTGACCGCAAAATACTGATTGAGATCGGGGAAGAACTTGATAAGGCGATTAATAAGTATACGTCAGAAATATATGATTTAGCCGGAGAAGAGTTTAACATCAACTCACCTAAACAGCTGGGTGTCATTCTTTTTGAAAAATTAGGTTTAACCAAAGGGAAGAAAACGAAAACCGGGTATTCTACCAGTGCCGATGTGCTGGAGGCTTTAGCTCAGGAACATGAAATCGTAGCTAATATTCTCCACTACCGGCAGTTGGTCAAATTAAAGTCCACTTACATTGACGGTTTACAGGCCATCATTGATCCCGCTACGGGAAAGGTGCATACTTCTTTTAACCAGGCGGTAACGGCCACGGGGCGCCTGTCCAGTACAGAACCCAACCTGCAGAACATACCTATCCGTATGGAAGAAGGAAGGCGGATACGTAAAGCTTTTATCCCGTCCCGGGATGACTACATGCTTTTAACGGCAGATTATTCCCAGATTGAACTACGGGTCTTGGCCCATATAGCTCAGGACGAAGTATTAATTGAAGCTTTCCTGGAGGATCAGGACATCCATATCCGCACGGCTTCCGAGGTCTTTGGCGTCAGGATGGAATACGTGACCAAAGAAATGCGGCGCGCAGCCAAAGCCGTGAATTTCGGGATTGTCTACGGGATTAGTGATTTCGGTCTCAGCCAGGACCTGGGGATTACCCGGGCTGAAGCCAAAGCCTATATTGACAGCTATTTTGCCAGGTATCGCGGGGTTAAAGACTATATTGATCGGGTAATTGCTCAGGCCCGGGAAAAAGGGTATGTGGTCACCCTCTTAAACCGGCGGCGTTATTTACCGGACATCTTGAGCCGCAATTTCCACCTGCGCAGTTTTGCGGAGCGGGCGGCCATGAATACGCCCATACAGGGAAGTGCCGCGGATATTATCAAGCTGGCTATGCTCAAACTGCAAGAAGTCATCGAGAAAGAACAGCCTGAAGCGCGTATGATTTTACAGGTTCATGATGAATTGATTTTTGAGGTTCCCCGGGAAAAAATTCCCTTGATGGGAGCTATCGTCAATGAGGTAATGAGTCAGGCCTACCCGCTGGCCGTGCCTTTAAAAGTCGATTTGCAAACGGGGCCTAACTGGTATGACCTGGTGCCCTTAAAGGTTTAGGAGGAAAAAGATGCCCGAATTACCTGAAGTAGAAACAGTCAAACGAAGCCTGGAACCCCACCTTATAAGAGAGAAAATTACGGGGATGGATATTTACTACGGAGGTATTATCAAGGAACCGGAACTCCCTCTTTTCCGGAGTCTCATCCAGGATAAGGAGATAAAAAGCCTGGGAAGAAGAGGAAAATATCTTTTACTAAACCTGAGTGAAGATTTGACCCTGGTTGTGCACCTGCGCATGACAGGGCGGTTAACGGTAACGGACCCGGCACAGCCTGTGGATAAGCATACCCATTTAATTTTTCGTCTCTCGGGTGGGAAAGAACTGCGTTTTACCGATGTGAGGAAATTCGGCCTGGTTTACCTGGTACCTACCGGCTGCTGGAACAGCATCGGAGGGCTCTTCACCCTGGGGCCTGAACCCCTGGAAGAGGAATTTACCCTGGCCTATCTACAAGAAAAAGTCCAGCACAAGAAAACGAAGCTGAAGAACTTTCTCCTCGACCAGCGGCAGATCGCGGGTATAGGGAATATTTACGCCGATGAAATACTTTTTGAGGCAGGGTTACATCCGGAGCGCTCCGTGGAAACCCTTACTGCAGAAGAAGTGGAACGCCTTTATTACGCTATTCGTTCCCGTCTTCAGGCTGGAGTGGAGCACCGGGGGACTTCTTTTCGTGACTATGTGGATGGGACAGGAGCTAAGGGAGGATTTCAAAATGAACTCAAGGCCTATGGCCGTGAGGGAGAGCCATGTGAAAGGTGCGGCACCCAACTGGTTAGGAGCGTGGTAGCGGGACGGGGAACAGTCTTTTGTCCCTGCTGTCAGGTTTAAACACTAAAACTGAGTCCCTTTCATACAGTAAAGGTAGTGAAAAAACCAGGTGAGGTGGAACTCAATTTGTGGTGGTCAATTGCCGTTTTCTTAGCAAAAAACTCATTCATTTTTAGACTTGAAAGGGTCGGGGCAACAGGATATGATTAGGGCAATGGGTGATTGAGGCGACATCCGATTTCCGAGTTTAATTGCTTCCTAGTCCATGTTTTAGTACAGCATTGTCGGAAGTCGGCAGTCGGAGAGCGGAAGTGGGCAATCAGTAGTCGGTAATCTGCTGTCGGCTGTCGGTGTTCGGTTTTCGGAAATCGGTTAACGGTTCACGGTTAACGGTAAGCAGAAGTCGGAAGTCGGGAAGCACAAAAAAATAGAGGAGGATCTCCATATTTGTTGGTAATTGGTTTGACCGGAGGTATTGCTTCGGGAAAAAGTACGGTCTCCCGCTATCTACGGGAGCGGGGAGCAGTAATTATTGATGCGGATGCCCTGGCCAAGGAACTGGTGGCCCGGGGTACCCCTGCCTGGCAGGAAATCGTAGCTTTTTTCGGAAGCCAGGTTCTCGATGAGGCGGGAAATATCGACCGAAAACGGCTGGGACAAATCATTTTTGTGGATCCCCAGGCGAGAACAAAATTAAATTCCATCGTCCATCCCAAAGTGATCGAGGCCACGAAAAAAAGAATCCGGGAATTGAAAGATAATGATAATGTTCCCCTAATCGTGGTGGATGCTCCCCTTTTGATCGAAGCGGGCATGACCGACCTTGTCGATGAAGTATGGGTTGTGGCCGTTCCGGTCCAGGAACAGCTTAACCGCCTGATGTTTCGGGATAAGTTAAGTCAAGAGGAGGCCATAAAACGTATCCATTCCCAGATGCCTCTCGAAGAAAAGCTTACATATGCCGACCGGATTATCGATAACAGCGGAAGTGTGGAGGAGACATTAGAAATACTGGATGCCCTATGGAAGGAGATTGTTCATGATACAGAAAAATAGAATTGCCCTCATTGCTCATGATGCAAAAAAAGATGAGATGGTAGCTTTCGTTCAGCGTTTTAAAGAGATTTTCCAGCAGTGTGAGCTGGTGGCCACAGGTACCACCGGTCTTCTCATTAAAGAACAGGTAGGTTTGGAAGTTACCCGTTATAAGTCGGGCCCATTGGGGGGTGACCTGCAAATCGGTGCACTTATTGCCAATGGCGAACTGGATATGGTATTTTTTTTGAGAGACCCTTTAACGGCTCAGCCCCACGAGCCTGATGTGACAGCCCTTCTCAGGGCCTGTGACGTTCATAATGTAACTGTAGCTACTAACCTGGCTACTGCAGAAATCCTTGTCAAAGAACTTGCTAAAAATTATTAGCATGGAAAAGAGCACCTTTACATAAAATTCAGCACAGGCCATACTAGGAGGAACGGGTACGTTGTTTTACCGTTACTGGAAAAAAATCGCTTCACTGATAGTGCTTGGTATAATTTTTATTTTGCTGGTTAACAGTGCCTGGTTCTTAAAGTTTTTTTATCCCTTTCCTCATCAGAATCTGGTAATAAAATACAGCAGTGAATATAAAGTTGATCCTTACCTGGTACTGGCCATTATCCGGACGGAGAGCCGTTTTTATTCTAAGGCCCATTCCCAGGTGGGAGCCAAAGGGCTAATGCAGATTATGCCCGAAACAGGGGAATGGATTGCCCGGGAGATAAAGCTGGGCGATTACACCGAAGATAAACTCTTTCAACCCCAGTACAATATCCCTATGGGCATCTGGTATCTTTCCTATCTGGATAAGGTTTTTAAGGGAGATTTGCCTAAGCTTTTAGCTTCTTACAATGCGGGAGAACGGAAAGTGAAAAAATGGTTGAATGAGGGGATCTGGACAGGTAAACTACAAGATATAGACCAGATTCCCTATGAAGAGACGAGGAAATATGTAGAACGTGTGCTTTTCGATTACCAGGTATATAAGAGGATATATAAAAAAAGTTGCTAGTTGATAGTTGCTAGTAACTAATAACTAGGAACTAGTAACTAATTGGGAGGAAGTTGGATGAGGAATATAATCAAAACCCTTGCTCAGGTTGATGCTATCCAGGTGGAAGAAGGGCGCCGGATGTTTTCCGCCCAGCATGAGGAGATTGTGTCTGGGGCAACTACGGATATCTATTTTGTGAAAACCCAGGAGATTTTAGCTCAGAGAGGCCTAGAAAATACTGTTGTTACTGCGGAAATCTTTGCCCGGCGGGAAGGTGTGTTGGCTGGTATCACAGAAACCCTGGCCCTTTTGCAGGATTGCCCCGTAGAAATTTGGGCTCTCCAGGAGGGACAAGCCTTTGCCGCTAAGGAAGTAGTGATGCGTCTTAAAGGGAGATACTGCGATTTTGGTATTTATGAGACAGCCATTTTAGGAATACTGGCCAGTTCCAGTGGGTGGGCCACAGCGGCCAGGGAGATAAAGAAAGCGGCAGGAGAAAAAGGAGTCCTTTGTTTTGGGGCCAGGCATGTACACCCTGCTGTAGCCCCGGTGATGGAAAAAGCAGCCGTTATCGGAGGTGCCGATGGGGCCAGCTGTATCTTAGGTGCTAAACTGGCAGGCAAAGAACCTTCCGGTACTGTACCCCATGCTATTTTTCTGATCATGGGAGATACGGTGGAGGTAGCCAGGGCTTATCATGAGATTATGCCTTCCACAGCTCCCCGGACCGTACTGGTTGATACCTTTAAAGATGAAGCCGAAGAAGCTCTGCGCGTGGCTGAGGCTTTAGGACCGGCTTTAGAGGGAATCAGGCTGGACACTCCCAGTGAGCGGGGAGGGGTGACTCCCGGTTTGGTAAAAGAAGTACGGGCACGCCTGGACCAGGCCGGGTTCCAGCATGTCAAAATATTTGTTTCCGGAGGACTAGATCCGGAACGCATTATCCTCTTAAAAGAAGCGGGAGCCGATGCCTTTGGGGTAGGCAGTTATATCTCCGGAGCCCCGGCCATTGACATGACCATGGACTTAAAAGAAATAGAAGGGAAACCCGTAGCCAAACGAGGCCGTATCCCAGGTATCACACCTACTGAGCGGCTGGTAAAGATGAAGTAGTTGCACTAGTTATTAGTTACTAGTTATTAGTTACTAGTAACTAGTTATTAGTTATTAGTAATAAATAAATGTCAGATTACGTTATTCTGAAGGCAATATAAATAGCCTGTTATGGGTCAAACCATAACAGGCTGTTTCTGTAAATATTCCACTAGTAACTAAGAACTAGTAACTAGTAACTTACCTAATCTTAACCCATGTTTGGAAGTGGCGCTGCTGCTGCTCTTGATAGTAGTAGATAGCACACTCTTCCTCACAGAGCTGGATTGTTCTATCATTATAGGCTAATTCAATAGCATCGCCGTTAATTAGACTTCCACAGTAAGTACACATCATAATACTCCTCCTTTGACATGGTAGAGATAAGAATAGCTTCAGGAGACCTGAAGCTTACTAATGCTACATGCCCCTCCTTCCCTCCGTGAGATAGCGCTCCACCAGGAACCGGGATCTATCCCTGGTGACAGTCCTGCACCTGTTCGATGCAGTCCCAGCCTCGGTAAGATGGGTGCTTACCGGACTTCGGCGATATCTCCTTTCCCCTTTTATCATAGCTTCCCAGCTCAAAAAGGTTACTCTTAGATACCGCGCCTCTACCTCACCTCGGTAAAGAGATGAGGTAATATTATGAAGTTATGTATACGATATCACATGTTACGGTGAAAATCAAGATTTTAATATTGGAAAAATTATACTGGTTCAATGAGTTGAGGGTCATTATTGGCTGGCGAGTTGACCAGGGTAGAAACGGGGTAGAGGCTCATCTCCTGGGCAGGATAGGGTTCCAAATAGCTTTGCAAGAGAGAAAAATCATGTATCTGTGGATTGAGCCAGGTTTCCCAGCGTTCCGGAGGAATAATGACCGGCATGCGGTTGTGGAGAGGCTGCACTAGTTCATTGGCCTCCGTGGTAATGATAGTACAGGTAAAGAGCGGTTCTCCCAGGGGGGTTAACCAGGCTTCCCAGAGTCCCGCCATTGCAAAAGGCTCTTTGTTCTTAAGAATAATGCGATAGGGTTTTTTGCCCGTCTTTGTTTTTTCCCACTCGTAAAAGCCATCGCCCGGTATGAGACAGCGTCTCCTTTTAAAGGCGTGACGGAAACTTGGTTTTTCTCTTAGGGATTCTGCCCGGGCATTAATTAATTTATGACCTATGGATATGTCTTTTGCCCAGGCGGGAATAAGTCCCCAGCGGGAAAAAGACAGGACCCGGGGACGATTACCGTGGATAACGGGAATGGCCTGGGCAGGTGCGGCGTTATAGAGGGGATAATAATCTCCTTCTACTAAGTTTAGTTCAAAATAGTGTTTAATTTCTTCCAGGTCTATGGTGATGGTAAAACGGCCGCACATGGTTATCTCCTCCAGAAAAAAATTTAAAGGGATATACGGGTATATGTGTTCTATGTTAATATAAAAATAGTAATAATTCTTTTTAGGAGGTGTTCTTTATGATGCATCCTTTCCGTTGTGAAATTTGCGGGGAAACTTATTTAGGTTCTAGTCCTCCGGAACGATGTCCTTTCTGTGGCGCCGCTGGGAAACTGGTCCTGCCCGCTGCTGAATGGATGAATTATGGGAAAATCGAGATGTGCCAGCAAAGTTATGAAGATTGTCAAAAGGCTTTAGAATTGGAATTGAATAACTATGCTTATTACAAATGTGCCGTTGCCAGGGCTCAGAGCCAGGTCACGGAAACCATCTTCAAACGTTTGATGAAGCATGAATTAGAACATGCTGAAGTATTTGCCAAGGCCATGGGCATCGAGCTTCCCTCTGCACCAGATGTTACCTGCGCTGGTGATGATGTGACGAATATGGCTGAATCCAACAAACACGAAACAATGGCCATCAAGTTTTATATCGAGGCTGCCCGGAGAGCTCCCGAGCCCCGGATCCAGCAAATCTTCCGTGCCATTGCCGAAGTAGAGAATGAGCATTTGGTTACTACCAATATGTACAAATAATACCTGAACTAAGGAGCCTGAAATAAGGCTTCTTTTCTATCGGGCTAAATCCGCCAGTGTGTGGGTATGAAAGGTCCCATGCCAGAAGATAGTGATCTTTTCTTCTTTCTTCAGGCAGGTTTCTCTCACTTCCGGAGGTATGGGGATACCCCATCCCTTGAAAAACCAGAGGGCATAACCCTGTACCACAGGGTTTGGGGAGGAGAGAAGGGGCAGCAGGTCAGGTAAAAACGGGTCGATGAGGGATTGGTCTTTTTCTGCAATGATTGCCACGGCCCAGAGCAAACCTGGGTGGAGGATGGGGTTCTCTAAAGCTGTTGTAATTAACATGGGTGTAAGGTCTCCATATTTTTGGGGATGGGCGGCAATGATAACACCCATAGCCTCAGGAGCACCCCAGGGAACATTGCCGCTTTCATCATTCATAGCCCACAAAAAGCGGCGCAGCAGGTTGCGGTAGTACTCGGGCTTTATTTCCGGAACTTTTTCCACTAAAAAGCCCAAGGCCTCTAAAGCCGTCCAGCGCAGGGGCTCCTCGGGATTATAGAGATGTTGTATCAGGTGTTTGAATACCGCCGTATTTTTTCCGGCTAAGACAGCCAGGGCATAAAAGTCTTTATTGATGAGTAGCTCTTTGATATAGTCCTTGTGGAACATAACGATCACCTAAAATTAGTAATTGTTATTAATTATACACTATTTATGGCGTGCCTGGTATTAGAAATTTTGTTCTATTTCTATTTTATGTTTATGCGAATCAATTTCATAATTCCTGTACTAAAATAAACGTTTCCTATCGGAGCGAGGCTCAAACAAACTTAATCTGACCCTATCCGGTGCGTTTTGGCGATACCATTACGGCCGTCGCGGAAGTCATTGAAAAGAACGTAGAAAAGAAACGGGTTATTCTTCGTACCTACTGCACCAACCAACATGGTGAACTGGTTTTTGATGGGACGACTGCCCAGTACATGAAAATTTAGTATTAGCCTGGTAAAGGGGGGATAAGCATGGTACCTACCAGGGAACTGTACTGGAACATTGACGGTCATTTATTAATGTATGGCGTATTTGTCGTAGTTTTAGGTATTTTCTTCTACGGGCTGTACCGGCACTATACTCTATGGCGCATGGGTAAACCCGAGGCACGGCTTAACAATTACGCTCAGAGAATTGTGCAGGTCCTAATGGGGACTCTGCTTCATAAAAAGATTTTCCGTGAAACCTTCCCGGGTTTAATGCATGGTTTTATTTTCTATGGTTTTCTTATCTTATTCATTGGCACTTTAATTGTGGGGCTCCAGGCTGATTTGGGCTGGCAAGTCCTGTACGGCAATTTCTATTTGCTTTTCTCTTTGCTGACAGATCTTTTTGGCCTGCTGGTCCTGGTAGGCCTGGGGATGGCTTTTTACCGCAGATATTTCTTAAAGCCCGACCGCCTGGATAATAGGGCAGATGATGCACTTGTTCTGGCTATCTTGTTTGTAGTTGTGATCACAGGCTTTCTTTTAGAAGGATTGCGTATGGTGGCTACCCAGGACCCCTGGCAGGCCTGGTCGCCTGTAGGGTTGATCTTCGGGTTGCCCTGGCGCAGTTTAAGTATGGAATCCCTAAAAACTGCCCACAGCTGGCTGTGGTGGTTCCATATGCTCCTTTCCATGGGCTTTATTGCTTATTTACCCTACTCCAAGCTTTTCCACATCCTTTTGATTCCCGCCAACCAGTTCCTGGTTGATCCCCAGTCGGGGATTGCCCTTTCTAAACTGGATCTGGAAGATGAGGAAGCTGAAAGTTTTGGAGTAGGCAGAATCAGGGATTTCACCTGGAAGCAGTTGTTTGATACGGAAGCTTGTGTGCGCTGCGGACGCTGCCAGGATAACTGTCCTGCTTATCTTTCGGGCAAGCCCCTTTCTCCTAAAGCCTTGACCCAGGACCTGAAGGCCGAACTGTATAATTGCCGAGGAACAGTAGGATCCGGGACTGGAAAGGCTTTACCGGAAGCGGCCGCTGCCCAGGAAAGTGGCAGCCTGTTTAATGAAAGAATTACTCCGGAGACCAACTGGTTCTGTACCACCTGTCTTTCCTGCCAGGAACAATGCCCGGCCTCCATCGAACATGTCCAGAAGATTGTAGATATGCGGCGTTATCTGGTGATGACAGAAGGCGAAATGCCCGGTGAACTGCAGCTTACCTTCCGTAACCTGGAGAACAACGGCAATCCCTGGGGATTGGGCTGGGCTGCCAGGACAAACTGGCTGGAAGGGCTGGAGGTTAAACTGGCTGAGGATGGGGAAATCGGGGATGAGACGATACTTTACTGGCCGGGCTGTTCGGGGGCCTTTGATGAGCGAAATAAAAAGGTAAGCTTGGCTCTTGTTAAGCTGTTCCAGGCGGCAGGAGTGGACTTCGTGGTCCTGGGTAACCAGGAAAAATGCTGCGGTGATTTGGCCCGTCGTTTGGGCAATGAATACCTGTACCAGATGCTGGCCATGGAGAATATTGAGAACCTTAATGTCCTGGGTGTGAAAACCATCGTGACCCAGTGTCCTCACTGCTACAACACCTTGAAACATGAGTATCCCCACTTGGGCGGCAAATACCGTGTCTTACATCACAGCGAATTTCTGGCCCAGCTTATTGCTAAGGGAAGACTGGTTTTTGAGCAAGGTGAATTAAAGAGCATTACCTACCATGATTCCTGCTATCTGGGGCGTTATAACGGCCTGTACCGGGAGCCCCGGCAGGTTTTACAGGCTGTGCCCGGTGTCCGGGTAGTAGAAATGCCCCGCCATTTGGAAACCAGTTTTTGCTGCGGCGGCGGCGGAGGCCGCATGTGGCTGGAAGAACATGGCCAGAAAATCAATATGCTGCGCACTGAGGAAGCCCTGTCCACCAGGAGTGAAATGATATGTACCGCCTGTCCCTTCTGCCTGACCATGCTGGGGGACGGCGTGAAAACCAAAGAACAACAGGATTTTGTCCAGGTGCGGGATATTGCCGAAGTACTGGCAGAATCCTTGAAACAATAGAGGAGAGTTCATATGGGTAGAAAAATCGTGATAACTTCCGAATATTTTGGGCGCTTTTCTCCCGCCGGTTACAAGATTTATACAACTTTAGATACAAAAGTGCAAAAGAAAATGGAGGAGGTTTATACTAACCCGCTTCATTTTCCCAAAGGTGAGAATAATGAAATAATACAATCGGCCATGGTGGTGATTGATCACCGTACAGGCTAAATCAAAGGACTGGTAGGTGGGAGGAACCAGGAGGGGAAAAGGAGTTTTGACCGGGCGACACAGGCATTACGCCAGCCGGGATCGGCCATTAAACCCATCGTTGTTTTCGCACCCGCTTTAGAAAAAAGGTTATTCTCCGGCTACAGTCAATGATGATTATCCGGAAGCTTATCGCAACAACGAGGAAGTGGGGGCTCCCAAGAACTATGACAAGCGCTATAGAGGACTAGTCTCCATGAGAACTGCTGTCCAGTATTCCATCAATGACTGATCAGTCAAAATGCTTCAGCAAATTGGTGTAGCCGAAGGTTTTAAATTTGCCGAAAGACTGGTATTTCCACGTTAGTCCCCAGCGGCAAACAAAAGATATGGTATTATCATCTGGTGGGTGGATTATAACATATGGTTGTGTTACATAATTTCCATCATCTCCAGGGCCAGTTGAACTTTCAGCCGGTGGTTATAGTCTTCCAGGTCTAAGCCCAGTATTTCTTCGATTCTTTTCAACCTGTAGCTCAGGGTGTTCCCGTGGATGTTTAGTTTTTCCTTGGTAAAGGACCAGTTACCGTTACTCTTGATATAGGTAAGGAGTGTAACCAGGAACTCGTTGCGTGAGGCGTTGGAATAATTCAATAGATTACCCAGAGTCTTCTCCACAAAATCCCGGAGTACTTCAGGGGGGTTGTTGAGGAGGATTTTTTTTATTTCCAGTTCCTCATAAAAAACGATAAATTCGCCTTGATAAAGCTGGCTGCCGATTTTAAGGGCCTGCATGGCATTGTTATAACTGTTTTTAAAGCTTGCAATATCTGCGAAACCATCGCTTATCCCTGCTGAGATGGTTTTGTGACTCCTGGGCAAGATAGATTTTACCTGGTCGTTGAATAGTATTTTTTCCAGGGATTTTTTAGTCAGGTTGGAAAGGGTTATTTTGTTTAATTCCAGGATGAAGATAATGTTGTGGCCTTTAATGATGGAAATGGTATTGGGAAAACAAGTGAGCAAGGCTCTTGATAAGTACTCGTTTAACCTTTTCTGGCAGTAAATAAACTCCGGATTGTAAAGATTGCCGTCTTTTTTTTTCATAGAAGTGTTCATGAGTTGCAAAACCATGATCTGGTGCTCTTTTTCCGTATTGTAGCCGTACTGCCTGCACAGTTTTCCCACATAGCTGTAATCGTAGCTGAGAATCAGGTTATCCAGGAAATCGCCTTTGAGTTTTTGTTCTATTTCCTGAATTTCGTTGATTTTTAGCAGTTCCAGGGCCAGGATGGTTGAGCCTCTTTCCAGGGTTATTTTGTCCTTCTCCGATGTAAGAGGGTTTCTGCTTATTACGCCCAGCCAGCCCAGGGTATCTTTACTGACCACAATCGGGTTGAGAAAGAGGTTGTAATCTGTTTCGGGAATTTTATATACTGTACTGCTCAAATTGCTGAGTTTCTGGGAAATGCTGGCCCTGTTTCTTTTTAATATTTTTAGGGGTACGCTTCTTTCAAGCACATAATTTCTGATGTTAAAGAAAAGGTCCAAAATAATTATATCCCTGTCTATGAGTACGGAAAGCTCGTGAATGATGTCCTGCGCGGAACAGCCTTCTAGGACCATTGTTGTCAGTTTATTGTGCAGGACTGCCGAGTATTCAAACTCGTTCCGCTGTTTTTCGATTATTTTGTTATACCTCTGTAAATTTCTATTGTTCTGAATCTCTTTTTCATAATTGAGAGCGTTATTGACCGCGATAGCCGCCTGGATAGAAATGACCCGGAGAAATTCCAGGTCGTCTTCATTCAAGGGGCTTTCTTTTTTGAAGTTGTCCACGACGATGACGCCTAGGCACTTTTCCCTGAAAATCAGAGGACAGCAGATAGTGCTGTGTATTCTGGGAAAAAGATTTTCGTATGTGTTTTTAATGATTTCCCTGTTAGCCTTTTCCATAGTAGCGACTGCTCGTTGAACCTCCTCGTAACTGCTGAAGAGCAGAGGCTTCCTGCTGGTAAAGGTGATACCGGTCATGGACTCATCAGGTTTAAGCTTTACTTTCTCGACTTCACTGTCAAACCCTACATAGGAACGTACTTCAAGCAGTTGTTCTTCTTCGTTATAAAGAAAAATAATGCCTGCGTCACCTCCCTTGATATATTTCAGGCATTCCGCGAGCAATGCGTTAAGGATATAACTGGTGTCCTGGGCTGAATTTAGAAGTTCCGAGAGTTTAAGCAGTGCCTCCAGCCTTTCGACTTTATTCTGGTTTTGTGTGTAAATTTCACTCATATTAACCACCTTATTGTATAGTTGTTAAAAACAACAAAGATAATGATAAATATTCGTTGTTAAAAACATAGATTAATTAAAGTCTACCTGATAGACTGAATAATATCAATAAATAGTAATACTTATGCAAAATATGATTGCTCTTATGTATATAGATATATATAGAGCAGCCATGTCCGGGAGTGCATGAAAAATGAAGACCAATCTTGAGAGAATAAAACAAGACCTTGAGGAACTGACTAAGTTTACGGCCACGCCGGGGGAAGGAATGACCAGGCTGTCACTGACAGAAGAGGATCAAAAGACCCGGGGGTATCTTACCAGGGAAATGAGAAGCCTGGGCATCCAGGTTTATGAAGATGCTGCAGGCAACTTATTTGGGAGAATTGAAGGTGAGCTTAAGGATGGGCCCGTGGTGATGGTTGGGTCCCATTTTGATTCTGTTAGAAATGGGGGCAATTTTGACGGACCAGCGGGTGTTGTCGCGGGCTTGGAGATAGCCAGGGTAATCATGGAAAACAACATCAAGACCAGGTACCCCGTGGAAGTTGTGGCCATGATTGAAGAAGAAGGGGGAAGGTTTGGCCAAGGGCTGTACGGAAGCAAGGCCATGGCCGGGAAAGTAACCAAAGAGCAACTCATGCAAAACAGGGATGAGAATGGTATCTCCATGTTTGAAGCCATGAAAGATTTCGGTCTTAACCCGGAAAGAATTGAAACGGCCAGGAGAGATAAGAACAAAATAAAGGCATTTCTTGAGCTGCACATTGAGCAGGGACCTGTTCTCGAAAAAAACGGTGAAGAGGTAGGTATTGTTCATTACATAGTGGGTATTCACGAGTTCAGGGTAAAACTAAAGGGCAGGCCGGACCATGCCGGGACTACTCCCATGGATATGAGGGCAGACCCCCTTGATGCGGCCTCCAAGGTAATTAGCAGGATCAGCGGCTTGGCCCGGGAAGCAGGGCAGGGCACAGTGGTCACAGTGGGAATCCTGAATGTAAAACCTGGGGCAGCCAATATTGTGCCGTCGGAAGTGGTGTTTACTGTTGATATCAGGTCTAAAGATTCCAGTTGCATAGACTGGGTGGGCCGGCAAATTCAAATGAGTTTGGAAACAGTTACGGCAGGCACCAAAGTGAGATACGAAATGGAAGACTTGCTCAAAGTTGAGCCAGTGGAATTATCACAGGGCATCAGGGATATCATGGGGAAATACTGCGAAAAAAAAGGTATTGCCTGGAGGGAAATGTTGAGCGGAGCCGGGCATGACGCTATGGTCATGGCTGGGATTACAGATGCCGGCCTGGTTTTTGTCCCCAGCAAAGGAGGCCGGAGCCACTGTCCCGAAGAATGGACAGATTATAGAGAAATTCAGAAAGGCATAGAAGTTCTATTACACACGGTACTGGATATTGCTGAGATAATTGATAATTAATGTGATAATCCTGGTGATTTCGCCAGGTTAACATATAAACTACTCTATCAGAAAAAGAGGTGTATTTAGTGAAGTTAAGTGTAATTGCGGCCTTCAGTATTATCCTGATTATTCTTACGGTGGGAGAAGTTATCTCTGCCAAAACAAAAGCATTCGTTCCCTCAGTTTTTGTGTCTGCCGTTTTATTCCTCCTGGGTTTCTGGACCTTTCTCCCGCCCGATATTATTACCCAGGGTTCCTTTGCCAAACCAGTAGTATTCTTGTTTATGTATTTATTAATAACTCATATGGGTACCCTGATGAGTGTTAGCGAACTTTTAAGACAGTGGCGGACGGTCCTAATCGGTCTTGCGGGTAATGCGGGTATCTGTTTGCTGGCCCTTACCCTTGGCAATGCTCTGTTTGGCTGGGAAGCTGTGGTGGCAGCAACCCCTCCCTTGACCGGTGGCGTGGTTGCATCCATACTCATGACCGGTGCGGCTAAAGCCAAAGGTCTCACCACCATAGCTGTTCTGGCCACATCTGTTTATATCATGCAAGGATTTTTTGGCTATCCCATTACGGCCTGGCTCCTCAAAAAAGAGGGAAAAAGGCTGGTTGACCTGGTGAGAAGCGGGAAAGTTGTGATTAAGCCGGAGCCCAGGTCACTTGGGGCCATGGCTGCCGTCAAACAAAGCAGGTTCAGGATTATTCCGCCCCTCCCTGAAAAATACCAGACGCCATATATCATTCTTGCCAAGCTGGGTATTGTGGCCTGGTTGGCTTCCCAGGTTGCGCCCCTCATCCATGTGAATGAGTTTGTGCTCTGCCTCCTTTTCGGTGTAATAGGCCGGGAAATAGGATTATTGGAAGAGCAGGCCCTGAATAAAGCCAATGCCTTTGGGTTCCTGATGACGGGATTGATGGCCTTTATCTTTGCCAACCTGGCAGAAGCTACGCCTGCAATGCTGGCCCAGATTGCCCTTCCTCTTTTTGGGCTGATTATTATAGGCATGATTGGTATGGCCATTATGTCAATCCTGGTAGGAAAACTTCTGGGAGAAACAAAGGAGATGGCATTGTCTGTTGCCATGACCGCTCTCTACGGCTTCCCGGCCGACTATATCTTAACCATTGAGGCCATTAAATCCGTATCGGGCAATGAAGAGGAATATCATTATACATTGAACCAGATGCTTCCCAAAATGCTGGTTGGAGGTTTTGTAACGGTCACCATCACTTCCGTTATTATTGCCGGTTTCTTTGTTAAACTTTTGTAGTAATATTCTGAGATAAAAAACAATACCAAAGAGAAAGAAGTGAACAAATTGCAAACTAAGATACTGGCAAACAAATACAAGCAGTATGTCATTGAGATGAGAAGAGAATTCCACAAACATCCCGAGCCCAGTTTGAAAGAATTCAGGACGGCCCGGAGGGTTAAAGAAGAACTTGAGAAAATGGGTATACCGTGTTTCAGTGTTGCGGGTACGGGAGTTGTAGGGATAATTGAGGGGGCAGGCCCGGGAAGGACCATTGCCCTCAGGGCAGACATGGATGCCCTTGAACTGTGCGAAAAAAACGACATTGACTATAAGTCTGTGAATGAAGGATATATGCACGGCTGCGGTCATGATGGTCACACAGCCATGCTGCTGGGAGCTGCCAAAATACTGAATGAGCTAAAAAGCACTTTCAACGGTAAAGTAAAACTTTTGTTCCAGCCTGCCGAGGAACTGGCTCAGGGAGCTCAGATGATGGTAGCTGAAGGTGTCATGGATGGCGTGGATGAGGTATTTGGCATGCACCTCTGGTCAGGCCTTCAGTCTGGGAAAGTATCCGTTGATCCTGGCCCCAGGTTGGCGGCTACAGACCTATTTAAAATTACGGTCAAGGGCAAAGGCGGGCACGGCTCTATGCCTCACCAGGGCGTGGACGCTGTGGTGGCCGCCTCAGCCGTCGTGATGAACTTGCAAAGCCTTGTGAGCAGGGAGATCAGTCCCCTTGAATCTGCCGTGGTTAGTGTAGGTGTATTTAAAGCCGGGACCAGGTTTAATGTTATCGCCAGTGAGGCGGTCCTGGAAGGAAGCACCAGATGCTTTAACAAAGAAATCAGAGAAGGTTTCCCTGCCATGATCGAGAGGGTTGCAAAAAACACAGCTGCCAGCTATCGGGCCGAAGCAGAGCTGGAATATACTTTCAGCACTCCTCCTAATATAAATGACGAAAATGGTTCAAGAAGAGCTGCCGGTACGGTGGAAAAACTCCTAGGCAGGGAGGGTGTTGTCAGTATGGAGAAGGCAACGGGCGGCGAAGACTTTGCTTTCTTCCTGGAAAAAGCTCCGGGCGTACTGGCTTTCCTGGGCGCGGGCAACTCCCAGAAACAGGCTGATTACCCTCATCATCACGAGAGGTTTAACATTGACGAGGACGCCCTGGAGATTGGGGTTGCCCTCTATGCTCAATACGCTATAGATTACCTCAACGAATAACTTATGGTGGAGTAAGCCGGTAAAGCGGTCTGAAAGAAAAGGCCCCCTGGGGGATCCCAGGGGGCCTTTTCTGTGCGACAGGCAGTTGCACCAGCCCTAGTCACAGTCTAGGGCAACCTGTGTATTAAGGGCAGCGGTTACGTTACTGCGGTAAAAACGAACCCGGAAGGATACTAGAAAGGTAAGGAATAAGATGTTGAACAAGGAACTGAAATTCAAATGGTATAGTATTTAAGGGAATATATCGAGGGGAAACTGGCCATTGATCTTTCAGTGACCCTGATACTTCAAGACCTTCAGAGATTTTTACTTCCAGGGGAAATATTCGGCAGCCAAGGAGTGAATTTAGGAAAGGGGGTGAATCCAGTGGGCTGAAAGAATTTTTCCGGAATTTATTGGATGTCGTTAAATGACATAAGTTGGTTTGAACATCCAGACCCTTACCTGAGTGTATTTCAGTCCTTATTTATTTAGTAAATAAAGGGAGGTGATTTTATATAAATTTTTTGTAAAGGAGAGGGGGAGGCAGTTCTATGATTTAGTTAATTGCTTCACGTATAATTAATTATGTAAACAGTATTGTTTGAAAGGTGGGGATAGGATGAAAAGAAAGCATCTTATTCTTGTATTAACGTTGTCCATATTACTACCAACTGCATTTTATCAAGCAAATGCGCAAGGTTTTTTTGAAAAGATATTCGGCAAAGGTTTGAGGGGAGCACCTGGCGAGGTCATAGTTTCCGAGAAAGGTTCGGGGAGTAGGACTATAACAGGAGGATACATTCTACATGAGAATAAACTTCAGGAGGTTCAGACTGAACGCAAGAGTATAACAATTAACAAAGGAAAAGAATCTGAACAGACTTTTGAATTGGTGAAATTTATAAAAGATGGGAAGGTTCTTTCTATCCGTCCAGGTGCTGAAGGTGGCCCCTTAGATCTTACAATAGGCAAGAACAAGGTTGTATTTACTGATAACTCCATGGGTAGTCTATGGGTCGCAAATGTTGATGACTTAGAACCTATTAACATCCAACCGGATACTGTAGGCAGCATTAGCCAAACCAAATTGTATGAACGCAAGGCGGAACTTGCCAAACAGGGTAAGGATACCGATACCCTGATTCTCTATTGGGCAGGTAATCCTAAACTATCACCTTCGGAAGATAAGATAGCGTTTACTTCCAATAGAGAAGGATATCCTGATAATCCTAGGTCTGCTTTATGGGTAACAGATATTTCTGGTTCCGCCACAAAAAAAATAATAGAAGAAGATATAATCCCAGTAACCTGGTTTAATGATGAAGAATTTATATTTATAGGCTCAAAAGGTGATCTCAGAAAAGTTAACACTGCTTCTTCACAGCAACAAGTTCTGATAGCCGACTGGGTTATGGTAACGGGATATTCGCCCTCTGGCCAATATATTATGTTCCAATATGTAAAGGACAGTATTGTTCAACCGGAACAATATTTATTTAATCTTAAAGAGAATAAATCTGTTAAGCTCGATGTACCTGCTGGGTATAAAAACAATGCTTTCTATGGCTGGGATGAGACAACTGATAAGGTCGCTTTCCTTGTACAGGACTTTTCTGCTAACACAAAGCTAATTATTCTAGATTGCAATACACTTAATCTCCAGACCTTGGATGCCCCCGATGGTCTGAAATTTGACGACGGCGTAGTACCGTCATGGTCGGCCGGGAAAGTTGTCTTCTCAGCTGGAGGACAACTCTACACTACGAAATAATGGGAGGTGAAGGAGAATGCGTAAACAAACAATTATATCTCTTATCTTGCCCCTATTATTGATTTTCACGACAGTATCAGCATATGGGTATTCTGCTGACTACTCTGAGAAGTTTAGGTATACAGGACAGTATTACGGTACCTGGTACTTATATTCTCCTTTCAGGGATAGTTCAAACAACCAGTTATATCCTGGCGTAACAAGTAAATACAACAACCCCAGGCCCCTATCATCCTCACCGCATGGAGGAGTAGATTTTAGCGCTAAGACAGGAACAAATGTATATCCCCTTGCTCATAGTGTAGTTGAATATATTAATACCTCAATTGATCCTAACTTTGGTAAGTTTGTTATAGTGAGATACGACGTTAACCAAGATGGGTATACTGATGCCGTATATGGGAGACACGCACATCAGACTGTCGACAAAGTAAATGTCGGCAGTTTTTTTATGTAAATACTTAATGATGGACAATGAATTGACAGCAGTAAAGCATGGGAATACGCCAACACAAGAAAAGGCTACTGGAGAATCTCCAATAGTCCTATCTTGAAACGCACCTAAACCAATGAGTATCTTGCTAGCCTTGGTTTGTTAAGCCTGACACAAAGGTACTCGAAGCACGCTAATTCTGGCGAACCGCCGTATCCAGGCCGACTTGTACGGTTTTGTAGGAGGGTCGGCGGCTAATTGCCGCCCCCTATCCTAATTTTTATCATTACTATGCTGCTACACTTTCAGACAGGCAAATTCCCTTTTGGGACGGGTAATGGCACTTTATAGACGAGGTTATAAGACAGTCCTAAATTTTTGCACTAAAGTAGGAAGTGAAGGGAGTGAATTTAGGAAGGCATGGTGAATCCAGTGGGCTAAAAGTTTTTTCTGGGGGTGGTGATTATCAGACTAGCCATTTTAAACAGTAACAAATAGATTTTTCGAAGGGAGTAAGCTTAATTATGAAAAAATTCATCTGTGTTTTAGTTCTTTTTATAATGGTTTTTGGTGTTACTGACACTTCATAATGTCCTGTAACTGCCAGTATATGGTGTCCAGTTTATGACGGACAATTTGGCCAGTGGCCGAGAAGGTGAGACGACTTTATCGCCACCTTCCCGGATGCCGTTATATTTCCACCTTGTACGAATTCCTGATCCGCAAATTGAAGCGGGCTCCCGGCATAATCACATACCACTGATGATCGTACTCTATGCGGCAAGGAATACTAGTTGAACCGATTAACAAATCAAAAACTTCTCCACAACGAAGTCCATAGCTGTAATCTCCCGTATCGACTATCCAGCGGTCTTGTTCGTAGTTATATGTCATCTTGCACCACCGCTGCTTCATGACAATTCACCCTGAATAACCAGCTTAACCATGTGGTCATCGATGATCCGGCGGCCATTCTGTGCCCCATATAAGAGGCAGTGAGTACAGAGTTTGTTTATCAGCCTGGGTACACCACTGGAGAATCGGAATATCTCATCCAAGGCGCCATCTGAAAAGATATCATGATCTGAACCGGCGTAAGTAAGATGCCGTTTCACATAGTCGCCTGTCTGGGCTCTATCCAAATGTGGCAGTTTACACTGGAGATCGATACGCTGGCGGATGGCGGCGTAGGCTTGAAGCTTGAACTTTTCCCAGAGTTCACTCTGACCAACGAGGATCAGAGCCATAGGACTTTGGGCATCCATTTTAAAGTTAAGAAGAAATCTGACTTCCTCCAGCATCTCCCGGTCCAGAAGATGTGCTTCATCTACGATGACAACAGGCTGAAGATGCTGGATACCCCGCATAAGCTCGATTTCCCGGTGCAGTTGGCGTTTGGCGTCGCCACGATAAAATTTGGATTCACAGCCTAGCTGCTCCAAGAGACCCTTGTAGAAATGTCTGGGTGTCAGCTTGGAATCCGCCAGGTACAGCACCATGAATTTAGCCGGGTCTAAGGAATCCCTGAATCGACGGATAGTAGTAGTCTTGCCGGTTCCACAGTCACCGGTAACAACAGCGAACAACTGACGCTTTGCGGCATATTCCAGCCGGCCTAACGTCTCTTCCAGCATGAGTGACTGATACAATTGGTCCGTTGGAATATCCCGTGAAAAGGGAGTTTGAGATAAACCGTAAAAAGACTCAAACATCTTAGTCCCCTGCCTTTCTTACAGCCCTGTAGGAAACGGCAGGAGCCTGTCGTTCAATTCGTTGCTGGTTCTTCTCAAGAGCTGCAGTTAAGAGTCTTAAGGATTCTGCTGGTTTTATCCCTAGATGTTCAGGCAACTTCGGTCGTTGCTCAACCCTTTCTCCGATAACAAGTTCCCTGGCTTTCCAAGGGGTATGACCTTCATACTCAATGGTAAGTTCAGTAATGTCTGCGGGGTCATAAATGACATCCACAGTACACCCGATGAAACTAAGCCCCACTTCATACTTTCTGCCCTGGAAGCTGATACATCCGGCCTTGTCAACTTTGCGTTCTTCACAATGAAGAAAGGCGATGGCTATTGTTTCCGGGTCCAGAAATTTGAGGGCTTTCTTGTCGCTACGATAGGCGCTGGCTGGACTGGCGTTGCCCTCCAGGGCAGAATGAGGCTTGTTTTGATAGCATTCCTCTAACCAGACCCAGAACAACTCATTGAGTTTATCTAATGTTTGTGGTTTCTCCAAGGCGGCTTCACTAAGAAAGGCATCAACCACCCGGTTGAATCTTTCTACCTTTCCAGTCGATTCTGGCGCGAAGGGCCTGGCAAATAGCAGCCTGATGCCCATCTTGGCACAAGCTCGCCCCATCCATTTTGTCCGGTACTGTTTCCCATTGTCGAAGAATACTGCCTCCGGCACTCCATATTTTTGGATAGCCTGGCGAAAACAATCCTCAACAATCACCTGATCCAATGTTGGATAAAACTGCCCGTGAAGAACAAGTCGAGTAGCATCATCCACAAAGGTTACTAAGAATACCTGCTTCTTGGCGCCATCTACACCAATAGGCAAGTAGGGTCCATACTTAATGTCGGAATGCCAAAGCTTGTTACGATACTTCTGCTGATACCGCCGAGTAGCAACACCGGTACTCATATACATCTGCATATGCCTGGCGCTGTATCCGCGTTCGGCTAGCTTCTCCTGCAGTGTACTGCGCTTGATTTGTCCCGGCTGGGCAAGGCCTTCCCATTCTAGAATCTGGATGATTTGGGCCACACTGCGCTTGGGAACCTCTCTTCGGAGCAAGATGGCCTGTTCCAAGATATGTAGGGGAATGGCTTCTTCGGTTCTGCTCTGAGCTTTTCCTTTGGGTTTAAGTCCGGCAAAGCCATGTGCCTTGTACTCTGCCAGATATCTCCGCAGAGTACGTTCAGAAATTCCTGCCTGCTCACAGATTTGCTCTTTAATCTGTCTGGCTTTGGCAGGATCCAACCCTTCAGTCAGAAGCGGGGATAGCAGTTGTACTCTTTGTGTGGCAATAGCCTCAGCTTTCTTTTGGTCTCTCATGTTGATTTACCTCCCTAATATTCGGAATTCAACATGAGTGTATAACTTGTCCATCAGGACAAAAAGGCCAAACGGGTCTGTACCCAGTTATTTGTATTTACCATAGTCCGGACAACTCTGGCCAGCCAGCCGGTTGCATCTCCCACCAGGTCTTTAATTCGCTGATGGGCCGGGCAGCTATTGCACAGAGGCATCCGGCAATATATTCCGAGATTTCCGCAAACCATCTTTTAATTCTGAAAATGCTGCTGTTTTCACAGCAAACCTCAGTTACGGTACCGTCAAGGATTGCTTCAATAACGGTGCCGGCATATCGTTTGTACGGCACCAGGATGTCAGGCAGTTCATGGTGGATTCTGAGGCAGTTCCTGCAGCGGAGCCGACGAATGATTAGAATGATTGTTTCACCGTCTCCCTGGAGAGCGCCTCGCTTTCTGCTGCCGATTACTTTAAGCTCACAACAGCCGCATACCGGACAGATGCTGTTCTCTTCGCTTTTAACATAGTATTTGTTGCTGTTATCCTTGTCTAAAATCAACCTGTACTTTGCGAGACAGATCATAAGCAGTTATTTCCCGCAGCACTTTTTGTATTTTTTGCCGCTGCCGCAAGGACAAGGTTCATTGCGGCCAATCTTAATTACAGTAACCGGAGTGTTTGACACAGTCTTGCCTTTGGAGGCTGCGCTTAATTCTTTAAGCTCTTTTTCCAGTTCTGCTGCCTGTTGATTCTTGCCCAAAGCAGTATATATTTCAATGGCTCTGTCTACTACGTCAGCCCTGTTTCTCAGGTTTTTTTCCCTTAGGGCACTGTTGATAATCTCATCAGCCTTTACATTGTCGGGTTCGATACTTTTGGTACCGTAGTGATAGCAATCTGCCCAGCCGATGTAGCCCCATCCCCAGGCCGGGTCATCAGTCAGCCACATTTTAAAAAGCCGGTCACATTCTTGCTTGTTGCCTAGGGCATAATGAGATTCCGCTATGGACCGACGAGTGTTTTCGATTATCAGTTCATCCTTATCGCCGCATAACTCAAGGAGTTCCTCACAATATCTGATTCGTTTAGAGAGATATTGGGGTTTCTCAATTGCCGCGTTGTGCAACTGATCGTCAAGATCCTGCACATAGTTCATTACAAATTCTCTCCACTTATATTTCCCTTGCAGTTTGGGTAAGTCTTTGACCTTATCTGCAGCCATTACGGTTTTTATATCTTCCCAGGCATCCAGCCATACATCGCAAGCCTTGATAATTTGGCCACGTTCAAGTAATTTGTACCCTTCACCAATCTTCTCATCAATTTTCTTGTACTTCTCCACAACCGTTCCTCCGTTATTGCATTTTTACAGTCATCTTATCATTATTGTTCTGTCTGGAACAACGGTCATCTTTTACAGCAATTCTCGGTCAGGCAATTCCGTCAGCTTTACGCCACTTTAGTTCAGCCGCAACACTATATTATAGTTAAAGTGACAAAAATATTATCAACATAGTGGAATAAAACTATGATATTCTTGGAAGCTTGGAAGTGAGATAGTAAAATATTTTTTTAGAAAATTTACAATAAGGAGATGTTAATGTTGATTATAAAAAGAACTTTATGTAAATACGCTTTACCAATTCTTTTAATTATGGGAATACTAATAACTGGATTATACTCCCCTGTTATGGCGGTTTACGGGGGTATTAATTTAGTTACTCCAGTTTCAGCTCCCGTTAATGCAGGGTATTTATATGCTGAAAAACTTACTTCGTCAAGCACATACGGTCATCATGGTATCGACTTTGCCGCTGCATCTGGTTCAGATGTATACGCTGCCTATACTGGTAAAGTGGTAACTAAGGCAGATCTTGGTGGTGATTCATACGGTAAATATATAATTATTGAATCAAATCATCCTAATTATGCAGGAGTAAAATTTTATCATTTATATGCGCATTTAAGTGATTATTCAGATTGCCCCGCCGTTAATCAAACGGTTTATCAAGGAAATAAGATTGCAGAATCTGGCAGTTCAGGAAATGTAACAGGTCCACATTTACACTTTGAAATTAGGATGGGAACTAACAGTTGGTATAGTCAAAGAAATCCTGAAGGGCTTTTATCAAGAAGTACTTCTGATGGATACGGTGGGGTACTTGGTGAAGTACGTACTTCAGGTGGGAGTTGGGCTAGGTATAAAAGAATATCTGGAGCAACAAAAGGTACAGATGTTAATTATGGAGCATCATATTCATATTTTATAATGGCAAATGGAAATCCTTTTCCAGATGAAGCTTCTTATGGTATAAACTATTATATAGCAAGAGCAACTACTGGTAATAAAACACTTAGTTATGATTATGGGGCAAGAACACAGAATGTAACAATTTATGCAAATACTGATTATAAAGTAAACACGATATATTTACCTTAGAGGAGGAATATTAATAATGAATAAAAAAATAAAAATCATAGTATTAGCCTTTACTATTCTAATTAGTTTTGCAGGCATTGCATATAGTATATCTAATTCGATATTTTTAAAAGATATGATTGTTGAAAAGGGTTTATATCAAACCAATCCCCCAATTGTTAATGACAATGACGCCAAAAAACTTTCAAATATTAATATTAATTGTTTAGAAAATATATCCGATGACGGAAGTTTTGTTTTTGAGGTTCGAGATAACAATAATAATGAAACGATTGGGAAATATTACTACAAACCATGGTTGGAGAAAAAACCCATCTACCATGAGCTACCCAATGGAGATGTTATCTTAGGAAAAAATAAACTTTTCAATAATCAAGATAAAAAAATATATCCACTAAGCTTAGATGATAAAATAGTAGTATTTGATTACTCAGTTAATAATAATAAAATAGCCTATATAGGTAAAAATAATGGTCGGATTAATATCTATATAAGGAATTTAGGGGATAATAAGGTGGAGATAATTGACTCATATCAATATCCAGAATTCTATAATGCTGAAAATGTATTTTTGGAATGGGGTAAAGAAGATTTACTATTTTATGATTATTGCCAAAATGAAAAACCAATAGTTAAAGTTTATGATATGAAAAACGGTCAGAAAGAGACTTTTATGGAATGTGCTATGAATCCTCAAATATCCCCAGATGGTAAATTTATGGTTATTCAATCAATGACTGGTTTTGATAAAAACGAACGTCACGCTGCGGAACTAAGTATTATTGAAATTAGTAATAAGTCTCATGTTTCAAAACTGAATGGTTCAAATCACTTGTTTTGGGTATCAGATTATATTATAAACTGGAATGTTGATAATTCTACTTTAGAAGTGCATGATCTTAATAACAATGGAGTAAAAATAAAAGATATTCCGGTAGAAGGGCTACCAACTGAAATAAAAACTGAAAACACTCATTTAAGGATTAAAACTTATAAATTTACAAATAACACATTTACAATAAACAATGATGATGTTAATCTTTAAATAAATCATGGCAGACTGTCAAAAAAGGCGATGTTTCGTTAACCGGAACATTGCCTTTTTCCATGTACGCCCAGCATGGGCGTCATCTCTAGGATGAAAGTCCCGAACGGGGGCTGGCGAGTGCCTACCGTTAGCTGACGGCAAGGGTGTCCACCGCGAGGTGGAATCTGAAAGAAGCCTGAGGCAAAGGTGTGAAAATTCACAATAAATGTGCCTGAAGATTTCACAAAAAAAGTACCTGAATCAGTCTAAAGCAAATTGAAATTTCAAGATAAAAAGACTCACCATCCTGCAGTTATTGCAAATTATCAGAATAAATGTACTTTAAAAACCGTGGGGGCTAAATAGAAACGATGGCAGCAAGGTAAATGTCTTTTTGCAACATCGGCACCTGAAACGGCAGACCAGGAGTAAAAGAACGCTTTCAGCCAGCAGTGCATAGCGGTTACGGAAACCGTGCCGGTATAACCGGGCTTGGGCATTGCAACAGGGGCATGCCTCAATAACCGGAAGCAGTTGCCCTATATTTGCTTTTTGGTATTGCTCAGGTGAAAGTTTAAAATCATGATAAATTACCATTCTATCACATCCAAAACATTTTGCAACAATTTTATCAGATTGTGATGGACATAGTTAGTCTTTTTCGGAAGTTTATTTTGATATGATTTGAATCATTTTAGGCGGTTTAACGTGATAAGCCACAACTAGAGCTTGTGGACACCATTCGTCTGCAAAGACATGATTTCATGCAGCATGTCCAAACAGTCCATGGATTACTGGAAATAGGGGAATTTGCCGAAGCCCGGGAATATTTGAGGGATCGGTTTGGTTCTTTAGTGGTTCATGAAGAATTGACAAAGATAAGGCATCCCGGTATCCTGGCTTTACTCTTAACGAAAATAGCCCAGGCTGAAACAAGAAGTATTGAATTAGACATTTCAGCGGATACAGATTTAGTCGGGCTATCCTTACCTGTTTCTCAAGTTAATATCATTATAGGGAATATCCTGGATAATGCATTGGATGCCGTAATCACTCTGGAGAGTGAAGAAAAAAGGGTTTATCTGGATATAGAGGAGAATTCGGAAACTTACCAGTTTACCCTTAGGAATTACGGGCCTCCTATTGACGGGGCCATCATAAAACGGATCTTTGACCGTGGATTTACCACCAAGAAAGGTGGCCAGGGATTAGGCCTCTACAGTGTAAAACAAAGTGTAGAGAGGCTGAAAGGGACCATAGAAGTCAGTAGTGATGAGATAAAGGGAACAGTTTTTAAAGTAACTCTGCCCAAAGGGGGGATAGAACATGTCCATACATAAGATATCCTGTCATATTGCCCAAATCCTCTCCAGGGAATTAGCCCTGGGAGAAGACGATTCAGAAGTGATGGCCTATGGGCTGGAAATTATCTTGAGCAGCGTGACTAAGTTGGTCGTGATCTTAAGCAGCGCCTATTTCCTAAATATTTTTAGTACTACTCTGGTAGCTTTACTTACCTTTAGCTCTTTCCGGCTGCTGTCGGGAGGGGTACACTTTAGTGATTACTACCGCTGCCTGGGTTTTGGGTTACTTATTATGCTCTCATTAGGCAAGCTGGCCCAGATATTTATACTCTCCCAAACATTCCATTTGCTGGTGTTTACTTTTGTTATCGGGTTATCTGCCTTTCTCCTCTGTTTGAAATGGGCTCCTGCCGAAAACCCAAATAAGATATTAACTGATGAGGATACTGGCTAACACCAGGCAAACAGCCCTGGCTACGGCCGAAAAAGCTCAGGAATTGAAAAAGAGGTTCTTGCTTAGATAATAATTAAAACGAAAAGAGAAGGAGTACTTTTTTATACTGCCTTCTCTTTTTTGTTTAGGTAATGCTCTATAAGAAATTACACTTTCAGACAGGCAAATTCCCTTTTGGGACGGGTAATGGCACTTTATAGACGAGGTTATAAGACAGTCCTAAATTTTTACACTAAAGCAGGAAGTGAAGGGAGTGAATTTAGGAAGGCATGGTGAATCCAGTGGGCTAAAAGTTTTTTCTGGGGGTGGTGATTATCAGACTAGCCATTTTAAACAGTAACAAATAGATTTTTCGAAGGGAGTAAGCTTAATTATGAAAAAATTCATCTGTGTTTTAGTTCTTTTTATAATGGTTTTTGGTGCAACTGTTGTATATGGTGCAGAGCAGGAGATGATAAACTTAATAGAAACAAATGATGAAAAAACAATTGAAAAAGCAGCTAAAGAAGAATCAAAACAATGGCAGAAGGTAATGGATTATATAAATAAACAAAACAATAAATCAATACCAGGTATAATTACTCCTAAATGGATTTACCCCGTTTCAAAATCATTATTTGTTCCTCTTCACACTCAACAAACGCACTATTGGTGTGGCCCGGCATCTACCCTTGCAATAATTGATTATAATGGCAGAGCAGGGCAGGTATCAGGTTCAACCGAATACCAAAAACAAAACACCATTGCAACTCAATCAGGAACAACTAATAGTGGTTCAAATACACTAAATTTACGGAATACACTTAATAATTATGTTTCTAATATCCATTATTTCAATGTTAAAAAGATTAATGGTGCAAGTGGCGATTATGACGCTCTATTTAATTTAATTGATTACAATATTTTTAATCTGAATCAACCAGTAATGGTTCTAGTAAAAACAAGCTATCTACCATACAGGAGTTATGCAGTTGGTGGAAATAAATAGAAAATGATAACTCCAAAAATATTTTTTTAAAAAAAAGATCCTAATTTTCGACAAAAAAGGCTTGACTTTTTCGGAAAGCCCCCATAATCGCTTTGGATGGTATTTTCTACCATCACTCTAGCGATATGGGTGATGCTGATGAAGAAACTGTGTAAACCAACTTTCGAAAAAAAGGATCACGGTCAAGGTGCCGGAATCCCGGTACTCAAGACAATTTGGGATTTATTTGACCTGTCTCTGCTGTTTTCCCAGTCCGGAATACGCAAACACTCCGGAATTCCAGCGTGGCTCCTGGCTTTTGCCTACATCTGCGGCCTTGTTAATCATTCAAGTTCTGCAAATCAAAATGCTAAGTTTTCAACGGAAGCTCCATTTTTACAACAACTGCTTTCCGGGCAAATCATCTCTCAAAGTGCCTTCAGCCGGTTTCTCTCCAAGCCCTTTCAGTGGCTCCGGTTCTCTTTGGGCAGATTTGCCAGGTTACAAGAAAATACGGATAGCAGGCTGACCGACGGCGATATCATTGCCTTAGACGATACCAAAATTGAGCATCCTCACGGTAAAAAAATCCCCTTTCTCTGTTGGCTCTTTGACAGTTCGGATAAGCGCCATGTATGGTGTATTAATCTTGTGTCGACCCTGGCTATCTTAAAGAATGGTCTTGAATATCCCATGTTATGGCGCTTTTGGGTTAAAACCGGTCAGGAGAATGAAAAACAAAGCAAGCTTGATCTTGCTAAACAGATGCTCGCAGAGGCTCGTCAGCTGAACAAGGCCAGACTATGGGTAGCCATGGATCGCTGGTTTTTGTGTAAAAAGTTCCTGAACTGGCTGATGGGTCAAAATTTTGACTGGGTTACCAAAGCCAAACGTAACACAGCGCTATTCAGGAAAATCTACGACCCGGTACTAGGAAAGGAACGCTACATTAAACTTAATCCGAAGCAACTGCTGCGAGAAGTTTATTCCCAGCTTCGGGTCCTTGGCAAAGAATCGGTTCTCAGTATTCCGGACATTTACATCAAAATGCCCTATGAGACCTTAACACGCAAGGGAAAACCCATTACTAGACAACGTTTTTTACCCATAGCTGCCATTGCAGCCACTTATGAGAAGCAGGCTGTCGAGGGCAGCATAGTTCTTCCGGAGGAAGAATGCCCAGCAACCTTCAAGGATGCGTATCTCCTGATAAGCAATCGCGTAGATACGCCGGAAGAAGCTGCAACTGCCTATGTTAAACGATGGAGAATAGAAGTTTTTTACCGCACCGCTAAACAGAATCTTGGTTTAACATCTTGCTATGCTCAGTCTGAAACAGCTCATTTCGCACATGTGGAGCTCTTGTTTACAGCGAAGACCCTTCTTTGTTATGCCTCTTGGGAGTGCAATAAAGAAGGCGCCGAACAAGCCCCCTCCCTCTGCGAAGTGATAAGGTACTTCTTCAACGCCGGTTGTCGGATCCGCTGTTGCGAGCAGTTGATCCAAGTCTATTTTGACACGGCAACCCAGCGTTTTTCAAGGCTTATTGATAAATTCTGGCCACATTCTTTGGAACTTAGGTTATGGGATTGGGAAAATTATCCTGAAACTGCATAACTACTGTACCATATTATAATGGTAATACTTATTATCATTATATTGTGATTGACAGTATGACAAAAATGATAGATGATGGTTCTGGACAAGTTATTAAAAGTTCTTCTAGTGTAAAAGTAGTAGATCCCAATCATATAAGTTCATATAATGGGGTTTTCAACGTAAATTATAACGATTTATATAATGCTGTGAAAGGATACTATGATGCAGGGCTTCAAGCTTACAATGTCTGCTATTAAGATGATAAATAAATACCTCTTAAGTGTGATATTAATCCTTATATCAATTATCGTATTTTTTAATGTTCCCTTTAATATATTGAAGCATGTTGATAATAATAATATCACTGATAATAAGCCACCATTAAATGAGCCTCATTATGACAATATGAATTTGAAATTAGTAGTTCCGACTGTTCCATCAGAAGTATTTATGTCACCCGAGTCTGTTATGAAATCTTATCTTGAAGCAGAAAAGAAAAGAGATTGGTTAATGACATATGCTCTTCTTCAAGTGCCACAAGACATTTCAATTGAACAGTATTGTAAGGAAATGAATGAATACAATGGGCAACTGTTGGATTATAAAATTGAAGGTGTAAAAATTATTGAATCCAAAGATATGGCAGTTGTATATGTGACATACAATTATACTGTAGGAGATAAAAAATTTCTAGAAATAAAAGAGCCATTCTCCTGTATAAAAATTGACGGACTATGGAAAGTAAGATGGCTTCCACGACAATAATAAAAGCGAAGCTCTAAACCGTGCATAACTGCACGGTTTTCAGTTCGGTGCACACCAATATTTAGCGCTTACCACTAAATTAAGTAAAGCCCCTGTATAAGGGGCTTAAACTATGTCTGCCGTGTTGTGAACAAGACAGTGATTTAAATCGCAAGAACCGCTGGCTTTTCATTTTTTAAAATTATTCAATAATATGGAAATATAAAGGGAAGTGTATAGAATATCTCGAATTAAACAAATAAAGATAAAAACTAATAAAAACTTTCAAATGCAAGAGGAGGTGTAAGCGGTAAATTTCAGACAGGCATTTTCCCTTTTCAGGCAGGCAAATTCCCTTTTTAGACCAAGTGGCAAGGAAATAGTTTAAATAAATAGAAAAGGGTAAGGGAGAGGATACAGTGGATAAAATGAACCTGATTACCTTGCTGGCCATTTCTTTACCGGAGGCCGTGGCAGTGGTGCTGTTGGGCTTTACTCTCGTAGGAATTAATGTTCAAATACCAAAAATACTGCTTATTGGCCTTATCCAGACAGGCTTTTCCTATATCCTCCGGTCGTTACCTATTGCCTTCGGTTTCCATTCCCTGATCCAGATTGTCTTTTTGTTCCTATCAGTTAAATTGATTGCAAGGCTGCCGTATAAAAGTGTTCTCACTTCTCTGCTTTTAAGCCTTGCTATTTATATAGTCCTGGAAATGTCCATCTTATCTTTTTTACATATAATTTATCCCTTGTCCCTCAAAGATAATTTAGCCGACCCTGTTAAACGTATTTTGTTCTTTTTGCCCCAGTTTATCATTGTCATACTTATAATCACTGCCATGAAAATTACCGGCTATAAATTAATCGATCTTCCGGAAAGCTGGGGTAAGTATGAACAAGAGAAATGAGACATTGTTTTTTCTCCTGGTTATAGCATTATTTGAAGTATTTTTATTGGCCCTTTTTAACCTCACCTATTTAATTGGTGATCTGGGTGTTTTTAATGTTGGTAATTTACGAAATTTTTCCTGGCCCATCAGTCTTTTTCTTATTGTGCTTACCGGGTATACGATTATACTCACCCATAGAGTTTTTCGGCAAAGCCATAAAGAGGTGGAAGCTCAGGCTCATTTCGAAAACCTCCAGCATATCCTACAGCTTGTGGACACCATTCGTCTGCAAAGACATGATTTCATGCATCATGTCCAAACAGTCCATGGATTACTGGAAATAGGGGAATTTGCCGAAGCCCGGGAATATTTAAGGGATCGGTTTGGTTCTTTAGTGGTTCATGAAGAATTGACAAAGATAAGGCATCCCGGTATCCTGGCTTTACTCTTAACGAAAATAGCCCAGGCTGAAACAAGAAGTATTGAATTAGACATTTCAGCGGATACAGATTTAGTCGGGCTATCCTTACCTGTTTCTCAAGTTAATATCATTATAGGGAATATCCTGGATAATGCATTGGATGCCGTAATCACTCTGGAGAGTGAAGAAAAAAGGGTTTATCTGGATATAGAGGAGAATTCGGAAACTTACCAGTTTACCCTTAGGAATTACGGGCCTCCTATTGACGGGGCCATCATAAAACGGATCTTTGACTGTGGATTTACCACCAAGAAAGGTGGCCAGGGATTAGGTCTCTACAGTGTAAAACAAAGTGTAGAGAGGCTGAAAGGGACCATAGAAGTCAGTAGTGATGAGATAAAGGGAACAGTTTTTAAAGTAACTCTGCCCAAAGGGGGGAGATAGAACATGTCCATACATAAGATATCCTGTCATATTGCCCAAATCCTCTCCAGGGAATTAGCCCTGGGAGAAGACGATTCAGAAGTGATGGCCTATGGGCTGGAAATTATCTTGAGCAGCGTGACTAAGTTGGTCGTGATCTTAAGCAGCGCCTATTTCCTAGATATTTTTAGTACTACTATGGTAGCTTTACTTACCTTTAGCTCTTTCCGGCTGCTGTCGGGAGGGGTACACTTTAGTGATTACTACCGTTGCCTGGGTTTTGGGTTACTTATTATGCTCTCACTAGGCAAGCTGGCCCAGATATTTATACTCTCCCAAACATTCCATTTGCTGGTGTTTACTTTTGTTATCGGGTTATCTGCCTTTCTCCTCTGTTTGAAATGGGCTCCTGCCGAAAACCCAAATAAGATATTAACTGATGAGGAAAAAGAAAAGCTTAGGGTCTTATCCGTTATTTTTACTGTTGTCTGGATGGGTATAATACATGTCTTTGTTGTATACAGCCAAGGTCGGTTTAATTCTTTGGTCATGGCCAGTGCAATGGGTATATGGGTGCAAAGTCTTACCTTGACTCCTCAGGCCTACAAGGCAGTAGGTTATATCAATATGTTGCTGGATTTCTTGAGGAAAGGAGGTGCTGAGTATGTTGAAAAAATGGTTGTACAGCTCCCTGGCAATAGTCCTGGTAGCTGTAGCCAATCTGGGTGTACAGCCTGCCAGCCTATTTACCTTTTACCAACCCAAGACGCCGAAGGCTTTACAAAAATTCTAAAGGAGAAACCTTATGGTTGTAAAAGTTGTGATCGCCGAAGATGATCAGCGGATGCAGTTGATCTTACGAAAGACATTGGAAGGCCTGGAGGATGTAAAGGTTATCCAGGAAGTAGGGGATGGCCTTGCCTTAGTAGAAGCGGTGGAGAAACTAAAGCCCGATGTTGTCTTTCTCGACATCGATATGCCCAGGATGGACGGGTTGGCGGCGGCAAAGGAAATAGTGGACATATACCCACAAATATTCATCATTTTTGCCACCGCCTATGCCCAGTACCACCAGGAGGCTTTTGATGTCTATGCCTTTGACTACCTGCTCAAGCCCTTTAAGCTAGACCGTATTAGCCGGACCATGGAGCGGGTCAAGGGGATAATTAAAGAAAGAAAACTGGCCAAATTATATGAGAAAAAGGTTGAAGGAGTCGGCAGCCTGCAAAAACTGATGGTGCAGGATAATCGTCGACTTCACTTTCTGGATACCCGAAATATTGTCATGGTAACTCGTGACGAACGAAAAACCAAAATTCATCTTACTGGGGAAAAGGTTATTCAAACGACCGATTCTCTGGAAACCCTGGAACAGCGTCTTAATGGCAGACACTTTTTCCGTACCCATAAAGGGTATATCATCAACTTAAACATGCTCGTTTCCATGTCCCCCTTGGGTAAATCTACTTATGAACTGATACTGGCTAACACCAGGCAAACAGCCCTGGCCACGGCCGAAAAAGCTCAGGAATTGAAAAAGAGGTTCTTGCTTAGATAATAATTAAAACGAAAAGAGAAGGAGTACTTTTTTATACTGCCTTCTCTTTTTTGTTTAGGTAATGTTTTATAAGAAATTACACTTTCAGGCAGGCAAATTCCCTTTTGGGACGGGTAATGGCACTTTATAGACGAGGTTATGAGACAGTCCTAAATTTTTACACTAAAGTAGGAAGTGAAGGGAGAAGAAAGGGGGTGAATCCAGTGGGCTGAAAGAATTTTTCCGGAATTTATTGGATGTCGTTAAATGACATAAGTTGGTGATAGCATACAAGAGATGCCATTTAGGTTTAATTCTCTTCCCTTGGTAGGCACTCACCTAAGGCTATTTTCCCAAAGACATCCTAACCATAAACACCTATTGTGAGTAATTAGGCTTTTAATTATCAAAGACTAAAAAACTAAAGAGCAACTGCAAATTTGGTGTTATGTAAACCAAATTCTTAGCTGCTCTTAGTATACAAGGTGTGATCACCATGTTCAATGTATAGATAAGTCCCGTTAGGGGAGCTACACCACGGATATGGGTTATACAAGTACTTTCATCCTGGAAATGACGCCGACTCAGGGCATACACGCAATCGAAAAATGAAACTAGGGCTCCACAAATTATTGAAGATCGCAAACGCGCTTTATCTTTCTTCCATTTGCCTTATTTCATTTACCCAGGCTATATGTGGTTAAATTTTTACGTTAGTACTGATTAAGAAAAACACCAATGCAAGCTCGAGTGATTTTTTTTCTCTAAAAACCACCCATGCCTAGAAGGCACAACCAATTATGAAAATATGTAGAAGTGATTACAATGGTCTAATTTTCTGCTACATTGGAATTATCAGGGACAAAGGTTGATTGTATTTTGATGGTATAACCTCGACTAAAAACCTAACCTGATTGCCTTTGAGCACGGCCAATTGTCGCCCCTTGTTTTTAAGGACTTGGGAACAGCACGGGTACTAAACTCCATATTTTCTCGGGCAATCATCCCTGAAATCCATTGGAGCAGGAGTGAGTCGTATGCAAGACATTCTGGAAATTTGTTGTGGTCTTGATGTCCACAAGGAAACTGTTGTCGCCTGCTTATTAAAAGGCAATGTTGACGGGGAACCAGTTAAAACCATCCGCACTTTTTCCACCCTTCTTGCTGGACTTGATGAACTAAAAGCCTGGCTGGAAGAGGAAAACTGCCGGAATGTGGCTATGGAAAGTACTGGTGTTTATTGGCAGCCTGTATATAACGTACTGGAAGAAGCCTTTGACGGCAGTATGGTTTTGATTGTTACCAACGCCCGGCACATGAAGAATGTTCCTGGCAAAAAGACCGACATGAAGGACGCTGAATGGATAGCCACTCTCTTGCGTGCCGGATTGTTAGAAGGAAGTTTTATCCCCTCGAAACCTATCCGGGAACTCCGTAATCTGACCCGGTACCGTAAAAGCATCGTCGAGGAAATTACTTCCCAGAAAAATCGGATTGAAAAGCACTTACAAAGCTGCGGCTTTAAGCTGTCAACATTTCTTACCGATATATTCGGCGTATCAGGCCGAGCAATTATAGATCACCTTTGCTGCTACGGGAAGATATCTGCCCGCGAAGTAGAAACATTTGTAAAGGGGCGCGCTAAGAGCAAGCTCCATGAGATCAAACAGGCTGTCAATGGTAAAATGGATGTTCACCAAAGGGAGTTCCTCAAGCTTTTGCTAGGGTGGCTGGATCAGCACTACGAGCATCTTCACCAGGTAGAGCAAAAGCTTGAGGAAAAACTCAAGCAATATCAAAGACAACTGGAGCAACTGGACGGCATCCCGGGGATTGACAAAACCGCCGCTGCTGCAATCTTGGCGGAAATCGGCATTGATATGAGCCGATTCAAAACCGCGGAACATATCTGTTCCTGGGCGGGCTTAAGTCCTGGTAATAATGAAAGTGCAGGAAAAAAAAGTCCACCCGTACCACCCATGGCAACACCTATCTAAAACGAATCCTTTGCGAAATTGCCTGGTGCATCACCCGAATACGCGATAGCTATTTATCGTCTTGGTACTGGAAGATAAAACAACGCCGCGGGGCCAAGAAAGCTCTCATTGCATTAGCCAGAAAGCTCCTCGTGATCATTTACAACTTATTGAAGAAAGATGTTGACTACGACGAGACATCCTTTGAAAAAGCTAAACAAAAACAGGAAAAATTCCGTGTAAAAAGAATTATTGCCGAAGCTAAAAAACTCGGTCTGGAGGTGAGAGAAGTCCAGTAAGCTGTCTAACAGTTATATCCTCCAGAAGGATTAATCCGTCAGATGCATGAACTTGCATCTGCTAGTTCGTTATTGTCTTTTTTGCCTTACAAGCATATTGATTATTTGATAGGGTTATTTTCGTACTAAAGACTAAAAAACTAAAGAGCAACTGCAAATTTGGTGTTATGTAAACCAAATTCTTAGCTGCTCTTAGTATACAAGGTGTGATCACCATGTTCAATGTATAGATAAGTCCCGTTAGGGGAGCTACACCACGGATATGGGTTATACAAGTACTTTCATCCTGGAAATGACGCCGACTCAGGGCATACACGCAATCGAAAAATGAAACTAGGGCTCCACAAATTATTGAAGATCGCAAACGCGCTTTATCTTTCTTCCATTTGCCTTATTTCATTTACCCAGGCTATATGTGGTTAAATTTTTACGTTAGTACTGATTAAGAAAAACACCAATGCAAGCTCGAGTGATTTTTTTTCTCTAAAAACCACCCATGCCTAGAAGGCACAACCAATTATGAAAATATGTAGAAGTGATTACAATGGTCTAATTTTCTGCTACATTGGAATTATCAGGGACAAAGGTTGATTGTATTTTGATGGTATAACCTCGACTAAAAACCTAACCTGATTGCCTTTGAGCACGGCCAATTGTCGCCCCTTGTTTTTAAGGACTTGGGAACAGCACGGGTACTAAACTCCATATTTTCTCGGGCAATCATCCCTGAAATCCATTGGAGCAGGAGTGAGTCGTATGCAAGACATTCTGGAAATTTGTTGTGGTCTTGATGTCCACAAGGAAACTGTTGTCGCCTGCTTATTAAAAGGCAATGTTGACGGGGAACCAGTTAAAACCATCCGCACTTTTTCCACCCTTCTTGCTGGACTTGATGAACTAAAAGCCTGGCTGGAAGAGGAAAACTGCCGGAATGTGGCTATGGAAAGTACTGGTGTTTATTGGCAGCCTGTATATAACGTACTGGAAGAAGCCTTTGACGGCAGTATGGTTTTGATTGTTACCAACGCCCGGCACATGAAGAATGTTCCTGGCAAAAAGACCGACATGAAGGACGCTGAATGGATAGCCACTCTCTTGCGTGCCGGATTGTTAGAAGGAAGTTTTATCCCCTCGAAACCTATCCGGGAACTCCGTAATCTGACCCGGTACCGTAAAAGCATCGTCGAGGAAATTACTTCCCAGAAAAATCGGATTGAAAAGCACTTACAAAGCTGCGGCTTTAAGCTGTCAACATTTCTTACCGATATATTCGGCGTATCAGGCCGAGCAATTATAGATCACCTTTGCTGCTACGGGAAGATATCTGCCCGCGAAGTAGAAACATTTGTAAAGGGGCGCGCTAAGAGCAAGCTCCATGAGATCAAACAGGCTGTCAATGGTAAAATGGATGTTCACCAAAGGGAGTTCCTCAAGCTTTTGCTAGGGTGGCTGGATCAGCACTACGAGCATCTTCACCAGGTAGAGCAAAAGCTTGAGGAAAAACTCAAGCAATATCAAAGACAACTGGAGCAACTGGACGGCATCCCGGGGATTGACAAAACCGCCGCTGCTGCAATCTTGGCGGAAATCGGCATTGATATGAGCCGATTCAAAACCGCGGAACATATCTGTTCCTGGGCGGGCTTAAGTCCTGGTAATAATGAAAGTGCAGGAAAAAAAAGTCCACCCGTACCACCCATGGCAACACCTATCTAAAACGAATCCTTTGCGAAATTGCCTGGTGCATCACCCGAATACGCGATAGCTATTTATCGTCTTGGTACTGGAAGATAAAACAACGCCGCGGGGCCAAGAAAGCTCTCATTGCATTAGCCAGAAAGCTCCTCGTGATCATTTACAACTTATTGAAGAAAGATGTTGACTACGACGAGACATCCTTTGAAAAAGCTAAACAAAAACAGGAAAAATTCCGTGTAAAAAGAATTATTGCCGAAGCTAAAAAACTCGGTCTGGAGGTGAGAGAAGTCCAGTAAGCTGTCTAACAGTTATATCCTCCAGAAGGATTAATCCGTCAGATGCATGAACTTGCATCTGCTAGTTCGTTATTGTCTTTTTTGCCTTACAAGCATATTGATTATTTGATAGGGTTATTTTCGTACTAAAGACTAAAAAACTAAAGAGCAACTGCAAATTTGGTGTTATGTAAACCAAATTCTTAGCTGCTCTTAGTATACAAGGTGTGATCACCATGTTCAATGTATAGATAAGTCCCGTTAGGGGAGCTACACCACGGATATGGGTTATACAAGTACTTTCATCCTGGAAATGACGCCGACTCAGGGCATACACGCAATCGAAAAATGAAACTAGGGCTCCACAAATTATTGAAGATCGCAAACGCGCTTTATCTTTCTTCCATTTGCCTTATTTCATTTACCCAGGCTATATGTGGTTAAATTTTTACGTTAGTACTGATTAAGAAAAACACCAATGCAAGCTCGAGTGATTTTTTTTCTCTAAAAACCACCCATGCCTAGAAGGCACAACCAATTATGAAAATATGTAGAAGTGATTACAATGGTCTAATTTTCTGCTACATTGGAATTATCAGGGACAAAGGTTGATTGTATTTTGATGGTATAACCTCGACTAAAAACCTAACCTGATTGCCTTTGAGCACGGCCAATTGTCGCCCCTTGTTTTTAAGGACTTGGGAACAGCACGGGTACTAAACTCCATATTTTCTCGGGCAATCATCCCTGAAATCCATTGGAGCAGGAGTGAGTCGTATGCAAGACATTCTGGAAATTTGTTGTGGTCTTGATGTCCACAAGGAAACTGTTGTCGCCTGCTTATTAAAAGGCAATGTTGACGGGGAACCAGTTAAAACCATCCGCACTTTTTCCACCCTTCTTGCTGGACTTGATGAACTAAAAGCCTGGCTGGAAGAGGAAAACTGCCGGAATGTGGCTATGGAAAGTACTGGTGTTTATTGGCAGCCTGTATATAACGTACTGGAAGAAGCCTTTGACGGCAGTATGGTTTTGATTGTTACCAACGCCCGGCACATGAAGAATGTTCCTGGCAAAAAGACCGACATGAAGGACGCTGAATGGATAGCCACTCTCTTGCGTGCCGGATTGTTAGAAGGAAGTTTTATCCCCTCGAAACCTATCCGGGAACTCCGTAATCTGACCCGGTACCGTAAAAGCATCGTCGAGGAAATTACTTCCCAGAAAAATCGGATTGAAAAGCACTTACAAAGCTGCGGCTTTAAGCTGTCAACATTTCTTACCGATATATTCGGCGTATCAGGCCGAGCAATTATAGATCACCTTTGCTGCTACGGGAAGATATCTGCCCGCGAAGTAGAAACATTTGTAAAGGGGCGCGCTAAGAGCAAGCTCCATGAGATCAAACAGGCTGTCAATGGTAAAATGGATGTTCACCAAAGGGAGTTCCTCAAGCTTTTGCTAGGGTGGCTGGATCAGCACTACGAGCATCTTCACCAGGTAGAGCAAAAGCTTGAGGAAAAACTCAAGCAATATCAAAGACAACTGGAGCAACTGGACGGCATCCCGGGGATTGACAAAACCGCCGCTGCTGCAATCTTGGCGGAAATCGGCATTGATATGAGCCGATTCAAAACCGCGGAACATATCTGTTCCTGGGCGGGCTTAAGTCCTGGTAATAATGAAAGTGCAGGAAAAAAAAGTCCACCCGTACCACCCATGGCAACACCTATCTAAAACGAATCCTTTGCGAAATTGCCTGGTGCATCACCCGAATACGCGATAGCTATTTATCGTCTTGGTACTGGAAGATAAAACAACGCCGCGGGGCCAAGAAAGCTCTCATTGCATTAGCCAGAAAGCTCCTCGTGATCATTTACAACTTATTGAAGAAAGATGTTGACTACGACGAGACATCCTTTGAAAAAGCTAAACAAAAACAGGAAAAATTCCGTGTAAAAAGAATTATTGCCGAAGCTAAAAAACTCGGTCTGGAGGTGAGAGAAGTCCAGTAAGCTGTCTAACAGTTATATCCTCCAGAAGGATTAATCCGTCAGATGCATGAACTTGCATCTGCTAGTTCGTTATTGTCTTTTTTGCCTTACAAGCATATTGATTATTTGATAGGGTTATTTTCGTACTAAAACATAAAAGTTTTCCACCCACTAGAACTTTTATAGATTTATTTGTCTAATTAGTACCAAGAAGGTGTGGTATTCAAAACCAAATTAATTTTTGAAAGGTAGGGAAAAAACTTGAAAAAATTATATGCTATCCTATTGCTGGTTGGATTAATGGTATCCTCTTTAGATACACTTGCAGCTCCGAAACAACCACAGGTGATTGATTTTACTCAAAACACTCCCAACATTTATGGAGATGTTGCGCGGACAGCAGATTTCCGTGTTCGCTTACTGCTCCCCCCTTATAACATTAATATGCCTGTTCCTGCATTCAGTCAGAACGATTTGTCTTGGAAGAATGACCTCATGAAAACTGAAAATCAAACAATTGGTAATGCCGGTTGCGCGTTAACCTCTTCAACAATGGTTGCAGCCTACTATGGAAAAAACACTACTCCCAAAATATTTAATATTGATATGGGAAATTACGCATGCCCCTTATATTGGACAGAGGTTGCTGGTCGGGGAGGAAGCGGCTACATTTCCGGTATCAACACCCTCATAAACAATCCTTCACTTAATACATTTTTCAGTTATGCACAGGTAGCCATGGAGCAAAATAAACCTGTAGTATTAGGTTTTGTTCAGACTAACGGTAGAACACATTATGTTGTAGTAAAGGCTGTATACGGCCAGGGAACCAGCTTAATGGATTATGGCTGCATAGATCCCAATACGGGAACTTACCGAAACCTTGTAGATGTCGTTGGCAGTCAACCTCTATACAAACTAGTAATTTACAACAGATAAAATATGGAAGTACTCAGCTAATTAAAATAACACCTTCTTGGTATATAATATAGTGTTAAGTATAGTGTTAGAAAATTCTTTTAGGAGTGTGGATATTGATTAAAAGCAAGATTAAAAAAATGGAAGTAATAGCTTTAATTACATTACTTCTTTTTATCAGTGCCTGTGGAGTTTATAACAAACACAAGAAGCAAGACAACAATCCTTCTGTTGCCCCCGTCACCTTTCATTCAATAGTATTAAAAAATGAAATCGAGGTCAGTATACCTGAAACCTGGAAAGATAAGTGTAAAATTACCGAAGACAATAACCAGGTTATTTTTTCATATCAACTATCATCAGAGCGAGAAATTGAACTATTTAAAATTATGTTTTGGTCGCTTGAGGAGTATAAAAACATAAGAAAATTAGAAGGTGACAGCTTTAATGAGGCTTATATAATTGGACAAAATGAAAAGCATGTTTATTATTTTATTGCCCCAATAGATATTGATTTAACCGAAGAGGAATTAAAAAAATACGCAAACGTGGTCCCTTCTATTTATGGGCACATTAATGACATCTTCAAAAATATAAAGATACTGAAATAGATTGTACCTTTATAAACAAAGTAGCAATGAGCCTTCCTTAGCTACTTCCATGCCGTCAACATCAGCCCCTGGATTAGTGAATATTTTATAGCCCCCTCATAAGAGACAATTTTTTTGTTAATATTTATTTTGGCAGCCTGCAAAAACTGATGGTACAGGATAATCATAAATTCCATTTCCTGGATATGAGGAGTATTGTCATGGTGACACGTGAAGAGCGATCTACTTATGAACTGATACTGGCTAACACCAAGCAAACAGCTCTGGTCACGACTGAAAAAGCCTAGGAATTGAAAAAGAGGTTTGGGAAGAATCTTGCTTAGATAACAGAAGCGAAAAAGAGAAGAGAGTACTTTGATGTACTGCCTTCTTTTTTTGTGTAGGTAATATTTTATAAAAAAATTACACTTTTAGACAGACAAATTCCGTTTTGGGACGTGAAGGGAGTGAATTTAGGAAGGTATACCGATTGGATATAAAAGTAAAACGAATTGATGATTTCACTGTTAATGCGATAAAGAGTATTGTAGGTAATGATCTAGATGTTATAATTGAAAAAGGAGAACCTCTCGAAAATGTGGATAGGTACGCAAATTATGATCCCTTAATTGGTGGTGTTCAAGTCTTTAATATGGATAAACTTAAAGAATCGACATTAAGCTTTGGTGTTTTGGACAATAATGGAAATAAAGGGATTGTAATTGCTGGTCATGGGGGCTATGTTGGCGAACGAATTGGTCAGTCATATAGCTCTCAAGTAGGTACTGTTTCCAGAAATCCAATACAACCTAGACATAGCGACGCTGCTTTTGTTCCTATATCCTCACGTTCTATCAGAGGTAAGATATCTTATCAGAAGTAAATTTAAGTAGATTGATTTGGTATACGGATGGTAATGTTTAAGAAACTTATAATGATATTAGTATTAACAACCCTTATTCTTACTTGTTTATATATAGTACAGGAGAATAAGCATAACATAATATATGATAAAGAAACATTGTTACAATTAAAGTACAGGGTTAATATAGGGGACCTTAGAAAACAAGGGATACCAGTAAATACAGTAGGATTAAATGAAGAAAATAACAAAATACTTGTAACTCTAGAGAAAGTTAATCTTAATTATATTGTTCGAATCAGACTTTATGCCGGATTACTTTTACCACTGGAGTTTAAGGAAAGTTCCCCGTTATTTAATTTATAAACTCTTTGTCGAGATACTTAAAAGTCCAGTGATTGCATAAACAATCATTGGCCTTTTCTTTTACCTGAGTTTGTCAGTTGGTGAGGTCTTAGGTCTACCATAGATTTTATAACACGTTTTTTATTCTACGGGGATTATACATTTGCTATAATAAAGCAAAAGAGAAGGGAGCTGGCAAAATTGAAAATAAAACAGCTTACTGTGTTCTTGGAGAATAAAGTGGGAAGTCTGGCGGATTTAACGGGATTGTTGGGCGAGAATGATATAAATATTAGGGCCCTTTCCATTATAGAAACCTCAGACTCGGGAATTCTGCGCATGATAGTCAACGACACCGAGAAGGCCTACAATCTGCTCAGAGCTTCAGGTTTCAGTGTGGTGCTCACGGAAGTTATAGCTGTCGAAATAGCAGACACACCTGGTGGATTGGCCAAAATGTTAAGCCTGCTTAAAAATGCAGGAATCAACGTGGAATATACATATGCCTTTATAGCCCGGAATATCCAGAACGCCATTGTCATCATACGGGTAAGTGATGCCGAATCTGCAGAGAGAGTACTAAAGGAAAACCGCATAACCCTGATCGAGCGGGAAACAGTAGATTTTTATTGGTAAAGAAAAAGGGTCGCGCGTCTTATGGCACTAGCCCTTCAAACGAAAAAGAGAAGGAGTACTTTTATGTACTGCCTTCTCTTTTTGTTAATTCGGATTAAGTCAGACAGGGGGTAACCGGAGCCTATAATTATGTACTTGATGATTGCGATTCATTTTCTTTTGCAGTAGCCATAGAAGAGAGTTTGCAGAAAAACGCACTTACGCAAGTCGGACCCCGAAGGATATTGACAACAGTTTTGCGAGTTGTATATATTATGTATATACAACGTATATACGACCATGAAGAAGGTGTTTTTATGATTACCAGGTTTCAAAAATGGGGTAACAGCCAGGGAATTCGGATACCAAAACATATCCTTAACCAGGCATCGTTTTCCGAGGAGGACGAAGTTGAAATCGTTGTTGAAGATAAAAGCATTGTGATACGCCACGTAATATCCCCGTTAAAAAAATATGACTTAAAAGAGTTATTTGATGGTTATAACGGTGATTACAGGCCGGGTGAGGATTGGGGTAGTCCACAGGGAAGAGAGGAACTTTAAATGGGCTATATACCGAAAAAGGGAGATATGGTTTGGCTGGATTTTACTCCGCAGTCAGGACATGAACAAAAAGGCAGGAGACCCGCCATTGTTATCAGTAACGATTTCTTTAATAATAAGACAGGTCTTGCTGTAGTATGTCCCATTACATCCTCCAGGAGGGATTATCCGCTCCATGTAGAAATATCCGGATGCAAAAAGGTCACAGGATACATAATGGTTGAGCAGGTAAAATCCGTGGACTACCTGGCACGTGGGGCCGAATTAATAGAACGTGCCCCTGAGACTGTTATAAATGAGACACTCTCACGCTTTTTTGCTTGTTTTTAATGAGACAGGGCATGGCTCCCTTGTAGGGATATCCCTCATTTTATAAGAAGCAGCATCGCAGTTGGGCTTTCAAAGCAAAATTAAAAAGCTTATTTTCGTAGTAGGAAAATCGAGCCATCATCTTTTCTCTAACAATTCTTCTATGAACTTGTAAATATCTTGTCTACGACTGGCAACCAGTGTATAGGCTAATAAATCATTGCGTTCCGCTATGCCGGCGATTACAGCGATTTCTACTATTCCCGAGTTTTTGACAGTCCAGATAATACGGATAGATTTATTGTCTACATATGTGCTGCGAAATCCCGCCAGGGGCCTATTCGGATGATTTTCCAAAGGTTTACCCAATTTGCTGGGCGCTAACGATATTTTTTGCAGTACCTTGATTACCATGATCTGACGGCCCTTATCCAGACAATAAAAATCTTCCATGGCTTCCGGATAAAACATTATGTTATCCGGGATTAAATCACTCATCTTCAAGCTGGGCATCGGGGGCCTCCTGCAGGTCATCTGCGGTTATAGTACTTTTAGCTAATACGTCTTTTAAGGGGATAAGAGCTTTTTCACCGGTACTGTTGGCCAATAAGCGGCAAAGCAGTTCCATTTTGAGTTCTAACTCAGTTGTTTCTTGAGCTTTTGCCCAAAGTTCCTCAAACTTTTCGTAATTCAAAAAAGAGGCCTTAGGTTCGGAACCTGAAAACATCAATAAAAAGGGCTGTTCTTTAAGTTTTGGTTCCACTACTTTTCGCCAGTTTCGCTGTATATCGGTGACACTAACTATTTGGTCACTGGTAAAAGAAGGTTTTTGCTCCTTCGGCAAAATAAATCCTCCCATCGCTTAAATCTCCTTTCTAAATTATATGCGTATTTATGCTGAAATATTATACGACTATATTTTCGCATATTTATATGTATTCATCAACTCTATTGCTACCACATGTAATAATTGTTTTAAAGCTAAAATATAATTTAATACTCAAGGCAGGAATTTTTTCTTTGAAGGAGAATAAATAAATGCTGTAAACTAAATACATGCTGATTCGGTGTAGGGAACCGGGTGCGAGTCCTGGGCGATCCCGTCACTGTAACCAGGGAGCGACCTTCAATGAGAGCCACTGGGCGATATGCCGGGGAAGGCTGAAGAGAGCTGTGATCTGGAAGCCAGGAAACCTGCCAGTCAGTTGGATTTCCCTTTCGCGGAAAAGGGGTAATTAAACTTGGGATGATGGTAAAGTCCCCAGTCAATGATGTATTGACTGGGGACTATTATTTTTGTCTCTCGAAGTTATGCACTTACGCAAGCCTGACCCCAAGAACCAAAAAAATTCAAGGAGGTATTATTATGTCACAAAAAGTTATGGAAGGAAGTGCAGGAAAAATTCATGTGCGCCAGGTGGTGCGTGTAGGGCTTTTGGTGGCTTTGAGCACCGTAGGGGCCCACATTAAAATCCCCAGTATTACAGGGACACCGGCTCTGGACTCGCTGCCGGGTTATTTTGCCGCGGCCGCTCTGGGCTGGCGGGAGGGAGCTTTGGTAGCAGCATTGGGTCATTTGCTTACCGCCTTAACGGCAGGCTTTCCTTTGTCCCTGCCTATTCACCTCTTAATTGCCGCCGAAATGGGTATCTGTGCTCTCGTCTTCGGTTACCTTTTCAAGAAAACCAATCCTGTTATTGCCATGGGTGCGGCTATTATCCTAAACGGGGTAGGGGCTCCTGCCTCTCTCATTCCTATAATGGGCCCCGGGATCTTTTATGGCCTTGTTACGCCTTTGCTCGTTGCCTCTGCCCTCAACATTATTGCTGCTGCTCTTTTAGCCAAAGCACCAGGCATCAACAGAATATTCAAAGGTGAGGAACATGCCCATTATTAAAAGAATCCGGGACTTGAGCCTATTAGATTTGCCCGGGGAGATGGTACTGGTGACAGCCTGTGATTCCCTGGGAGCAATCGGTGCTAAGGAGCTGGATGTGGTCAAAGTATCAAGTTATTTTGTAGGACGCGCTGCTGCCAGGGTTCCCCTCATGGAGGTCCTGGCGGCCGGAGCGGAACCTGTAGCTTTTTATAATACCCTGGCCGTGGAAATGGTTCCTTATGGGGAAGAAATTATCGAGGGCATGGCCCGGGAACTGGTGCTGGCAGGCATAGACCCAGCCCTGGTTTTAAACGGCAGTACCGAGGAAAATGTCCCTACACGGCAAACAGGGGTAGGTGTAGTGGCCGTGGGGTTGGTCCCTCAAAAGGACCTTTTATTGGGCAAAGCGCAGAAAGAAGATTTAGTAATCGCCTTTGGCCTGCCCAAAGTGGGGCCGGAGGTAGCAGCCGGCGGCCCTGATGACCCGGAAGTAGCCAAACCCTCTCTTGTTAAGAACTTGTTAAAGTGGGGATATGTCCACGAACTGCTGCCTGTGGGGTCCAAAGGTATTCTTTATGAATGCCGGGAGTTGGCGGGAACGGCTGGCCTTGTTTTTCAACTAGATCATAAGGTGACTCTCAATGTCAAAAAATCAGCGGGACCTGCTACCTGTCTTTTAGCCGCTGTACCTTCGGAAACCCTGAGCCTTCTTAAGAACGTAAAGTGGCTTGTGCCGTGGCAGGTTGTGGGCAGACTGGTCTAGGACTATAAGTATGTTCACATATTAAGTATGTTCCCGTTGAAAATATTAAAAAAAATGGTAATTGTTATAGTAACGTATGTATATGCTGGGGCGAAAGTGAAAGAGAAAGGACGGGTTAATTTTTATGGAGTTTAAAGAACTTGTTTCAGAAAGAAGTCGTCACGTTCGTCGAATAAAAAATGGATTATAGGAGTAAAATGCGGCTTAATCTTGGAAATGCTGCAACTGGGGAAAAAGGGAAATTAACGCAAGGGAAGAGGTACTATCAGCAATGCTGGACAGTACCTCTTTAAAATTATTTCACCATCGAAAGGGGCGTAACAGCCGGTAAAGCTAAAATCTCGTTCCGCGGTGGGATATTTTGCTTGCAGTTCTAATAAAAATTCTTGCTATAACCATAATTCCTCTGGTTTTTCTTCTTCCTGTTTTAGTTTTTGCATAAATTTGGTCTATATTACCGTGCTAAGTATTGGAGCCAATTAACGGTGCGCCTTACGGACAGTGGGGAATTTTGCGCCTCCTGTCATGTCATGCAGCCTGTTTATCAAGTGTGGAAACATTCGGCCCACAGCCCAGTGGCCAATTGTAATACCTGTCATGTACCGCATAACTTGGTGCTGAAGCCCTTATATAAAGCTAAGTCAGGGATGTGGGATTCTTATGTTTTTTTTACCGGGCAAACGCCGCTGGTGCTGGAGGCTAAAAAAAACACAAAAAGAATCGTCAAAGAGAACTGTTTAGAATGTCATGGCACTTTGCTGCGCAATGTCAATATGGAAGGACGGGAGTGTATTGAGATGTGACGAAAACAGGGAGAAAACCGGCCTTTGCCGTCTGCCTCACCTGTAAGAGTACTCAGGTACCTCAGACTATAGTTAATATGGGAGATGCTTATTACAGCGCACCTTTTAAAGAAGTGGCAGCTACCATGACCGAGAGTATCGGATGCAGCGACTGCCATAATCCCGCCGATATGAGCCTGAGAATCACCCGCCCCGCCTTGCGGGAGGCTTTCCAGCGCATGGGTAAGGATATCGACAAGGTCTCCCACCAGGAAATGCGCACCCTGGTGTGTGCCCAGTGCCATGTGGAATACTATTTTGAAAAGGATACGAAAAAACTGAGATTCCCCTGGGATAAAGGAACTGACCCGGAGCAGGTCTATGCCTACTCCCAGGAAATCGGTTTTAGTGATTGGACCCATGCCGATACAGGTAACGCCATGGTGAAGGCCCAGCATCCCGATTATGAGATGTCTATGGGCGGCGTTCACCAGACAGCGGGTCTTTCCTGTGCCGATTGCCATATGCCCTTTATCGTGGAGGGTAATGTTAAATATACCTCCCACTGGATGACTTCACCCTTAAAACATATGGAAGAGGCCTGTACCGTCTGCCACCGCAGGGGTGTGGAAGAACTGAAAGCCCGGGTCTTTTATACCCAGGACCGGGTGAAAGAGGCTTTGGACAGGGCGGGCTGGGCCAATGCCAAGGTTATCAAGGCCTTAGTGGCAGCAAAGAATAATCCCCGTGCGGATCAGGCTAAGCTCCAGCGGGCCATGGCCCTGCAAAGAGAAGCCCAGTGGTACTGGGATTGGGTCAGTGCCGCCAATGACATGGGCTTCCATAACCCCCAAAAGGCCCTCAGTACTTTAAGCAAATCCATCGACCTGGCCCAGGAAGCCTATGCGAAAGTGGCCGAGGCTTTAGGTGTCCCGGAGCCCCAGCTTTCCCGGGAAGAGGCTAAGGAAAGGCCTGCGCCACAAAATCAATAAGGATGATGTCAAGCCTCAAGCATTGCCTTGGGGCTTTATTTCTGGTAGTTTTCTTGTAGAGGTGTTTTAATGAATGTATCATTATAAATAGATTAAGGAACAAGAATAGTGGTGGAAAGATGGATCATATCAATGTCGTTATTATTGGTGCGGGCCAAGGGGGAACATCTATTTTAAATGTTCTCCTCATGCTGGATAAGGTACATGTTTTAGGAATAGCGGATATCAACAGCCAGGCTCCCGGTATGAAATTAGCCAGGGCAAAAGGAATCTTTACTACTGAGGATTTAACCCAACTTCTTAATTTTGAAGATGTGGACGTGATTATCGAGGCTACCAATGCACCTGAGATACGGAGCAAGATCCGGCACCTAAAGGATAATCATTCTGCACTGATGGAAGCCCAGGCAGCCCACCTCATGATGAATCTGGTCAGCGAACAGGAAAAACTTCTAAAGGTCAAAGAACTGCAAGAACAGTTGGCGGCTATTTTGAACGCAGCCCAGGAGGGTGTCCAGGTGGCCGATGCCAATGGACAGATTCTTTATATCAATAAATCATTTACGGATATTACTGGCGTAACCAGCGAGGAGCGTATTGGGAAAAATGTTTTTGACGTGTCACCTGAAGGGGCATTGGCAGAGGTATTGTGTACCAAGGCTCCCGTTTTTGGTAAACTTAATAAAATTGAAGACACGAATATCGAGGTCCTGTCCAACGCTTCTCCCATTTTGGTGGATGACCAAATGGTAGGGGCAGTGGTGGTCTTTCGTGACATTTCAGATATAAAGCGAATGGCGGAAAGACTGGAGGAAAGTAAGGAAGTCATTAAAACCTTAAAAGAAGGAATACACCAGTTAGCCTCTGCCAAATATACTTTTAATGACCTGATCGGGAAAGATCCCCAATTTCTCCAGAGTATCAAAATGGCCCGCCAGGCTGCGCGGAATGCGGCAACCGTTTTAATAACGGGTGAAAGCGGTACAGGTAAAGAATTGTTTGCTCACGCTATACACAACCATGGACCACGGGCAGACGGCCCTTTTATTAAAGTTAACTGTGCGGCTATTCCCGAAAATCTCCTGGAAAGTGAATTGTTTGGTTACGAAAAAGGGGCTTTTACCGGTGCTTTAAAGACAAAAATGGGAAAATTTGAATTAGCTCACGGAGGGACAATTTTTCTCGACGAGATTGGCGATATGAATATTGCCCTGCAGGCTAAGCTTTTAAGGGTTTTACAAGAAAAAGAAGTGGAGAGATTAGGCAGCAATCACACCCGTAAAATTGACGTGAGGATCATTGCCGCTACCAATCATGATTTACAAAAACATGTGGAAAAAGAGATGTTTCGCCAGGATCTTTATTACCGGTTGAATGTACTTCATATCCATATTCCTCCATTACGTAAGAGAAAAGAGGATATCCCCCTTTTAGTACAGTACATTATGCAAAACCTGAATAAAAGCCTGGGCAGAAATTGTGTTTTGGATCCTGACGCCCTGGCCATGCTTTCTCAATATAATTGGCCGGGAAATATCAGGGAATTAGAGAACCTCCTGGAAAGGGTCATCATTTTGTCAGAAAGCCAGGTGATTAGCCCGGAATTGGTGCAAACCCACTTAAAACCGTCTAAGATTGCGGAAGGTGATGAAATTATACCCTTGGAAGAACTGGAAAAACAGATGATTTACCGGGCTCTGGCTAAATACGGCAGGAGCCTGGCGGGCAAAAAGGAAGCTGCGGCTAAACTTAAAATCTCTTTAGCTACCCTTTATAATAAGCTAGAGAAATACGAGAAATTATAAAAACTAGAATATAATACTAAATCTTAGAAAGTGGAAAAATAAAGGTTTAAGAGCCGGGATTGAAATTTCCCGGCTATTTTATTCTAAAAATTATAAGTCTAATCATTCCGTGGAATTTTGTTGAACTCGCTATAGCTTGTTATCAGCGGTTTTTCAGTATTAACGTACTATGGCACAGAAATTGCATACATTAAGAATACATAAAGAAAAAACATCGACTTTATACCTTGAGACAGGAGGTCATGCTATGCGGATTGACAAACACCCTATCTTGGGTGATGACACAAGAGCCAGTGATGCGGTTATCATGGTAGACGGTAAAAAAATACCTGCCAAGGAAGGCGAACCCATCGCTGCTGCCCTTTTAGCTGCTGGGATCCGAAAATTTCGCGTTACTCCCAAAGACGGTAACCCGCGAGGGATTTTTTGCGGGATAGGCCGGTGTACGGATTGTATTATGACGGTAGATGGACAGCCTAATGTACGTACCTGCGTTACCCCCGTCCGGAACGGTATGGTGATTGAAAGCCAAAAAGGCCTCGGGAAATGGGGGGATGAGGAATGAGAAAAACTCAGACTGTAGTTATTGGAGCGGGTCCTGCCGGCTTGGCCGCTGCCATCGAAGTAGCAAAAGCCGGGGGAAAAGTCACTTTAATCGATGAGAATACTAAACCTGGCGGGCAATTATTTAAACAGATTCATAAATTCTTTGGTTCCCGTGAGCATCTGGCCGGAATCAGGGGCTATAATATCGGAAAACAACTGCTTTCTGATACGGAAAAACTAGGTGTAGAAGTTTTGCTCAATTCGCCGGTATTTGCCATTTATCCTGACATGACCATTAGTTATTTAAGCCAGGGGCGAGAACAATGCCTCCAGGCCGAAAAAATAATTTTAGCCACCGGTGCTACGGAGAATGCCTTGGCTTTCCCGGGCAGTACTTTACCGGGTGTGATGGGAGCTGGGGCAGCCCAAACCATGATTAATGTTCATCGTGTTTTGCCTGGGAAAAGGGTGCTCATGGTGGGTTCGGGAAACGTGGGACTGATTGTTTCTTATCAGTTAATGCAGGCCGGCGCCAAAGTAGTAAGTCTGATTGAAGCGGCGCCGCAAATCGGCGGTTATGGCGTTCATGCTGCGAAGATTCGCCGGGCCGGTGTACCTATTTATGTATCACACACGGTGAAGAGAGTTATAGGCAATGACCAGGTTGAAGCTGTGGAAATCGTAGAACTTGATATCAAATGGCAGCCTGTACCGGGAAGTGAAAAATTGCTGGATGTTGATACAGTGTGTATTGCTGTAGGCTTGAGTCCTTTAACGGAATTGGCCTGGTTGCTGGGGTGTGAGTTTGCCTTTGTTCCCCGTTTAGGCGGCCACGTTCCCAAACATGACCGAAACATGGAGACAACGGTTCCCGGTTTATACGTGGCGGGAGATATTACCGGTGTGGAGGAAGCCAGTTCGGCTATGGAAGAAGGACGTTTAGCCGGTATTGCCTGTGCCGAGTCCCTGGGGCTATATAGTCCAGAAGAGGCTGCCAAATTAAAACAGGAGGTTTGGGACCGTCTCAATACTTTAAGAACAGGTCCTTTCGGTGAAGGCAGAAGGCAGGCTAAAGACGAACTGCTAAAAATTTCCGGGGAGGGACAAGCGTGAATAAAGGCGTAAAATTTACCGGAATTCCTTCAGAAGAAGAACTTCTCAGTATCCCGGGAAGACCCGGTGAGGAAAGACTGGAAAAAGGCCCTGTGGCTTTCATTGAGTGTGTACAGGAGATTCCCTGTAATCCCTGTGAAAAGGCCTGTCCTTTTGGGGCTATCACCGTGGGGCAGCCCATTACCAACCTGCCTGCTCTCGATGCTGATAAATGTACGGGCTGTGGAATTTGTATTCCCTCCTGTCCCGGGCTGGCTATTTTTAAGATTCATAAAAATTATACGGATACTACGGCTCTGGTAGAGTTCCCCTATGAATATTACCCATTACCCAGGGAAGGGGAGAATGTTTTCTGTGGAGACCGGGCCGGAAAATTCATAACACAGGGTAAAGTGGTTAAAGTCAAAAACCCCAAAGCCTATGACGGGACCTCCGTTATCACGGTGGAAATTCCCAAAGCATACTGCCTGGAGGTTTGCACCATTTGCCGGGAGGAGGATTGTTAAGATGTCAGATGCTACTGATAAAGTATATATCTGCCGCTGTGAAGAGGTTACCAAAGAGGAGATAGAGCAGGCCATCCGGGAGGGGGCTACAACGCTGACCGGCATCAAAAAACGTACCCATGCCGGCATGGGGCTGTGCCAGGGCCGTACCTGCCGTAAACTGATCAGCGGCATGCTGGCGGGAAAAAAGGAACCGGCAGAGATTATTCCTCCCACCTCGCGTCCCCCCGTGCGGACAGCTAAGATCAGTGAATTTGTGGAGGAGGATGAAGTATGACCAGGAAAGCCGATGTGGTGGTAATCGGTGGGGGCGTTATCGGCACTGCTGTTGCCTATTACCTCTCTAAAAGGGGTAAAAAAGTTATGGTGACGGAGAGATATGACCATGCTTCCGGGGCCTCGGGGTCTTGTGACCAGATGATTATTCTCCAGTCTAAAAACCCGGGAATCCACCTGAAACTGGCCTTAGCCAGTGGGGAAATGTATCAGACCCTGGCCCGGGAGCTGGAATATGATATCGAATACCACAACCGGGGTGGGATGATCCTGATTGAGAATGAGTCGGAATTAAAAATCATGGAAGATTTCGTAGCAAGGCAAAAGCAAATCGGACTCCAGGTGGAAATTCTGGAGAGAAAGGATGCTGCCAAATTACAGAGAGGTTTGGCTGAGCATTTAGTGGGCTCTACCTACAGCCCCCAGGATGCCCATGTGAATTCCATCCGCTTGAACCTGGGCTTTGCCCGGGCTGCAACAAAATTAGGAGCGGAGATTCTGCTGGAGACGGAAGTTACAGGTATTATCCTTAAAGGAGACCAGGTAGAGGGAGTGGAGACTACCCAAGGTCCTATTCATGCACCCGTAGTCATCAACGCCGCAGGGGCCTGGGCTCCCCAGATCGGCAGGATGGTGGGGTTAGATATACCCATTAAACCGCGCCGCGGCCAGATCATCATTACTGAGCCCGTGCCGCCCTATGTTACAGGGGATGTTCTTTCGGCCCAGTATATTGTGGCCAAATATAACCCTGACCTCATTAAAAACTCCGAAAGCCGAGCCATCCAGCTGGGCGTGGGCCTGGCCCTGAGCCAGACAGAAAAGGGCAATATCTTAATCGGGGCCACCAGGGAATTCGTGGGTTATGATGTGAAGACCACCCGGGAAGGGATTAAAGAAATCCTGAAAAATGCCACCCGGCTGGTTCCCGGTCTCAAAGAGATTAATTTTATTCGTACCATGGGAGGGCTGAGACCTTATACACCAGATGGGCTCCCCCTTTTAGGTCCTGTGAAAGGATTAGAAGGCTTTATCATGGCCGCCGGCCATGAGGGTGATGGGATTGCCCTCGCTCCAGTTACAGGTAAGATTATTGCCGATTTAGTCATGGATGGTAAAACCTTTATGGATGTGGAAGCCCTGAATCCTAACAGGTTTGCCCCTGGGTCGTAAACAAATATTGTACTGTACATGGCACACAAAAACCCGATCCCTTGTGGGGGACCGGGTTTTTATATTCAATTTTCACCAGACTTAGTCCTGGATAATCTCTACCGCACCTGACTGCTCCATCATTTCCCGAACCCTGGTAGCATCATGTTTGGGAAGCTCTACGGCTACGATAATCCCATCCCTGCCTTTAAGACCTTTGATACTGTCGCCGAAAGTTCCCACTTTACTTAAGCTTTCAAGCTCGGTTTTTATGAGGGGCATTTCTTCTGCAGCATCTTCTATGCTCTTAAATTCCTGTTCTTCCCCAAGGTCACTAATGATCATGTCTTTGCGGTCAAATCCGCTGTTTCGAAGGGAATCTACAAGAAACCCTACTTGCTCCTTATTAGGAAATCTCGCTATTAAACGCATATACCCACCTCCACACCTTATTATAACCGTATAACCGTAAAACTATCTCCTAACTCTCAGCTGAGTTAAGTTGAGGTGCCTGGCACCTCAACTAATTAACAATAAATTAACAATTGGTGTTCAAAGAAAATACAATGGGCATATGTGCGAAGGTGTAAGGAACTATGGGGGCCTGTTGGACTGGCAATTTTAAAATTCCATATGGTAGAATAGGGCTGACACAATGGATGGGGAGGTAACTACAGGAGATGGAGGCTAAAAAAATTGTCGTCGTTGATGACGACCCCAAGATCAGGGCCATGCTCATGCGCAGCCTCACATATGCGGGGTATGAGGTAGCTGCCGCCGAAGATGGAATCCAGGGCTGGGATGTGGTGATGAAAGAAAAACCTCACGTCATAATCCTGGACATTATGCTTCCTGGGTTGGATGGCTATGAGTTATGCCAGCGTTTAAAGGAAGTCATCGATACACCTATTCTCATGCTGACGGCCAGGGATGAGGTTAAGGACCGGGTGAAAGGCCTGGACTGCGGGGCCGATGATTACTTGGTTAAGCCCTTTGCCCTGGAGGAACTGTTAGCACGGGTGCGGGTCCTTTTACGCAGGTATCGTGCTAAAGAGGAGGCTGTGTTGGAATTCAAGGATTTAAAAGTAAATATGGCTACGCGCCAGGTCTGGCGTGACAAGCGTCCCATCACGCTTTCGGCTAAAGAATTTGATCTTTTAGCCCTGTTTATTACCCATCCCCGCCAGGTCTTAACAAGGGAAAAATTGATGGATACGGTGTGGGGTTTGGATTTTGAAGGAGAATCCAACGTCCTGGAAGTGTATATCGGCTATTTACGGCACAAGCTGGAAGAGGCAGGGGAGACCCGCCTGATCCATACGGTAAGAGGTGTGGGATACGTCTTAAAAGAGTAGGAGGAAACACTATGCCCATTCGCTGGCGCTTGACCCTCTGGTATACGGGCATTTTACTGGCTGTACTGGTTGTTTTGGGGAGTGCTGTCTATTTTTTACTAGAGCGCTCTTTAATGGCAGAAATAGACCGTTATCTTGAAGCTAAAGCCACTGAAGTCGTTAAATCAACAAAAGTGGTAGGCACATTGCCTTTCTTTCTAAGACAGGTGGTCCTGCCTGATGTGGAGGTCTTTGCGGCCCCTGATGTTTATCTCCAGGTAGTGGCCCTCAAGGGGGAAATCGCCGTACGTTCCAAAAATCTGGGGAATTATTCCCTGCCCGTGGATGAAAAAGCCGTACAGGAAATGCTGAAAAAGGGAACTGCTTTCCAAACCTTCAGTGTAGGAGAAGAGAAATTTAAAATGATTCTCAAACCGCTGATTGTAGAAAGGGAAATCGTTGGTTTTTTACAGGTGGCCAGGCCCCTCAAGTCATTGACACTGGCTTTAGGCCGTTTGAAGAATATTCTTGTATTTGGTGGATTCATCTCTGTGCTTTTGGCTTTGGCCTTGGGTTGGTTTATGTCAGGGAAAGCGCTGAGCCCCATTGGCCACCTGACCCGGGAAGCTAAAACTATTGGAGAAAATAGAGCTTTTCACAGCAGGGTGAAATATGTAGGACCCAGGGATGAGCTGGGGGAACTGGCTTTAACCTTTAATAAGATGCTGGAGAATTTGGAGGAGGCCTACCGTCTTCTGGAAGAATCTTTACAGACCCAGAAAAGGTTTGTGGCCGATGCTTCCCATGAGTTAAGAACACCCCTTACCTCTATCCAGGGAAATGTTGATTTTCTTCTTCAGCTTTCTCACGAGAGTCCGGAGTTGCAAAAGGAAGTTCTTCTTGATATTTCTGCCGAGACAAAAAGGCTCTCCCGTCTGGTGAAAGACCTTTTGACTTTAGCCAGGGCTGATTCGGGCTTGAGTTTAAATCTGCAGGAAATGGAATTAAAGCCTGTCCTGGAAGAGGTAACCCGCCAGGCCCGTTTCTTGGGTAAAAACCACCATTTCCGGATAGAGATGGAAGAGGCCGGAGATGTGGTGCTGAAAGCTGATGTGGATTATTTTAAACAACTGCTGTTCATTTTTTTGGATAATGCCTTTAAATATACCCAGCCTGGCAAGAATGTTACATTAATTGTAAAACGGCAGGAAGACAGGGTTGAACTCTTATTTGCCGATGAGGGACCGGGCATACCCCAAGAGGATTTGCCCCATATCTTTGACCGGTTTTACCGTGCGGGCAAAGCCCGCTCCGGCGGGGGTACAGGTTTGGGTTTGGCCATTGCCCGCTGGATTGCTGTAGAACACGGAGCTGAAATAAGTGTGGAGAGTACGGTAGGACAGGGAAGTATATTTAGAATTTCTTTTCCCATTTTCAGGAAAAGCAATACCGCTGTTGGCCGAAAGGTATGAAATGCTTTTGTTTTTCTCAGGTTATTTTAAGGTTTTGCCTGTATTTTTAACCTTGTAGAGCTCACAAGTACTATTCAGGTTAAGGAGGGAGACATTACATGAATCGCTTAAGGGTTAACAAATTACTTGTGATTTACACATTAATCGTTTTCCTGGGAGGTATTTTTACGGCCGGCTTCTGGCTTACAGTAAAGGGCTATGATTTGCCCTGGAGCAGTGTTCGACCAGCCTTAGCCCAAGATACGTCTTCCCAGGTTGCTACAGCGGCTTCCTTTTTCAGCCCTGATACCATTCAGCAGATTGTGGAAAAAACCGGACCGGCGGTGGTGAAAATCGAGACTCTTGCCAAGAGCAGGAGCCGCTCTGTTGACCCCTTTTTCGATGATCCTTTTTTCCGGGAGTTTTTTGGCTACAATTTCAGGGTTAATCCCCAGCCCCAATCCCAGGTGAGGAGCGGGCTTGGCTCCGGCTTCATCATCTCCAAGGATGGCTACATCCTTACCAATAACCACGTGGTAGAAGGGGCAGAGGAAATAAAAGTGTACTTAACCAGCCGCCAGGAACCCTATCCTGGAAAAATTGTAGGGGCCGATCCTGAACTGGACCTGGCTGTGGTCAAAATTGAAGCGGGAAACGACCTGCCCATCCTTGAATTTGGTGATGTGAATAAAATGAAAGTAGGCAACTGGGTCATTGCCATTGGTAACCCTTATGGGCTTGATCATACAGTGACCGTAGGTGTGATCAGCGCCAAAGGCAGGCCAGTTAACATAGATGGGAGGGAGTTTAAGGATCTTATCCAAACCGATGCCTCCATTAACCCGGGGAACAGTGGAGGCCCCCTCTTAAACCTAAACGGCGAAGTGGTGGGGATTAATACAGCCATTAATGCTAATGCTCAGGGTATCGGCTTTGCCATCCCCAGTTCTACTGTACAGCAAGTGCTGGACCAGCTCCTGGAAAAGGGCAAGGTTGTGCGGCCCTGGTTAGGGGTCTACCTGCAGCCTGTTACTGAAGAAATTGCCAAATATTTCGGGCTCAAAAAGGTGGATGGGGTCTTGATCAGCGCCGTACAGGAGGGTTCACCTGCCGAGAAGGCAGGCCTTATGAGAGGGGATATCATCCTGGAGTTTAGCGGGAAACACATCTCCAAACCGGAAGACCTCCAGCAGGCGGTGAAGGAAGCTAAAATAGGCGAGAAGGTGATTGTACTTATCCACCGGAATGGTAAAACGGCTTACATGAGTGTGACCATTGAAGAAAGGAAGTAGACGCAAGCCGGGCTTGCGTCTACTTCCTTTCTTTTGCTATATTTTCTTTAGTATTCGTTCTCATCAGTGGATCTTAGGGAGGCGAGTTTTTCACGTAAGTATAATGTGTTAATATAAAAAAGTGATAGAGAGATTTTAAATAATATGGAGGATTTATGCCGAAGGCTTTTGCTTGGTCTAAATGGCGAACTATAGCCAAATTAGATCCTGAAAAAACACTGGAAAATACCAAACTCCACAGGCTTGTAAAAAGCCCGGTCCTCGATGCCATCGTAGTGGGGGGGACACAGGGTATAACTTATACTAATACTTCGCAGCTCATAAAACAAATCAAAGAGGCGGGTTACCGGGGGCCTTTGCTGCAGGAGGTGTCTTCTTTGGAAAGTATCACGCCGGAAGCCGATTACTACTTTATTCCCCTGGTGCTGAATGCCGGAAATTTGGAATGGATGAGAGACGCCCATTTAAGGGCTTTAAAATCTTTTGGGCATCTCATTGACTGGTCAAGGGTGGCGGTAGAGGGTTACCTGGTGTTTAACCCCTATTCGGCCGTGGCTGAATTGACGTCGGCCGTTGTTCCTGAGAAGGAGGATGTCCTAGCCTACCTTGACTATGCAGAAAATATCCTGCATCTCCCTATATTCTATATAGAGTTCAGCGGTAGCTTCGCTGATATGGAGCTGCTGGAGGCTGTGGGCCAGAGACGGAGAAGGATTCATCTAGTTTATGGAGGAGGCGTCCGGCAGGCCCGGCAGGTTGCCCAGGTTCTACAATACGTCGATACCGTCGTGATTGGGAATGGCCTGTATGAGGGCAATGATATTTTAAAAGATGTATTTCAATGTTAATAACAATTGAAGCCTGGATACACAAGTCCAGGCTTTTTTCGTAATTTAAGAAAGCATATAACTATCTTAAATTAGGTGTTTGGGACGCAGTCTCACTGCCAACTACGAACTGCGAACTTTAGAGGTTAGAAGTTAAGTCATGTAGCATGTTCTATGTAAATAGTTTTTTTACGGCTTCCTGTATTTCGGCGAAGACATCCTTTTTATCCCTTAAGGCATTCACAATCAAGATATTTTCGCCTTCAGCCTGCAGTTTACCCGCAATTTCCAGGTAGTTCCGGCTGATTTGTGTAAGATAATCTTCTCTTTCATAGAGTTCCTCGTGAAAACGGGCCCGGCTTCTCCGTTCTATAGATTCACTGATGGGCAGTTGCAAGAGGATTGTGAGGTCTGGTTTGATACAGTAGGCGTTGATCTGGCGCAGCCAGGCCAGGTCTACCTGCAGAGACTGGTAGGCAAAAGAAGACAGGTAATAGCGGTCTGAAATGACGTTTATTCCCTTTTCCAGTTTGGCGACAATTCCGCTGTTCTGTTCATTTTCTCCCGTGCAGTAAAGATGATCCATGCGGTCCGCAGCAAAGAGGAGGGCCATCATTCTTTCATCCAAAGGCTTAAGCCTTTTGGCCAGAGCCAGTCGAATCTGCCCGCCTGCGGGGCCATCTGTTGGTTCTTTTGTAAAAAAAGTCCGGCCGTAGATAGCTTCGTTTTCCTCTAACCAGGTCCTTAAGAGGCTGGTTTGGGTAGTAATGCCTGACCCGTCTACGCCTTCCAATACTATGAATTTACCTTTTTTTGTCATAAGCGTTTCGCTCCTCCGGCTGTTAGTAAAACGTAATGCAAATACAGTGATAGATTGCTCTTTAAACATATTCTTGCTCATTGAGATATTTTCCTTTAATTCTTGGTAAAATTCTGTTTAATTATGGTATTCCTTCGGAGTTACATAATTTGTTGCTCTTTGCGAAAACTAAAGAAAACATCAAATAAAATAATTAGGAGTGATGATATGCAACTGATTAACAGGAAATGGGCAGTACTCTTTTTAGTGTTCACTTTACTGTTTACTATCATAACCGCGTCAGCCTGTGCGCCGCAGCGGAGACCGGCTCCTACGCCGCCTGCTCCGGCACCTGCACCTGCCCCTGCACCCCAAACTCCACCCCAGCGGGCTGACGAAAATGCCAAGGCTGACATGCTGGCTAAAAAGATTGCCGATATGCAAAACATTAACTCCGCTACTGTCGTTATTTCCGGGAACCAGGCCTGGGTTGGTGTAGATTTACATGCCAATGTCAAAGGACAGCTAAGTAATCAAATGAAAAATGACATAACGAATGTGGTGAAAAATGAAGTACCAAATATCCAGACCGTTTACGTTACCGCCGATGCCGACACTGTTACCCGCCTGAGAGACATTGCCCGGGATATAGCTGCCGGCAGGCCTGTGTCCGGTTTTATTAATGAATTGACGGAAATTGGCCGGAGGATTACGCCATCCGCTAAATAACAATGAAAAGACATGAAAAAGCTCCCACTCCTGTGACTTGGGGGCTTTTCGTTTTCTAAAGACAGTGATTAAGGGTGATAAAGAACGAGAAACAGACGTTCAAGGTGCTAGATTGGTATAGCAGGTTTTAGTTACATTGTTTATATCTTCCGGACAAAATTTAATCGTTGAATTATACAAGAAAAGTATTATGCTAATAATTGTGGCTTTAAGGAGAAGTGTACAAGACGAATTTAAAGCTTAAATCCAGGGGAGGAAAGGTGGGGCACCGGTATGTTAGACTTAAGTCTGGCCGAATTAATCACAGTTGTAGTATTGCCCTTGGCAACTTACATCTATTTGGTCAGAAATAAATATTCCTCGGCAGGGAACAAGCACCATATCAGATTTATCTAAGAGAGTCCAAACTTATCGAAAAATAACTATGTCAGAGATCAAGCCAGCCAACGCTGTACAAACTGTACGAATCGTTATATAATGCAGTAAATAGCGAATACGCGCTGAATTCCCACGGGAAACGGGGGACCCACAGTTTTGGGGTGAATCCTACTACGGTAGGTAGGGCTAAACTCTTTCGGCCCGAATCCGTCAGCTAACCTCGTAAGCGTTGGAGGAGATAAAAGTAGTGAGAAGTGTGCCTTTAGGTACGCTTATCTTTGCTTGAATCAATCCTCCAGGCTTTTCATAAAGCCTGGTTTTTCTTTTCATTGAAACAAGGAGATGACAAGTGTGAACAGGGACTTATTGGTCAAGACGTTAAAGCTGCATGTGGAAACAGCCCATTCTCTTAAGGAACTTTCCCGTCATAATATTAATTTTCAAATTTGGCAGGAGAAAACCAGGGAAACCCTGGAAAGGGCCTTTGGCCCCCAGGGGGAGATGGTAAAAAGATTTAACTCCATTAAATATCACCTACCGCCAAAACTCCACGATGATGAAAGCCATGACTTAGCGGAGATTCGCCAGGCCTACTTGTCAGGTCTGGACAAGGCTATTACCATCCTAATGGATAGTATAAAAGTGTTGAGTGACGGTGTTGATGTTCAGTTACATCCCAACTGTTCCCTCCATTGTGACACTAATGGGGAGCTGGATTTGAAGCTTCATCTTTCTTTCCAGGATATTGTCAACTATGTGGATCAGACTAATCTCCCAAAGATTGAACAAAAGGAGATTAAAGAGGAATTACAACAAATATACGACCTTTTAAGCAAGAAGAAACTGGATCAAGACAAGGTGAAACTGCATAAAAGTAAACTTGTCGGCATTCTCAACAGTATGGTGGGTAAAACCGGTGGTATCTTTCTTCTCTATCAGCTTCTTGAAATTTTAGAAACCCTTATTGTTATGTAGGTAAGTATTATGGAAAACATTATTCTAAATAATTACTCTCAAGAAAAGAAACCACAACGAAAAGGGGAATTTCTGACGCCATCGCGTATTTTGGTCCTGGGCTTTGCGTTACTTATTCTCATAGGGGCTCTGCTTTTAACCTTGCCCGTAGCAACGTTGAACGGGCAGGGTTTAAACTTTCTTGACGCTCTCTTTACAGCTACTTCCGCTGTATGTGTAACAGGCCTGGTGGTGGTTGATACAGGAACATATTTCACTACCTTTGGTCAGGTCGTGATACTTCTTTTAATCCAGGTGGGGGGCTTAGGTTTTATGACCTTCGCCACCCTCTTCGCGATTATTTTGGGACGCAAGATTACCCTAAAAGAGCGCCTTCTCCTGCAGGAAGCCTTAAACCAGGTTTCCCTGGAAGGAATAGTTCGCCTGGCTAAATATGTTATCCAGATTTCCTTTGTTATTGAGGTTTTAGGCGCCCTGATTTTGACCATGCGCTGGTCTACAGACCTGGGCTGGGGGAAGGCTTTGTACTTTGGCGTATTTCATGCTATTTCCGCCTTTAATAACGCGGGATTTGACCTCTTTGGCAATTTTTCCAGCCTGACCCGTTACCAGGGCGATATTACCACTAATCTTACCATTATGTTCTTGATTATCACGGGTGGGATCGGCTTTGCTGTTCTTTCGGATGCTTATGTGAACAGGGGACGTAAATTTACCCTGCATTCCCGGGCTGTGCTCAAAGTATCGGGAGTTTTGATTCTTTTAGGTGCTTTGTTCATCTTTGCTTTGGAGTACACCAATCCTAAAACCCTGGGAAGCCTGGATCCGGTTGCTAAAGTACTTGCTTCTTTCTTCCAGTCGGTAACGCCCAGGACTGCCGGCTTTAATACCGTGAACCTTCCCGATTTACGGGATACCACCGTATTAGTTATTATCGTGCTGATGTTCATTGGGGCTTCACCCGGCTCAACGGGTGGCGGCATTAAAACTACTACTCTACTGGCCATCATCCTCTCGGTATCCAGTACTTTCAAAGGATACTGTCACGTTACCCTGGAAGAGCGCACTCTGCCCAAGGATATTATCCAAAAGGCGGTAGCCATGACTTTCACGGCTATGTTATTAGTCTTGACTGTTACCGGGTTACTTACCATTACGGAAGAAGCTGATGTCCTAACCCTCCTCTTTGAAGTCACCTCCGCCTTTGGTACAGTTGGGCTTTCCCTGGGTATTACTCCTAATTTGTCTTCTTTGGGCAGGTTAGCCATTATCTTTACGATGTTCTGCGGACGGGTAGGACCTTTGACCCTGGCCTTTGCTTTGGCTCAGAAAAGAGCCTTGGTCATGAACCAGATTAAATATCCAGAAGAAAGAATCATTATAGGTTAGGAGGATATATTATGCGTAAACAGTTTGCCGTTATTGGTCTAGGCCGTTTTGGCACCAGTGTGGCCAAAACGCTAAGTGCTCTGGGCCACGATGTGCTGGCCATCGATAGCTCCGAAAGTGCTGTGCAGGCGGTAGTTCATGACGTAACCCACGCTGTACAGGCAGATGCCCGGGACGAGGAAACCCTGAAAGCTCTGGGAATTCGTAATTTTGATGTAGCCGTGGTGGCCATTGGTCATGAACTGGAGGCCAATATTTTGATCACCGTGATGCTGAAAGAGATGGGTGTAAAATATGTGGTGGCTAAAGCCCAAACTGCTTTACACGGTAAAGTCCTGGAAAGAATAGGTGCTGATAAAATTATTTATCCCGAGAAAGATATGGGCATCCGCCTGGCTCACAATCTGGTCACCTCTAATGTTATGGACTTTATCGAACTTTCACCGGGATACAGTATTGTAGAAATCATTGCCCCCTTCGCCTATACCAATAAAACACTGGGAGAGTTAAATTTAAGGGCCAGATTTGGGATCAGCGTCATGGCCATTAAGAAGAAAGATAATATTATTGTTGGCCCGGGAGCTGATGCCCTGATTGAAGAGGATGACACCTTAGTACTTCTTAGCAAAAACGACGCTCTGGCCAAACTGCCGGAATGAAGATAGTTAGAAGGGAAGGTTGTGTGTAGCACAGCCTTCCCTTTTGTTAATTTTTGTTAATTTCCTTGCCGATACAAATACTAAAGCAGAAGTGGTATGAATGAATGGTTAGGATATAGGAGTGCATGATATTGGGAAAAGTATAAGCAGGGTAATCCACTGGCCAAGGTAGTTGATGTACTGGAAAGACAAGTATTAAAAAGTGAAAGAAAGGAAAAATCTCAGAACGAAGGATAGATTAGTGGCCGGTAGTTTGGCCGGAGTTATTAGCGCGCTTATCCAGGAACTGTACGCCATAATTTTAACAACCCTGGAGTTTTCTGATAGAACTTTTGGAGATTTAGCTTGTATCCTTATCAGCCAAAAATATCAGACTCTATAATAAGCTCATAAAAAAATTGATGCACTGATGAAATTTACAGAAACGCTGCAAGCAAACAATATGGTAAAATAAAAATAGGCAAGTGGTGGATAGGAGGAGATAGAGAATGTTCATTTATCATGCTGGGATTATCACTTTAGCTATTGCTCTTGTTTTGCTTGCAGTTTCCTCTCTTACCGGTGGTTTAACCCTATACACCGGTTTGGCTTTCGGCCTAATCGTCTTCATTGCCTCGGTCATTGGTTTGTATGAGTATACACGGCGCCTGGCCCGGGAAGAATTGTTCAGTTTTCTTTATAATAACAGGGATTCTTTTAAACACCCCGAGCTGGTGGCCGAATTACGCAAAGAATTGATGGCCGCAGCTAAGAACAAAGATAAAAAGCAATATGAGGAAACCATGAAAAAAATTTGGTGCCTCAATGATCCCAAGATTTTTGCCTTCCTGGTGAACGAAGGCTACTAGGAATAACCCCGGTAACCGGGGTTTTATTTTTTTCCCCCTTTTCCTAAAGCCATTCTTATGATAAAATACAACTAATCATACAGAAATAGTCGGAAATAGGAGGAATAAAAAAATGATTCATAATGATATTACCAGTCTCATTGGGAAAACCCCCCTTGTCCGTTTAAACAAGGTAACGGAGGGAATGGGGGCTGAAGTACTGGCCAAAGTGGAATATTTTAATCCCGGAGGCAGTATTAAAGACAGGATCGCCCTTAATATGATCACTCAAGCGGAAAAAGAGGGACGTATCAACAGCGATACAGTGTTAATCGAGCCTACCAGCGGTAATACCGGGGTAGGACTGGCCATGGTGGCCGCAGCCAAAGGTTTAAAACTGATTTTAACCATGCCGGAAACCATGAGCATGGAAAGGCGCAGGCTTTTAAAAGCCTATGGCGCAGAACTTGTTTTAACTCCCGGTCCTTTGGGGATGAAAGGGGCTATTGAAAAAGCCCGGGAACTGGCGGAGCAAAATCCCAATTCTTTAATCCTGCAGCAGTTTGAGAATCCGGCTAACCCGGAAATCCACCGGTTAACGACAGCACAGGAGATTTTGGAAGACACCCAGGGCAAACTTGATATTTTTGTGGCCGGTGTAGGTACGGGAGGTACAATCACCGGAGTGGCAAGTGTGATTAAAGAGAAACTTCCTCACGTTCAGTTTGTAGCCGTGGAACCTGCGGACTCACCGGTATTAAGCGGTGGCAACCCGGGGCCTCATAAAATTCAGGGCATCGGTGCCGGTTTCGTTCCTCAGGTTTTAGATACTGCGCTCATCGACCAGATTATTACTGTAAAAACCGGTGATGCTTATGAAACAGCCAGGGAATTGGCCAGGAAAGAAGGACTCCTGGTGGGGATTTCTTCTGGGGCTGCTGCTTTTGCTGCCCTGCAGTTAGCGAAAGACCCTGCCAATAGTGGTAAGAGAATTGTGGTAGTGCTGCCCGATACGGGTGAAAGATACCTCTCTACTGAACTGTTTGAAAGTTAAAGAAAACTTGGCTTGTACCGAGCCAAAGGCGAAGATAGAAGCCTTAGTTGCACTTATGCCCGTGGTATAAAAGGAAAACCCCAGTCGAAAGACTGGGGTTTTAAATTATCTGCTGGCTCCTACGTAACAGCAGTTTTACCGGAAGCAGAACTCTGCTCTAATTCCTTGACCCACTCGGGGTGATGGGCTTTGGCCCATTCCCTGGCTACCTTACCATGCAGCAGGACTTGGAAAGTACCGGGGTTTGCGGCGGTACCCAGGTAAGCGTGGCCGAGTACGGCGGCAAAAAGTATAAGGGCGGAAAGACCGTGGATGAGGGCAGCGACCATAGCTATATTAATATGATAGTTTTGGGGGAAAACGAGGATATAACCGGAAACGATAATAAAAATACTTAGGGTTGCACTTAACCAGAAAAAGACCTTCTGCCCGGCATTGAGTTTCCCGGCAGGGAGGTGCATTTCTTTTTTGGTGAGATAGCCCCCCATATACTTAAACCACTCCAGATCATATTTCTTAAAGAGGGAAGCTTTAAAGTACATAACAATACTGATAATACTGCTCACAGTAAAAATGATGCCCAGGGCTATATGGAATTTGAGAGCCCACTGGTAACTCAGGCCCAGGTTATTAACCTTAAAGGTGGCAAAAGCTATGCCGGTGAGGGCCAGGAGTACGCAGCTGACCATACGGAAAAAATGAGCAAACCGTTCCAAAAGAGTCATACGGATTATTTCCGGCGGGAGTTTAGCCAGTTTCTTGCCGTGGGGACCGATGATGAAATAATGAGCGGCCGCGCCCAGTACTACTCCGGAAATAGCCAGTGCAAAGAGAATACCGATAAAGTCTATGTAATAATTAATGAGGGTTACCAGTAAAGAATTCATGTTGTTCCCTCCCCTTAGAATGTAACCAAAACCCTCTAAGACCAAGAGGGGTATGGGGGATAAAAAATTGTGTTAGTGAGTTTTTAATACAGCATGATGGGGGTCGGAATTGCCGCTTTCATGACAGGATTCACAGCTAAGAGTATCTTCTTTGAACATCAGCCCCCGGGCATTGCCGTGGGGATTGTGACATTCCAGGCATGACTGTTTGGGTGTGAGATTAGCCGGTTTTTCACCGCCGGCATGACATATGTAGCAGGAATCTTCATTAACGGCAATGGCTGCAGGACTGCCTGTAGCAGCATGAACACTTCCCGGACCATGACAGGTTTCACAGCTCATACCACCAGTGAGTTTGTTGGAACCGGGAGCCTGCAAAGCCTGGGCGGCCAATCCCGGGCTATGGCAGGTGGCGCAGTCTCCGTAATTTCGGACTCCCCAATCTTTTGTACCATTTTTATCGTAATCTTTTTCGATAGCCGGGGTTAATTTCCAGGCATTGTTCTCTTGGGCCAGGTCGGCAATACGGTATAAGCCCAGCCTATCACTTGTAAATCCTGTACCAGGCTTAAGTGAAGCTACAAGATGCCGGTCGGCCATAATACCGTTAATCTCTGGCTGGGTTAAGGTAATATCCAATTTTACAGGCTTATTCTTATTGCCATCATCATAAACGGTAATGGTTTGATTTAAATTGAGACCGGGATAATGGGCGGCTGCTTTGAATAAAGCGGCATGAGTGGTTTTATTAAATGAGTCCATAATTGTACTGCCGTGACAGGATGTACAGGTCTGTGAGCCCACATAGGCAGCTTGACTAATATCGATAGGCTCAGCCTGTATGGTGCTGTTATTTGGAGCAGGAGACAGGGGCTTTGGGCTGGAACAAGCCGCTGACAGGACAAAAACGGCAAAAACTAGTATAAATAAAGCCTTCGAATGTTTTTTCACTCCCTTTCATACCTCCCTTGCACTTTAATTTACAAAAGATTCCTACATACTAAAATATTAGCTTATGGTAAACATAAGTGTCAATAATATAACTGAATATTAAAATGAAACAAAAACGTAATATTAGAATAAAATAATTTTTCTCCCAAAACAGCAGGAATTTATAGGATAAAAAGCAAATATACACTAAGTTATAGATTGAACATGCGAAAAGAAAGGGGAAAGGCCACACTAGGGTGGGTGAATTATGGTTAAAATTTACAATAAAAGTAAACACACAAAATTCCAGGGATGTGAGAGAATATGCTGAAATTCTTTTCTTCGATGAAAGCGGGTTTAATCATTATGGGGCTCATTATCATAGCATCCATTGCGGGAACGCTCCAGCCCCAATCTACCATATATAAATCCTTTTGGTTTAATGGTTTGCTCTTGCTTTTGACTATTAATCTGACTGTGTGTACTTTCCGGCGTATACCGGGTTTGCTGGAAAAAATCAAGGGTTTTTCTCCGGAAGAAAAGGAAGAGTTCCCCGTGGAAGAAGGAATTAAGGTAGAAAGTTCGCGAGACAGGGAAGCCAAAATCCTGGAGGCTTTAAGAAATAAGGGTTATAAAGTAAACCTTATGACCCAAAAAGACTACAGTTGCATCATAGCCCGCAAAGGTATTTTGTACCTGATTGCTCCCCATTTGCTGCATATTTCGCTGATTGTTATTTTTTTGGGGGCTTTGATCGGTTCCACAGGTGAATCAATCAATGTGGGCGGCTATGTGGGTGATGTTACCCCTATCCCGGAGAAGGTGGCCAAAACTCACCTTCTTCTTAAAATCAAGGATTTCCAGACTGTGTATGACAAGGATAAAACTGTTGATAACTGGGAATCAGCCATCGCCCTGCTGGCAGGTGAAAGCATCGTGGCCGAGGGGACAACAAAAGTAAATCATCCCTTTAAATATAAAGGGATGACCTTTTACCAGAGCGGGTATGGCTATAACCATCTGATAGAAGTGCAGGGAGAAGCGGAAGGTAAGCACATCATTCCCCTCAATAAGGTGTTGTCCCTGGCGGGGAGGATGTTTAAGATAGAGAAAGCTCCGGGGATGGGTTATGTGTTAAAGGTTTACGAGAACCATACCAAGTATGACACTTATGAATTGAAAGAAGGGACCGTCATTAATTTCCCCAACGCTACTATTTTGAAATACCTGGGGGAGAAACCCTATACGGTACTGAAGGTGAAGACAGACCCCGGAACCCCTGTGGTCATGAGCGGATTCTTCCTAATGACCCTGGCTTCTTTTCTTTTCTGGACCGGAAGCTACCGCGAGATTAAAATAGGGTTTAATCACACAAAACAATTGGCAAAATTCCAGGTAATCTGCCGGAATAAAAGCGTGCAGGAGAAACTGCACCAAGAAATGACTGCTTTATTATAAAGGGGGTTCGTTTGTGGAAACCACATTACTCTATTTACTGACCACTTCCGGGGTTTTCTTTTTAGCCGCAGCCATCTTTTATATCCTTAATTTTTTCAACCATTCGGAGGCCAAGGCACAAGTAGCATCAGGTGCATCTTCAATAGGTTTTTTAGGTACTACGGCGGCCCTTGTTGTTTATACCATAGGGGTGGGGAGAGTTCCCCTGGCCAGTATGTTTGAGTTCGGGCTCTTTTTCTTATGGAGTATTGTAGGAATTCACCTGTTCATCGAATATAAATATAAACTGAAGCAATTAGGGGTTATCGTTCTTCCCATGGTTTTTTCTATGACTCTATGGCTTTTAATGATTGAGAAGGGGTCCAGGCCCTTGATGCCGGCCCTGCGTAGCAACTGGCTGTACTTTCACGTTTTCACCGCTATCATGGCTTATGGGGCTTTTGCCGTATCTTTTGCCGTAGCTCTTCTTTACCTCATTAAGGAGGGGGCAGGCGGGAATTTTGCCAGGAACTTACCTCAGCTGGAAGTCCTTGATAATTTAACCCACAAGATTATCATGGTAGGGATGCCCTTTTTAACACTCTGCATTGTAACGGGCGCTGTTTGGGCTGAATATGCCTGGGGGAGTTACTGGAGCTGGGATCCCAAGGAAACCTGGTCCTTAATAACCTGGTTTGTTTATGCCGTTTATCTTCACGCTCGCTTCGTGGCTAACTGGAAAGGGAAGAAAGCCATCTACCTGGCTATAGGCGGGTTCTTAGCTGTACTTTTTACCTTCTTCGGGGTAAACCTGCTGCTTCCCGGCCTGCACAGCTATAAATAAGAAATGTAGATAAAAAGAAAAAACGCAAGCTGGATGCATGCGGTTTTTAAAAAGAAAATTATTCGTTTGGCAATAACTCCGGTATTAATCCTTTGACAACGGTAATGGCATCATTATCAATAACACTATAGGTAATTTCCGTGCCGCTTCTTCTACCCTCAATAATACCGGAAGCTTTTAACTTCCCAAGGTGCTGGGAAATAGTGGACTGAGGTAATGAGAGACAGCTTTGCATCTTTGTAACGTTACAGCCGCCTGTCTCTAAGAGGTTTCGTACAATACACAAACGGACGGGATGGGCTAGAGCCTTGAGTATTTCAGCTTTAGATTCCAGGATTTTCTTTTGTTTTTCTGTCATTGTCATTGTTTCGGACATATAATATACCCCTCACAAGGATTGTTCTTATTATTACAATGTCATAATATACTATAATAACTAATAGTGCAACTTTTATATGAAAAAATTCCGGCAATTAGAATAATATTGTGTGAATGAAAAGAGCTGTACAAAGTCTTGCACAGCTCTTTTTTACCAGGTCGTTTATTACGAACAGGAAACTATATTCGTCCTTAATGTATCAGTTTAAACATTGTTAAAGGCTTTTTTATTTCTCTACAGGATACTTTTCAGCTTCCCAGGAAGGGAATCCACCTTTGAGGGAAACGGCATTCAGGCCCAGGACCCTTAAAGCGCCTACAGTTTGACCGGCGGTTTGACCGCTGTAGCAGACCACTACGATTTGCTTCCCCTTAGGGAGTTTATCCAGGTTTTCCCCGACTTTGGCAAAACCGATGTTGGTAGAGCCGGCAATACGGCCTTTAGCGAAGTCCTCGGGTTTTCTGATATCGAGGATAAATACGCTGCCGGCCTGGGCATCCATGGTTTCCTTCAACTGTTTGGGTTCGATAATGTTATTGCTTTTAGCAATGTCTGCAAAATATCTTACTACGGCTTCTTTAACGATGGCGTTTTTATCCACCGGTGCAGGGGCAGGAGCCGGTGCGGGAGCAGGAGCGGGAGCAGGCTTAGAACCGCCGCAGCCCACCAGGCTGAGGGCTAATACCAGTACTAAAACAATCGCAGTTAACCGTTTGAACATGAATAATTCCTCCTCTTTCTTTTCATTATGATTTGGTAACCACCGCCAGGTGGTTACTTATCCACCAGGAGTTTTTCATTAGCCTTGCTGTCACTGGGTCTAAGGTCTTCCTTAGTGAGGTAGAGTCCTTTGGTAGAATGGCAGGTCTCACAGTCGCTGTTTTGTGGTGTAAACCTTTGGATGTTGTGCGTAGGGGAAAGCTTCCAGTTGGGAATCTCATCAAAGTTGGGCAGAGCGTTTTTCCCCAGGGCGTCAAAACTGTTCTTGATGGTGGGGATATGTCTTACCGTAATGTATTTTTCCGGGTGTAACTTGTCGGGAGCAGGGTTTTTGCCGATCTTGAACATCAGTTTGACTTCCGAGTGACTGGCCAGTTTACCGTCTTCCTTTACATTAATATGACATTCAAAGCAGTTATTGGTAGCACTGGAATGGCAGACCTGACAGCTTAAAGTGTTTTCCGGATGGGCTTTATGGGCTTCGATTTTACTCTCGGGACCATATGTATCTTTGTGACAGTCCAGGCAATCAGGCAGATCCTCTTTCAACATCATCTCGGTAGCTTCCGGTTTGCTGCCGTGGAAGTTGGTAGCAGGATGACAGTCTATACAGGTCAGGCCTTTCTGGTAATGAACGTCAGCAGTGATTCCGACAGTACCGGTATACTCGGCACCGTTTCTCGTACTATGACACAAGACACAGTTCTTTTCCATATCAGGCATCACAAACTGGTGTTGGGCCAAAAGGCCGCCGCTCTGGGCTTTGGGTCTGCTGACATGACAATCGCCGCAGGAGACATGACAGGTGGAGCAGTTCCCGGCAAAGGCCTCTTTCAAAGCACCGTCTTCATTAAGAATTCCTTCGTGAGAAAACTCCTCCAGTGATTTAACGAAACCTGTTTGTTTAAAGTGTAAGGAATCTTTAAAAGTGTCGGCAATCTCTTGATGGCATTCGGCGCACACACCGCCGCCAACAGTGTCGCTGGGGTCTTTTACAAGGTCTTTATGCGCCAGGGTCATATCCGCCGAGTTTTGCCCGCCGTGGCAGGTCCGGCAGTCCAGATTGCCATGTTTGGTATCCATAAAGCCAGGGGAAACCAGTGATCTCTCAGTCCCGCTGAGAGGAGGGGGCGGAGCACCTCAGCCACCTGTGGCTTCCTTAGGTCCCTCGGGCTTGGCTGCTAATTTTTCAATAGTCTCGGGATTCGTGTGACACTGGATACACTGGTCCGAGGGTTTTTGCTGGCTTAAGAGGCTGCTGTTCATGGCAAGCTTCTTAGCCTGCGGGGCGGCGGGCAGTGTGAATACGGCACTTTGTTTGACACCTTGGGGGTTACCGCAGCCGAAAGTGAAAATTAACACAAAACTGAGCAATAAAACTATTGCACGTTTTTTCAACAATTCACCCCCTTTCCTTATGGTGCCGATAAGGGCAATTTATATTACATCATTATTATATTTTGTTTTTAAGATAATGAAAAGGAGTATTTTTCATTTTATTGGAAAAAATAATAACCTCACCCGGCCGGGTGAGGTTTGAAAAACCAGATACTCTTATAATATTTTATCATTGACAGTTATTCAGCTAAACGGTAAACTTCCACACCGATTTTATACTGGTCAGTTCCTTCCGCGTCTAAACCACAATACAGGGAAAATCCTCAACTTCCAGGCGGTAAATAGCATCAGGCCCCAATTCCGGGGAAGCTACTACATCGGCTTTTTTACGGAACGGGCTATGGTAGCGCCGTCTCCGCCAATAGCGGCAAAATATACGGCACCGTATTTTTTCATGGCTTCTACCACCTGAGGGCTGCGGGGACCTTTACCGACCATACCATTTAACCCTTTTTCAACCAGGAGAGGGGCATAGGCATCCATGCGCCCGCTGGTGGTGGGTCCGCAGGAACCTATAGCCTATCCGGGCCTGGCGGGACAGGGCCCCACATAGTAGATAATCTGGTCCGTTAACTCTACCGGCAGGGGTTGGCCTTCCTGCAGGGTTTTGGCCAGATATTTATGGGCTGCATCACGTCCTGTGTAGATAACTCCGGTAATAGTCACACGATCTCCGGCTTTTTAATCCTGTACCTGCTCAGGTGTTAAAGGAGTAGTTGTTTTTACCTGTCCCATTTCCTTCACGTCCTTTCATTAACTAATTCGTAGCTAACAGCGGTCAAGTTACTAGTTATTTTCTGTGGGAAACGGAGGTCGGAAATCGATAGTCGGATGTCGTTCTTAATTGAGTCTTTGTTAAAGGAATGTTAAAAAGTTGAGGTGCCTGGCACCTCAACTTTTTAACATTTGTCTTTTTTTACTGCGGAAAGGGGTTTTAAACCCAAATCCCGTATCATTTTTAAATCCATAGCGCAGTTGCGGCCTCCGGTGGTAAGGTAGCCGCCAATGAGCATCCCGTTAATTCCGGAAAGGAGGGCAGTGGCCTGGAGATCGCGCAGGTTGACCTCCCGTCCCCCTGCAGTACGAATTCCCCGGTCAGGCAGGATGAAGCGGAACAGGGCAAAGGTTTTTAAGATTTCCAGGGGTTGCAGTGGGGACTGGTTCTCCAGGGGTGTGCCCTTGATGGGATTAAGAATATTCACAGGCACTGAATGAACACCCAGCTCCTTTAACTCAAAAGCCATCTCTATTCTTTGCAGCATGGTTTCTCCCAGGCCGATAATTCCCCCGGAACAAACCTCCAAACCGGCCTGGTGGGCCACCCTGATGGTATGAATTCTTTCATCATAAGTGTGGGTGGTACAGATCGAAGGATAAAAACTGCGGCTCGATTCCACGTTATGGTGGTACCGTTCCACTCCCGCTTCTTTAAGCTGTAAAGCCTGATCCAGGGTGAGGGTTCCCAGGGAAGCACATAACTTTAAATTGGTTTCAGCTTTAATCCGCTGCAGCCCCTTGATAATACGGGGCAAATCCTGGTCATAAGCCACACCGTGTCCGCTGGTGACAATACTGAAACGCAGGGCGCCGTTAGTTTCGGCCTCAAGGGCGGCTTTTAACAGTTTATCTTCCTCCATAAGGGGATAAACTTCGATTTGTGCTTTATGATGAGCCGATTGGGCGCAGAAAGAGCAGTTTTCGGAACACATGCCGGAACGTCCGTTGACAATGGAGCAGAGGTCTACCTCATTACCCACAAACTGCTGCCGGATTTTATTGGCCATGGCTGTAAGAAAAGGGATATCGCTCTCTTCGGTTTTGCTAAGTGCTACAGCTTCGGTAAAGTCAATGCTTTCGCCTGCCAGGACTTTATTGCCTAAAACCAGTATTTTTTCTACATTCATTTTCTGCCTCTTACCTCCGGTTCATAATTAAATAAAGTTGACTATACTGTTAACCTTTTTAACCAAGAAGGTTAACAATAGTATTGTACCTTTTTTCTTTGGGCCTGTAAACCAATTAAATTTGACCGGATTTGCAGGAAATACTAGTTAGAGGGAGAAGTGTAAATGGGAAAAGATACAAGTGTTACCTCAAAGGAGTGAAGATAAGTTGCTGGAATTAAAAGACGTATCCCTGACCATAGAAGGGGAAAAAGGAGCAGTGGAGATACTGCACAATATTAATTTGACCCTGGAGGACCGCCGTTTCTATGTGATCACAGGGCCCAACGGGGGAGGCAAATCCTCCCTGGCCAAATTATTAATGGGGATTTACCGCCCAACTTACGGGAGAATTATCCTGGACGGGCAGGATATTACTGACCTGGGTATAACGGAAAGAGCCCGCCTGGGGGTAGGTTATGCTTTTCAGCAGCCTCCCAGGTTCAAAGGGTTAACAGTAAAAGAACTGCTCCAGCTGGCCGGCGGCAAAAACAGCTTCGGCAATGTTTGTAATTACCTCTTTGATGTAGGTCTATGTCCCCAGGATTACCAGGACAGAGAAGTAGATGCCAGCCTCTCCGGGGGAGAACTGAAGCGCATTGAAATCGCCACGCTCCTGGCCAGGAAACTGAAAGTGGCCCTCTACGACGAACCCGAGGCCGGTATTGATTTGTGGAGCTTTGGTCGTTTGACGGAAACTTTTAAGACCATGCACAAAAAATATGCTACAACTATGATCATCATTTCCCACCAGGAAAGAATTTTAAGCCTGGCCGATGAAATCATTATGATTGCCGAGGGCAGTGTGAAACAAAAAGGGACTAAGGAACAAATCTGGCCCCTGATTATGGACGAGGCCGGCTGCGCCTGCAGCAAAGACTGTATTGAAAGGGCTGATAACAATGCTGAGTGCAATAGATAAAAGAATCCTGGCCCAGGTGGCCGACCTTCACGAAATTCCCCAGGGGGCGTACAATATTCGTAAAAACGGCATGGGTGTCCAGCGTAATTCCACGGCCAACATTGAGATCAAGGCCAAAGAGGACAAGCCGGGCATAGACATTATTGTTAAGCCCGGCACGAAAGGTGAGAGTGTGCATATTCCCGTTATCCTCACAGCAGAAGGCCTGGAGGATATGGTTTACAACACCTTTGAGATTGGGGAAGGGGCCGATGTCTTAGTGGTAGCAGGCTGCGGTATCCATAACCCCGGCAGTGAAAAGGCTGAGCATAACGGTATTCATGAGTTTTTCATCCGTAAAGGGGCCCGCATGCGTTATGTCGAGAAACACTACGGGGAAGGAGAAGGTACAGGGAAGAAGGTCCTCAACCCCAGGACCGTCCTTCATCTGGAAGAGGGGGCTACGGCCGAACTGGAACTGGTCCAGATTAGAGGTGTCGATAATACGAAACGCTATACAGAGGCACGTCTGGAAAGGAAGGCCCATCTCGTCATCACGGAGCGCATGCTCACCCATGGGGACCAGTATGCCGAATCCGATATTTTAATTGAACTGACAGGGGAAGATGCTACCACCCAGGTTATTTCCCGCTCCGTAGCCCAGGACAGGTCAAAGCAAATCTTTTATCCACGCGTGGTTGGGCAGAACAAGTGCCGTGGACATGTCCAGTGTGATGCCATCATTATGGACGAAGCCCAGGTCCGGGCAATACCGGAGATAGCGGCTAACCATTCCGACGCCCAGTTGGTCCATGAAGCGGCCATCGGTAAGATTGCCGGTGAACAGGTTATTAAATTGATGTCCCTGGGTCTTTCCGAGAAGGAAGCTGAGGAAACCATCTTACAAGGTTTCTTAAAATGACCTATGTTCGTTATGGGGGAAGATAACCAAAAAGCGTAACAAGGTAAATTCTACCTGTTACGCTTTTTGGTTTAAAATCAGATAGTAATACTATCTGATTTTAGGGGTGTTAGGGGACGCAGTCCCTTAAGCTTAGATGAGGAGGGTAACAGAGGAACGTCATAGGGAACGCAGGGGTTCCCTTTGAAAGAAGAAAAGCACAACAGTTAATTAAGTGCACGTACGTGTTTTCCTTCTTACTTACTGGCAAAATAAGTACCCACCAGGGCTAAGAGGCCGCCCGCAATGGTGAAGAAGCCCGGTGTCTCTTGAAGAAAGATAGCCGCAATGACAGCGGCGATGACGGGCAGGAGATAAAGGTAAGCCCCGGCCGTAACGGCAGGAACTTTCGCCAGTCCGGCATTCCAGAGGAGGTAGGCCAGGGCGGAGGCCATGAGGCCTAAATAAACGATATTCAGCCAGTCCCATAAGTCCACGGCTGCCAGGTTAACGGGGTATTCCAGTAGAACCAGGGGAGCAAGGAAAATGGTACCGGCAAAAGTACAATAGGCCAGGACAGAGGTGACAGGATAACGGTCCAGGAGTTTTTTCACACTGGTACTGTATATGGCCCAGGAAATTCCTGTAATCAGGATGAGGGAGTCACCAAAGAGTTGGGTGGGATTTAAAGTTAAGCTTTCCAGGGAGCCTTTGGTGGCTACCAGGGCGGAGCCGGTAAAGGCCATAATAATTCCTGCTACCTGGCGGGAGGAAATTTTTTCTTTGAGGTAAGCCCAGGCCAGGAGGGCCATGAAGACAGGTGCCATGGAGGCGAGAATAGCCGCATCGGTGGAACCGGCATAGCGCAGTCCCTGGTTCTGCAGGAAATTATAGAGGGCAATACCCGTCAGGCCGCATAAGGCCACACGGGGCCAATCTTTCCTCGGTATGAGGGGGTACCCCTTGTATTTTATGTAAAAACCCAGAGCCAGGCTGGCTATGACAAAACGCAGGAACGCTAAAGTATTGGGAGGAACCTGGAGCAGGACAATCTTAATATTGATGAAAGTGCTGGCCCAGATCGTAGTAGTAAGTAAGAGCCCCAGATGGTAACGGGCTTCACCCTGTTTTTTGGCTTGTAGCAGCGGGAAGTTCAAAGAAAAGTCCCCCTTCTAAGATAGTAAATCATAAGGGTGCAATTATATTTACATTATTTTTACATTATCAGGTAGAGAATAGGCTCTGTCAAGTGTTTTTTATTAAGGATATAGCTGAAGGAAGTGCCTGCTACCTGCCATGTTTATTTTGGTTCGGTCATCGCTGCTGCCCCTGATGGGCATTTATCGATACTTTGGATAATTTCCTCCGCGTGGCCCCGTTAACGTCGATCCACGGGCGCCTTTCATAGCAAATACCTGGGGCAACAGGTATATTTGTATAGATTGCACTATCTCAAGACGGAGCCTATTAGAGAAGAACGATGGACGAAACATGATTCCAAGGGTAATAACAAGAATATAGCTAATAAACGAAAAAATAAAAAAAATAAAAAAATGCAAGAGGCACAGAAGGAATAATATAAAGTCTATAGAATATAACAACATATAATATAACCTGATGACATTATGAAAATAGTGTACTTTTCAGGTACAATATGTACACTAAAAAACTAAATACCAAAGGGGGTGAAGGGAAAAGCATCCTGGAATTAAAAACAAATCCAACTTTAAAAGAATGGGAGGTATGTTTTAAATGTCAAAGAGGAATACAAAGGTTTTCGCGTTGATTCTTGTGCTTGCTTTTATGGTAACTTTGTTGGGTGGCTGCAGTTCCAAGACGGATGCACCTAAGGGTGAGAAGGCAAAAGGACCCGCTATGATACAAATTTGCGGAGCTACCAGCGGAGGTACTTATTTCTTATTAGCTAATGCTATTGCCCAAATGTTGAATACCAAATATCCTAATGATTTTAAAGCTTCAGCCCAGTCTACAGCAGGTACACCTGTTATTGTCCGTCTATTAGAAAATAAAGAAGCGGATTTCGGTTTTGGTCAAGCAGGTATTGCTAAAGACGCCTTGGATGGCAAGGGTGGTTTTGATAAAAAATATAGTAACTTAGCCAGCGTTACCTACATGTATCCTAATGTCATGCAAATACCTGTACGTAAGGATTCTGGTATAAAGAGCTTTGCCGATTTTAAAGGCAAGAGTTTTGCCGTCGGTGCTTCCGGCAGTGCTACGGAGCTTAACAGCCGGGATATGGCGAAAATCTATGGTCTGGATTACCTGGAAAAGAAAGACTTCAAACCTGAATTTGCTAGTGAAGCCCAGGCAGTAGAACTCATGAAAAACCGCCAGGCTGACGGTGCTAACCTTATTGCCGGTATCGGCGCAGCCAGCGTTATGGACTTAATGAGTTCAGGTAAATATGAACTCTTATCGTTCCCCGATGACAAAATTGCTGAGTTACAGAAAATGAATCCTGCTTACTTTAAGTATGTGATTCCTGCCAATACCTACCCCAACCAGCCTGAGCCCGTCCAGACTTTTGCGGTGGCTAACTATATCTTTGTACGCAAAGACCTGCCTGAAGATTTGGTCTACAAGTTTACCAAAGCCCTCTATGAAAATCAGGCTGATCTGGTAGCTGCCCATAAGGCGGCCAAAGAAATGAAAAAAGAAAATGCCGTAAACGGCTTAACAGTCCCCTTACATCCCGGTGCAGAAAAATATCTTAAAGAAATTGGAGCTATTAAGTAGTTAAGAGAGAAAAACATTAAATAGATTTACTGCCGTGTTTTTGTGACCAGTAGAGTATGGTGTAAACTACCTGCTCTACTGGCAGAACCGGCAGACGTAATATTACAAAGAAGCAGCTTGGATTTTAAATAAAGGGGGAACGAACATCGTGGCTGAAGAAGATAAAAAAGATCTCAAATCTACTGTAAATGGCCCAGAGCAAGTTGATATGGATGAGCTAATGCGCAAATATGAGGCGGAAGCTAGAGTGCGTAAACTTCAAGGACTTGCCTCCAAGATCGTTACAGGCACCGCCGTAATAATGTCGCTCTTCCATTTATACATGGCTGGTCTCGGTACAATGCCTACCAATAAACAGCGTATGATCCACCTGGGCTTGTCTATGGTCTTAATCTTCCTTTTATACCCCTTCTGGAAGAAGTCCAGCCAGAAAAAAGCCGGTCCTTTAGATTTTTTATTAGCAGCAATAAGCTTAGGTGTTAATTTGTATCTATTATTTAATATTGATGCCATTTCTGCGCGGGCAGGATTAGTTTCCAATATGGACATAATCATGGGTACTATAACCATTGTGCTGGTCTTAGAGGCGGCCAGGCGCTGCATCGGGATTGAATTGCCACTGCTGGCGATGGTTTTTCTCGCCTATGCCTACCTTGGGCCTTATCTGCCCGGTTCTTTAGCTCACCGCGGTTACAGCTTTCAACGTATAGTAGATCATATGTACATTAGTGCAGAAGGTATATACGGGGTTGCTCTCGGTGTTTCTTCTACATATATATTTTTGTTTATTTTATTCGGCGCGTTTTTAGGTGAGACAGGATTATCCAAATTATTCACTAATGTTTCCATGGCTATTGCTGGTCACAGGCCTGGGGGACCTGCAAAAGTAGCAATCATTGCCAGTGGTCTTTTAGGGATGATTAACGGTAGTGCAGCAGCGAACGTTGTTACTACGGGAGCTTTTACTATTCCTTTGATGAAGAGTATCGGTTACAAGCCCTATTTTGCCGGGGCCGTAGAAGCAGTAGCCTCAACAGGTGGGCAGATCATGCCTCCCGTCATGGGAGCTGCCGCCTTTATCATGGCAGAATTTTTAGGCATTCCTTATAAAACTGTCATGATTACAGCCTTAATTCCCTCCGTTTTATATTATCTAGCTCTGTGGGTTAATGTTCATTTGGAAGCACTTAAACTAGGACTTAGCGGTATACCCAAGGATCAGTTACCCAGTGCACGAGTAGAATTAAAGGAAAATGGACATTTGATACTGCCTATCATTCTATTAATCTATTTATTGTTTGCTGATTATACACCGTCCTTTGCCGCCTTCTACAGTATCATCGCCCTGGTTATCGTCAGTTTTTTAAGGAAACATACACGAATGAACCTGATGTCGTTAGTAAAATCTTTGGATACAGGTGCCCGCGGAGCCGTGGGAGTAGCTATTGCCTGTGCTGTCGTAGGTATAATCGTTGGGGTTGTCAGCATTACTGGTCTGGGACTGCAGCTGGCTAACATGATTTTAATGCTTTCGGCAGGCAAGTTAATCCCCACCCTGTTCCTGACTATGGTTGCCTGTATGATCCTCGGTATGGGCATGCCCACCTCCGCAGCGTATATTGTGGCTGGTACCGTAGCCGCGCCTGCCATGGTTAAACTGGGTGTGGATCCTATTATCGCTCACATGTTCGTGCTGTATTATGCAGTACTTTCTGCTATTACTCCACCGGTGGCTCTTGCTGCCTACGCCGGTGCCGGGATAGCAGGTGCCGATCCCACCAAAGTAGGTTGGACAGCAGTACGTTTAGGTTTAGCTGGTTTTATCGTGCCCTTTATGTTCGTCTATTCCACTGGTCTCGTGTTCCAGGCAGACAGTGTGCTGCTAATTTTAGGTAACTTTGCGACTGCAACTGTTGGGGTTATTTGCCTTGCCGGTGCAATTCAAGGTTATATGGTAACCCGCGCTAATTATTTGATACGGGCTATGCTTTTTAGCAGTGCCTTGTTATTGATTGACGGGGGCTTTGTCACAGATATCATCGGCTTGGGGCTGTTAGTTTTGTCTATATTTATGCAAAAGGCTAAGTTGGTACGGGAAACTGTTAATAACGCAAAGGCCTGATTGGAGTAAGAAGTTTAAGCAAAATTACGGAGCAGTCCAGGGGAAAATGGAGGAATTGCTATGTTGGTCAGTGTGCCCTTTGGTAAGAAGGATCTACAGTTTGAAATACCAGACAAAAATTTGTTGGGAATTATTACTCCTGAACAGCAAAAACCCCTTCATGATATCAAGGAAGCAATCCTTGCCGCCCTCAGGAACCCCATCGGTTGTCCCAGGCTTTCTGAGTTAGCAAGGCCTGGGCAGAAAGTGGTAATTATTCCCACAGATATTACCCGTAGTTTACATGAAAATGTCATCCTTCCCCTTCTTTTAGATGAGTTAAACCAGGCCGGTATTCCTGATAACGATATCACCTTGGTCATAGCTACCGGGACCCACCGTCCCAATAACCAGGAAGAGTGTATTGAGATGTACGGGGAAGAGGTGGTAAGAAGGGTAAAAATCATCAACCATTTTGCCTTTGAACCTGAGACTCTTAAATACCTTGGCGATACTCCCACTCAGGGTATACCTGTTGAGCTCAACAAGGTTGTAGCCGATGCGGACCTGCGCATTTCTACGGCTTCCATTGAGCCCCACCTCTTTGCGGGGTACAGCGGTGGAGTAAAAAGTTTGGCTGTGGGGGTAGCGGGGGTTCGTACAATCGCCGCAACGCATAATGTCCAGGTTCTGGATCACCCCCGAACCCGCCTGGGGGTCCTCGAAGGCAATATCTTCCGACAATTCCTGGAAGAGGCCGCCGGGATGGTGGGATTAGATTTTATTGTCAATATGGTCTTAAACGAGGAGAAAGAAGTTCTCAAAGTAGTGGCAGGAAACCCCGTAAAGGCCCATGCTGCCGGAGTAGAATTTGCCCGGAAGGTTTTTGAGGTGAAGGTGGACCGCCAGGCCGATATTGTCATCGCAGCCCCGGGATATCCCAAGGACCGGGATCTGTATCAGGCTAGCAGAGCGGTAAACACGAGTATTTTTGGCCCTATGCCCCTTGTAAAGCCAGGAGGTGCACTAATAATTCCTGCTCCCTGTCAGGACGGCATCGGGCATGAGGGTTACCACACCTGGATGAAAACAGTCAAGACACCTGATGAAGCTCTGGAGAAGGCCAGACGGGAGGGGTTTGCTCCTGGTGAACACAAAATATTTGTCCTGGCACGAATTCTCAAATATGCGGAATTAATGATAGTTGGTTCAGCTATTCCCGCCACAACATTGCGGGAACTCCTGCTTACACCCATTTCTACTATGGAAGAAGCCCTGGATCGTGCTTTTGCCAGACTGGGGCCTGAGGCCACGGTATGGGTACTGCCTTATGGCGTAATCACAATTCCCGTAGTAACCGGAGAAGGGAGATGTTGCTGTGGAGTCTGAGCAAAGGGGCATGGTTGTGGTCATCGACTTCCTGGATAATGTTGCTACGGCTGTAGAGGATCTAAAGGCGGGCGAGGAGATCCGGGTTTGTATTGCAGGCCGGGATACTCTGCTCAGAATAGCTCAAGATGTGCCTTTCGGCCATAAGGTGGCTATAGCGCCTATACCTAAGGGCCGGGAAGTAATTAAATACGGTGAGCCTATAGGCACTTCCGTTACTGATATCAAGCTGGGTGAGCACGTCCATGTGCACAATATGGTGAGCAACCGGGGACGGGGCGATTTGCAAATGGGTGTGCAAGAGGAACAGCTGTGACAGGTGAAGGGGGGAAGCATCCCATGGATATTTGGGGCTACAGGCGGCCTGACGGAAGGGCCGGGATTCGTAATCATGTGTTAATTCTTTCCACCATTGTATGTGCCAATGAAGTTGCAGACCGTATTTTCCGTTCTGTGGAGGGAGTTGTTCCCGTAGTCCATCCCCATGGCTGTGGGCAGCTGGGGGTGGATTTTGAACAGACAAAACGCACACTGGTGGGTGTGGCGCTGAATCCCAATGTGGCAAGTGTATTGGTAGTTGGCCTGGGTTGTGAAAAAATGGAGGCCAAAATGGTGGCCGGGGAAATCGCAGCCGGGGGGAAACGGGTGGAAACCTTGGTTATACAGGAAGCTGGAGGTACCAGCAAAGCGGTTAGACAGGGCATTGATCTGGCGGAAAAACTGGTCAGGCAGGCCCGTGCGGTGCCTCTGGCGCCAATTTCCATGGAGGACCTGGTACTGGGTCTGGAATGCGGCGGGTCCGACACTACTTCCGGACTGGCCGGTAATCCCGCCGTAGGGGTAGCCAGTGATATGCTGTTAGCAGATGGAGGTACAGTAATCCTTTCGGAAACGGCAGAAATCATTGGGGCTGAGCACCTGCTGGCCAGGAGAGCCGTTTCCGGGGAAGTAGCCCAGGAACTGCTGGCTATTGTCAGGTCTGCCGAAGGTGACGCTGTCCGCATGGGAGTAGACCTGAGGGGAACCCAGCCTTCGCCGGGTAATATAGCCGGAGGGTTGACCACCATCGAGGAAAAATCCCTGGGCTGTCTCCGTAAGGCCGGTACAGGTCAGGTTCAAGGGATCTTGAAATACGCCCAGGCTCCGCCTGGCAAGGGGCTCTATGTCATGGATACTCCGGGACAGGATGTGGAATCTGTTACTGGCATGGTGGCAGGAGGCTGCCAGTTGGTCCTGTTTACAACTGGGAGAGGTACTCCGGTGGGTTGTCCGATAGCTCCTGTCATAAAAATAACCGGCAATCCCCGCACCTTCGAAACCATGGAGGAAAACATGGATATTAATGCTGGGACGATAATTCGCGGCGAGGAGACAATTGACCAGGTGGGCAAGAGAATCTACGACCTGATGCGGGCCGTGGCCGGTGGGCAATTGACCAAGGCAGAGGTTCTAAAACACTATGAATTTGCCATAACAAGGATTGGACCAAGTATATAAAAAGAGGTGAAGAGGATATGGGGAAAAAAGTGTTGCTGACTCAGCCCATTCATCCTGATGCCATTGCCAGGCTCAGGGAAGAAGCCGAGGTAGTTATAGCGGAAAGTACCGAAGAGAGTGTGGTCAAGAAGGCTATTAAGGATGCTGACGGGGCCATTGTGCGGGTGAGTCCTTTTACTAGGGCTATCATTGAATCCGGAGACAAGCTCAAAGTTATCGGCCGGCACGGAGTGGGCCTGGATAATATTGATGTAAAGGCCGCTACTGAACATAATATCCCGGTAGTGTATGCTCCGGGGTCCAATACCAATGCTGTGGCAGAGCATGCCGTGACCCTGATGCTGGCTCTGGCTAAAAAGCTGTTACAGGCCCATACAGCCCTGACCCAGAGAGGTGATTACCAGTGCCGTTTGACCATAAGAACCGGTGAAATAAAAGATAAAGTCGTCGGAATCGTGGGCCTGGGTCAGATAGGCCGGCGTGTGGCTGCCATCTGCCAGCATGGTTTTGGGGCCAAATTAATCACTTACGACCCTTACCTGTCTCAGGAGACACTACAAAGCAGTGGACTTAAAGTTAAGGTCGTGGCTAAACTAGACGATTTACTTCAGGAGGCAGATTTTGTTTCCCTCCATGCTCCAGCAACCCCTGATAACCGCAAACTGATTGGAACCAGGGAACTGGCCCTTATGAAGAAATCGGCTTTTCTCATTAACACGGGACGCGGTGAACTGGTTGATGAAGAAGCCCTATATCAAGCCTTAACCCAAGGAATAATCAGCGGAGCAGGATTGGACGTTTTTGACCCTGAGCCGCCTGAACAAGGGAATCCCCTGTTCGGCCTCCCCAATGTGGTAGTGACACCCCATATGGCAGCCCACAGTGAGGAAGGTTTGAGGATGATGGCCATGATGGCGGCAGAACAGGTGCTTCAGGTTCTACGGGGAGAACGGCCTCCCCACCTGGCTAATCCACAGATCTGGGAGAGTCGCAGGTTTAAACAATCATAGAAGAGATTGTGGGGTGTAACAACATGGTCAGGCTGGAGTATAAGTCCAATAAGTTGAGGAGCAGTACCCTGGTTAATGGCTTAGACCGGGCGGGGATGCGGGCCCATTTAAACGCTATAGGGCTCATATCACGGGAGTTTTCTCAACCTTTCATAGGCATTGTTAACTCCTGGAATGAAATGCATCCTGGGCATGCCCATTTGCAGCGTTTAAGTCAGGAAGTAAAAAATGGTGTACGCATGGCAGGCGGTGTACCCTTTGAATTCAACACTATAGCAGTATGTGACGGGCTGGCTCAAGGTCATGTAGGCATGTGTTTTTCCCTGCCCAGCCGGGAAATCATAGCAGACTCCATTGAAGTGATGGTTGAAGCCCAGCGCTACGATGGCCTCGTTTTTATTGGCGGCTGTGACAAAATAGTACCCGGTATGCTTATGGCCTTAGCCAGGTTGAACCTGCCTGCGGTATTTTTGCCGGCCGGGCCTATGCTGCCGGGACGTTATCAAGGCCGGGAACTGGCCATCTATGAAGTCAGGGAAGCAGTAGGCAAAGTGCATAAAGGTGAAATGACGGAAGAGGGTCTGGCTGAACTGGAAGAGATTATTTGTCCCTCCTACGGTTCCTGTGCCATGATGGGTACGGCCAACACCATGAGTTGTGTGGCCGAAGGATTGGGATTGGCCCTGCCGGGCAGTTCTACAACCCATGCTGTTTTTTCCAGGAAATTGAGAGAGGCCAAACAGAGCGGCCTGGAGGTAGTTCGCCTGGTCCAAGAGAATATCAGGCCTTCGGAAATCCTCACCGAAAAGAGCTTTCACAATGCTTTGCGGTTAAGTATGGCCCTGGGGGGGTCTTCCAACCTGCTCCTGCACATACCGGCCATAGCTCACGAGGTAGGGATAACCCTGACTGCCGATGACATTGAACTTATCAGCCGGTCTACTCCCCATCTTTGTGATATTAAGCCCTCAGGGCGGTATGTGATGAAAGACCTGGATGAGGCAGGGGGTGTGCCCGCGGTGATGAAGGAGCTGGGTAACGAGTTATTATATCTGGATGCCCCAACAGTAAACGGCCGTTCATGGGGAGAAATAGTATCCACAGTGGCCAATAAAAATCCCCAGGTCATCAGAACCCGGGATAACGCGGTTCATGAACATGGCAGCCTGGCCATCCTTAAAGGCAACCTGGCACCGGAAGGCGCTGTGGTCAAGCAGACGGCGGTAGCTCCAAGTATGCGTCGTCACAGAGGTCCGGCTCGAGTTTTCGATTCCCAGGAAGAAGCGGTAGAAACTATCCTGGCGGGGCGGATCAGTCCGGGGGATGTTCTGGTAATCAGGTATGAAGGCCCGAAGGGCGGTCCGGGGATGCGGGAATTATTGGCGGTAACTTCTGTCTTGATGGGAATGGGGCTGGGTGAGAACACTGCCTTAATTACGGACGGCAGGTTTTCCGGCGCCACCCGGGGACCGTGTGTGGGGCATGTGGCACCGGAGGCTGCTGCGGGTGGATTGATAGCCATTCTTCAAGACGGCGACATGATTAACATCGACATACCCGGTCGGGAGTTAAATGTGGATTTATCAATGGAGGTAATTAAAGAACGGTTTGAGAAGTGGAGTCCCAAGATGCCTAAAGTGAACAGCAGTTATCTGAGCCGTTACAGCAGGCTGGTTGAATCGGTGGCCAGGGGTGCTGTCTTGAAAAAAGAGTGGTAATGTAAATATTTTTAATCGAGAGATTTTTAAGAAGGAAATATCAGAATGGCGACGAATAGATAAGGTGATATGATGACCTGAGGACATGATGATAAAGAAGGGGGATAGTGATGGCCAAATATATTATTGACGTACGAAAAAACTGGTGCAAGTCATGTGGTATCTGTATCGATTTTTGCCCTAAAGGTGTTCTGGGTTTTGACACTGAAGGGAAAGCAGCTGTTTTAGACCTGGAAAGCTGTACGGGCTGCATGATGTGCGAGTACAGGTGCCCAGACTTTGCTATTAAAGTAGAAGGAAGTGAGAGCAATGAAGCGGCAAGTTAAACTGTTGCAGGGTAATGAAGCCTGTGCTATGGCAGCTGTGGCTGCAGGAGTACGGTTTTTTGCCGGCTATCCTATTACGCCGGCCACTGAAATAGCGGAAATACTGGCCCAAGAGCTGCCCAAGGTGGGCGGGACCTTTATCCAGATGGAAGATGAGATTGCCAGTATGGCGGCAGTCATCGGCGCCTCTATCGGCGGAGTCAAAGGTCTCACAGCCACCAGCGGTCCGGGATTTACTTTGAAACAGGAGAATTTGGGCTATGCGGCAATGGTTCAGGTTCCTTGTGTCATTGTAAATGTGCAGAGGGGAGGACCCAGCACAGGTATGCCTACCCTGCCAGCCCAAATGGATGTAATGCAAGCCAGGTGGGGCACCCATGGAGACCACCCCATCATTGTACTTTGTCCTTCGACAGTTTACGAATACTACATGCTTACCATCAAAGCTGTAAACTTTTCGGAGATGTTGAGGATGCCGGTCATTATTCTCTCCGATGCAGTCGTAGGACATTTGCGGGAGAAAGTTGTTTTGCCTGATATTTCGGAAATTGAGATAGTAGAGCGTAAGAAAGTAACTGTGCCCCCTGAAGAATTCTTGCCCTTTAAACCGGATGCCGATGATGTGCCGCCCTTTGTTTCATACGGTAAGGGCTATAGATATCACATGACCAGCAACAATTATGATGAAGGCGGGTACCCTGCCACTAATAATCATCAGGTTGCAGATAAACTGCTTCGTCGTTTGCACAATAAAATTGAAAAACGTCGTGGAGAAATTGTCATGACTGAAGAAATCATGATGGATGATGCGGAAGTGGCTATTTTTGCTTATGGCTGCACGGCCCGTTCGGCTTACAGCGCCGTGGAGACAGCCCGGGCTCAGGGATTAAAAGTGGGCCTCATCAAAGCTTTGACCCTCTGGCCTTTCCCCCGTGAAGTAGTGGAGAAGTACGGCGATAAAGTGCAGGCTGTAATTGTGCCTGAAATGAATATGGGTCAGTTAGTGGGTGAAGTGGAACGTGCTTTAAAGGATAAAAAGGCTGGGGTGCGTCCGCTAAACAGGTTTGACGGCAAAATGATTACGCCCGAGCAGATCGTCAGTGCCGTGAAAGAGGTGAAGTAAATGGCAGTTCATGTTCAGGATTATTTGAGAATGCATAAAATGCCCCATATCTGGTGTCCGGGATGCGGTACGGGTATTGCCCTTGGAGCAGTGGTTAGGGCTATTCATAATGTGGGCTATAGCCGGGATGAGGTAATAGTTATTACAGGGATCGGCTGTTCGGCCAGAACCAATGCCATCATCGATTTTAATACCTTTCAGACTACTCACGGCAGGGCCTTAAGCTTTGCCACCGGGTTTAAACTTACAAGGCCGGAGATGAAGGTTGTTGTCATAACCGGTGACGGCGACGGGGCAGGTATCGGCGGTAATCATCTCATCCATACTTGCAGGCGTAATATTGATATTACCACCATTTTAATCAACAACAGTATCTACGGTATGACGGGGGGGCAGTACTCACCCCTTACTCCCCAGGGAAGTTATGCTACCACTGCCCCATACGGTACAGTTGAACCCAGTTTTGATATCTGCAAACTGGCCGAAGGGGCCGGCGCCACTTATGTGGGCAGAGCGACGGCTTATCATGTTACTCTTCTAGAACAGCTCGTAACCAAAGCACTAAAACATGAAGGATTTTCTTTGGTGGAAGCTATTACCCAGTGTCCCATTGGTTATGGGCGGCGCAATAAGATGAAATCGCCCACCGAGATGTTGAAGTGGCAGAAAGAGCATGCGGTGAACGTAAAAGCTGCAGCCGGCATGAGTCCCGAGCAATTGGAAGGAAAATTCCTGATTGGCGAGTTTGTGAATAAAACTGCTCCTGAGTATACCAAACTCTATCAAAAATTAATCGAAGACGCGCAGAGTAAGGGGGCAAAGTGATGGAGAGATGTGAAATTGTATTAAGCGGATTCGGCGGACAGGGGATAGTTTTAGGAGGTATAATACTGGCCGAAGCAGCCGCCATTTATGATGACATCAACGCCACCCATAACCAGTCCTATGGGCCGGAGGCCAGGGGTGGCGCCAGTAAATCTGAAGTGATCATCAGCAAGGAAGTCATTCATTTTCCCGAGATTGAATACCCTGATGTGCTGGTGGCCTTAACTCAGGAAGCGGCCAATAAATTTGCCCCTACGGTGAAAGAACAGGGGGTATTGATAGTAGATTCCAGTGTGAAGATAAATGATCAAATCAAGGACAAAGTCAAGCTGTACAGTCTGCCAATTACCGAGATGGCAGTAAAAGTGGCCGGCAGTGAAATCGTTACCAATATGGTCACCCTGGGAGCACTGGTGGCTATTACCAAGGTGGTCAGCCGTGAAGCTCTGGAAAAAGCCATGTTCTCCCGGATTCCTAAAGGGACGGAAGAGGTGAACATGAAGGCCTTGGCCCAAGGCTTTGCTTTAGCAGAACATCTGGTATAACGAAAAAAATTGCAGTGAGGGGGATTTTTATGGCAATTAAGACCAAGGAAGAATATATTGAATCTTTGCGCAAGATGAATCCCGTTGTCTATATGTTCGGTGAGCGGATTACCAATGTTGTGGATAATCCGCGCCTAAGAGCCGGCATAGAGGCGACTGCGGCCACCTATGAAGCCGCGAATATGGCGGAGTATCGCCATTCGATGGTCACGGAAAGCCCGCTAATTGGCGAGGCGGTCAACAGGTTCACATTGCCCCCGACTTCCATCGAAGATCTGGTGGCCAGAGTCAAGAACAACCGTATGCTGGGAGGACGGGTGGGCACCTGTTTCCAGCGCTGCACCGGCCTTGACTGTATGAGTGCCCTGTCCATCGTTACTTACAATATAGACCAGAAGTACGGAACAGAATATTACGCCCGTTTCCTGGAGTTCTTAAAGCATGTACAGAAGAATGATCTCACCTGCAATGCGGGGGTGACCGACGTTAAGGGAGACCGCTCCTTAAATCCCCACGAACAGCCGGACAAGGACATGTACCTACGAGTGGTGGAGCGCCGCCATGACGGCATTGTAGTGCGCGGTGCCAAGGCCCACCAAACCGGCTCTCTCTCGTCTCACGAGATAATCGTGCTCCCTACACGGGCTTTAAAAAAGGAAGACAAGGACTATGCCGTTGCCTTTGCCATTCCCACGGACACTCCCGGGCTAATCCACGTGGTGGGAAGATCTACTCTGGATATGCGCGAGCTGCAGGGCTGCGACATCGGCAATACAAAATACTCGAAGTACTGTCCGACGGTTATTTTTAACGATGTATTCGTGCCCTGGGAGCGGGTGTTTATGTGTGGCGAGACTGAGTTTGCGGGTGACCTGGTAATGCGGTTTTCCGCCTTTCACCGGCAGAGTCACGGCGGCTGCAAAGCCGGAAAGATTGATTGCATGATAGGCGCGGCTCTAACGATGATGGACTATAACGGCACCGCTAAGTTGAGCCACCTAAGGCAGAAAATCATTGACATGATTCACCGGGCTGAAACTCTGTATGGGTGTAGCATTGCGGCCTCTTACGAGGGAAAACGGCAGTCCTCCGGTACATACTTTATCGATCCTGTTCTGGCCAATGCCTCAAAAATACACGAGGGCAAGGAAATGGCAGAAGTAGGACGTCTACTGGTGGATATTGCAGGCGGCTATGTCTGCGATTTGCCCTCAGATAGGGACCTGGCCAACCCCGAAATAGGCCCGCTGGTGATGAAGTACATGCAGGGAGCGGCTGGTGTGCCCGTCGAGGACCGGATCAGAATGCTCAGGCTGGTGGAAAAGCTGGCACTAGAAAGTGCCGACACCGTTTCAGACATTCATGGCGGTGGATCTGCAGAGGCGCACCGGATCACCATAATGCGGGAGACCGATCTGGAGGGCAAGAAGAAGCTGAGCAAAAGGCTGGCGGGAATTGAAGACTAATCAAGTTTAAATATATGAGAAAGGAAGTGTTGATGGCATGAAAAGAGTGGTTATCGTTAGCGCGGTACGGACAGCTGGGGGCAGTTTTGGCGGTAGCTTCAAGGATTTAACAGCAGTCGATTTAGGGGCTGCGGTTATTAAAGAAGCAGTGAAGAGGGCCGGTCTTTCTCCCCATGCTGTAGGTCAGGTGATTTTTGGCAACGGCTGGCAGGCAGGTGTTGGACCTAACCCGGCGCGACTATGTACTGTAAAAGGCGGACTCCCCGATAGCTGCCCGGCCTTTACTGTCAATATCCGGTGCGGTTCAAGCCTAAGAGCTGTTGAATTGGGAATCTTAAGCATTGCAGCCGGCGAAGAAGATATTGTGCTGGCGGGCGGTACTGAGTCCAGCACGCAGGTGCCATACATTCTGCCTGAAGCCAGGTGGGGGCAAAGGATGGGTGACACGAAAATATACGATGTCCTGCATAAAGACGGGTTTATGTGCCAGTTGGCCGGCATGCTCATGGGCAATACGGCTGAACTGCTGGTGGAAAAATATAAAATATCCCGGGAGGAGCAGGACAGTTTTGCGCTGGAGAGTCATTATAAAGCTGTGGATGCTATGGAAAAAGGCCTTTTCAAAGAAGAGATTGTCCCTGTCGAAATTAAGGATAGGAAAGGAGTCAAATTGATAGACACCGATGAGATTCCCAGGAAAGACGTCTCTTTGGAAAAGCTGGGCAAATTGCCGCCGGTTTTCCTGAAAGAAGGCAGTGTCACGGCAGGGAATAGTTGCGCCTTGTGTGACGCGGCCTCAGCCGTACTCCTCATGTCAGAGGAAAAAGCGAGGGAACTGGGGGTAAAACCCATGGCGCTGGTGCGTTCTTATTCGTATGTAGCGCTTGACCCCAAGTACATGGGATTGGGTCCGGTCCTGGCCATACCAAAGGCCCTGGAAAAAGCCGGCCTGAAACTGCAGGATATTGATTTAATTGAATTAAACGAAGCGTTTGCTGCCCAGGTTATCGCCTGCGACAGAGAACTTAAGATAGATAAAGAAAAACTCAATGTACACGGCGGAGCCATAGCCCTGGGTCATCCTGTCGGAGCTACAGGAGCAAAAATACTGACCACCCTTCTCTATGCCCTTAAAAACCGTGACAAGCACCTCGGTATTGTCAGCCTCTGCATTGGCGGCGGTCAGGGTGTAGCGCTGGTAGTGGAAAGATTGAACTAAAAATCAAAGAGGAGGGTAGAAAATGCAAAAGATTTTCGTAATAGGGGCAGGGACCATGGGCAGAGGAATAGCCCAGGTTGCCTCCCAGGCAAAATATTTGGTGTATATTTCGGATATCAACATTGATGTGGTCAAAAAGAGCCTGGACATGGTGAAAAGCGGACTGGACAGACAGGTAGAAAAAGGGAAAATGACGAAAGAAGAAGTCCAAGACATCATGGATCGGATCAAACCGGTGGAAGGTATGGAAAAAGTGAATGAGGCCGATTTTATCATCGAAGCGGCTTTGGAAGACGTGGCCTTAAAACAAAAGATCTTCAAAGAACTGGATGAAAAGTCAAATCCTCAGGCCATCCTGGCCACCAACACCACTTCCTGTTCCATCACCGAAATAGCCTCGGCCACCAGAACCCCGGAACGCGTTGTAGGGATGCACTTTTTCAACCCGCCTATCCTCATGAAGCTCGTGGAGATAATGCCCGGGATACTTACAGCCGATGAAACGGTTGATAAAACTAAAGACTTGGCCCTCAAGATGGGCAAAGACCCGGTGGTTACTAAAAAGGAGGGCCCGGCGGGGGTTACCAGCCGCATCCTGGCGGGTCTCCTCAATGAAGCCGTGTGGGTGCTGCATGAAGGCATTGCTACGGTGGATGCCATTGATAAAGCCGTGGTAATGGGCTGCAACCACAGGATGGGACCTTTTGCCCTGATTGACCTCATCGGCGTAGATATTCACCTGGCCAAGACCCAGATGTTGTATAACAAGACCGGCGACGACAGGTACAGGCCGTGCTATCTCCTGGAACAGATGGTTCAGGCGGGCCTTCTGGGCAAAAAAGCGGGCCGGGGGTTTTATGATTATTCAAAAGACCCTGCTGAGCCGGTGGACTTCTTCAAAAAATAATGATGAATGCCAAACGAAGGTAGGTAAAAAGGATGTATAAACACCTGGTACTTGAAAAAGAAGAAAACATCGGCCTGTTGACCTTGAACCGTCCTGAAATGAACGCTTTATGTAACGAGATGGTTGACGAACTGGATAAGGTCTTAATGACACTGGAACAAGACAGTGAGGTAAAGGTTTTAATTATTACAGGAGCAGGGAACAAAGCTTTTATGGCGGGTGCTGATATCCGTGAACTTGATAAAAGGGATTTTATCTTGGGACGCCAGCAGACCAAACGCCGTCAGGATGTTTACAATAAAATCTCCAATTTGCATGTGCCCACCATTGCAGCAGTTAACGGTTTTGCGCTGGGAGCAGGGTTGGAACTTGCCCTGGCCTGCAGTATCCGTATTGCCTCGGATAAAGCCAAGTTCGGCGCTCCCGAAGTAAATCTGGGGATAATTCCGGGAGACGGGGCCACCCAGCGGTTGCCCAGGGTAATCGGCCAGGGAAGGGCCATGCACATGATTATTACCGGGGAAATGATTACTGCCGAGGAAGCCCTGCAGTACGGCCTTGTTACAAAAGTGTTTCCGCCGGAGGGATTGCTTGACGGCGCTAAGGAAATAGCTAAAACCATCATGAAAAAAGGCCCCCTGGCAGTCATGTACGCCAAAGAAGCTGTCAACAGGTCCCTTGATACCTCTCTTTTCGTCGGTTTAACCTTAGAGTCCTATCTTCATGCCCTGGCCTGCGCCAGCGAGGATAAGAAAGAAGGCGTCGAAGCTTTTCTTAATAAAAGAAAACCCGAGTTTAAGGGAAAATGAACGGAATTAAAGAAGCTTATAGATTAGGTTATCCTCAAGGTTTATCTGAAATTGCCTCAGGGAAGCTCTAATAAGTGAAGGCCCTCCCCTGTTAACCGGGGTGTTGTTATATTAAAAGAATATTTGTTGCATCATGACGAAATAAGAGATAATCTTATAATATCATTAGGTTAGCAGAGGAGGGTATCACATGACACAGATTAGAAAAACGAAACTATATGAAGAAGTAATACAGAGAATTGAAGAAATGATAAAGACAAATCAGATGCAGCCAGGTGATAAGCTTCAATCCGAAAAAGAACTTGCTGCTTACTTTGGAGTAAGTCGAATGGCTATCAGGGAAGCGTTGAGTGCGCTGCAGGCTGCGGGTTTACTTGAAGTGAAACATGGTTCAGGCATATTTATTCGCAATGTAAATGAAAAACTAACCAATCCCCTTACCCTCAGGCTTTTAACAGATAAAGAGAACCTGTTAAACATCCTGGAGTTACGGAAAGGACTGGAAACCGAAGGCGCTTTCCTGGCTGCGCTCCGGGCTGATGCTGCGGATCTCAGCAGACTTCACGAATGCCTGGAGGATATGGATAAGGAAATCAAGAGAGGCGGCAGCGCAGCCCAGGAAGACTTTAAGTTTCATTGTGCCCTCATGAAGGCTACCCACAATCCTGTCTATAGCAATGTATTCGATACGATATCCAATATCTTCCATGAAGGATTATTGTCAAGTCACGAGTATTTTAGGGTAAATCAGGGTCCCCGGTTGGTAGTCTTGGATGAACACAGGTTAATATACGAAGCAGTTAAAAACAAGCAGCCGAAAAAGGCACGGGAGGCCATGAGAAAACACCTGGAAAATGTCGAGGAAAAGCTGCGTAAAGTTGATTTTGTCTAGTTCCTGGTAATCTGAACTAGTGAGGTTTATGTCATGAGATATCCTAGAATATATAATGTTCGTCAGGTTTTTCCCCAGGATAAAATTTGCGACATAGCCGGTGAGTTAAGCACCCAGTTGGAGGAAGTAGGGGTCAGGTCCATTTTCTCACCGGGGGAAAGAGTTGCTGTTGCCGTAGGAAGCAGAGGAATTGCTAATATTAGTAAAATTATTAGCGTTCTGGTGGAGAAACTGAAGGTACTGGGTACGAATCCCTTTATCGTACCGGCTATGGGCAGTCATGGCGGAGCTACTGCGCAAGGTCAGGTCGAGGTACTGGCCAGTTTGGGTATTACAGAAGGGACAGTGGGGGCCCCAATTGTCTCTGACATGGAAGTTGTGGAATTGGGGAAGACCGGCAGCGGGGCTACAGTTTATATGGATAAGAATGCATGGTCGGCAGACGCCATTGTGGTCGTGAACAGGGTCAAACCCCATACCAGATTTAAAGCGGAAAACGAAAGCGGTCTAATGAAGATGGTATCTGTGGGACTGGGCAAGCATAAAGGGTGCAGCCAGATGCATGCCTATGGCCTTTTCCCTACTGTTGTCGAAGCAGCCCGTTTGGCCTTAAGCAAAGCACCGATAAGGCTGGGGATTGGCATTGTAGAGAACTCCTACGATGAAACTGTCAAAATCGTAGCTGTAAAAAAAGAAGATTTAGAAGCGGTAGACGCCCAGTTGTTAAAGCTTGCCAAAAAGCTGATGCCCTCACTGCCCGTTGAAGATATAGACCTGCTTGTAGTTAAAGAGATAGGTAAAAATATCAGCGGCACAGGAATGGATGTTAACGTTCTGGGGAGGGTGACACAGCCTATTACTAATGAGGTTGATACTCCCAGGATAAAACGAATAGTTGCTCTAGAAATAACGGAAGCTTCCCACGGCAATGCCCTGGGGATGGGTTTAGCAGACGTTGTTCCCCGCCGTTTTGCAGATCAAATTGATTTTGAGGCCACCTACGCTAACGTTCTTGCGGCTGGAGTTCTTGACAGGGGTAAAATGCCGGTGGTTTGCAAGAATGACCAGGAGGCCATCACCGCAGCCCTTAAGTCTATTGAAAGGCTAGAACCGCCAAAGGCCCGCCTTATTTTTATCCGTAATACCCTGGAATTAAGCCATCTCAAAGTATCCGAGAGCATTTTGGCAGAAATAAGGAATCTGCCCTTTATCGAGGTTTTAGATGATGGCTTTGATCTGGGATTTGACGAACACGGTAATATAGCTGATAAGTGGTGGTGAATAACGTTATGAGACGCAACAGATTTAAACTGTTGCGTCTCATAATATTATGGGCAGTCATGGAGGAGGGACTCCGGAAGGACAGAGGGAGATCCTGACCAGCTTGAATATTACCGAAGAGACCGTAGGTTGTCCTGTGGTTTGCTCTTCCGATGTAGTGAAGATTGGTGTAACCCCAACTCATAACATTGATGTTTACTGCGCCAGGGAAGCTGTAGAAGCTGATGGCCTCATAGTAGTCAATAGAGTAAAGTGTCATACTGCTTTCAGGGCACCACGGGAATCGGGGCTCCTGAAAATGATGGGGATAGGTTTGGGCCGTGTACCAGGGGCGGATGCAATCCATTCAATTGGAACGGAGCATATTGGTATGGTAATGCTAATGGCATTGGCCTGGCCGACTTTACTACCCGTAAACTCGTTGATAAGATTGACTTTCATGCTACCTATCTAAACTGCATGACAACGGGGTTCCTACAGCAGGGAATGACTATGATTAAAAATCAAGAACTGAAAGATGCGCCTCAGTTATATATATTAATAGCAATATGAATCTGGGCCGGCAGATTTACTCTACCGCACATGAATTCAAGCATCTGTTCTTTGACGATATGACAGTGAACAGCGTGTATATCTGTAAAGGGGAAATAAGGAAGAGGAGATTACCGCAGACTTATTTGCAGCTCATTTTCTGATGCCCTATGATAAAGGGCAAATACCACTTTCAGGACAGTAAAAGTGTGAATTGTTTGAACCTCCATGGTGATATATCAATATCAGTGGAGGTTTAATCTTCATAAAGTCATTTGTCTGTCTTGCGTGATTATTCATGCAATACTTTTAGCTAAAATAATACGGAAGTGGTTTGTATGTTTAGAGCCTTTGTAGAATTTCATCTATAAAATATGATTTTGCTATCCTATACATTGTTCTATTATCCCTGTACTTATGAGCAAGATAAATTTTCAAGGCTTGGTACTCGTTAGCAGCTTTACTATTTTGTCTAAGATATTTTCGAAATGCAAGGTTTTCTACCCAATAAGAACTACCCTTTGTCACAAGATGTAAATGATGTGTATTATTATCCGATGAGCCTTTTACGAAAAATATCCTATCCGGTCTTCCACATTCACCAAGACAGTGATAACCGATGCTTATAAGAGATTTAGTGGTGCTATCATACTCATTATTATTGTCAACACCCACCATAATGTCTATTATTGGTTTTGCAGTCATATTAGGTATTGAAGTACTCCCTATATGACAAATTGCAATTGATGAATTTTTAACCACAGAGAGTATTTCTTCTTTTTCTTGCTCAAACTGTTTTGGCCAGTCAGGATTGTACACTTCTAATTTTACTACGTTATAAGGAAGGCCCATATATTTAAATTCTCCATCTAAAGAGTTTTCTTCTCTTATAGTAGCCATTCATAATGGCGCTTGCCGTAGAGAATGCGGCGTATCTGCACCGTATCAGCTTTTACAACAAAAAACACCAAATAGTTTTCTACAATCAGGCAGCGGTATCCCTTAGCCTTCAGGGCAGCATCCCGAACAAAGGGAAACCGTTCCGGCATTTCGGCAAGGCTGCCGATTTTTTCTATAATAAGATCATAATAATTGATTGCGGCCTGTGGTGATAGCGTATTGAGGTAGCTGACAATATCCTTCAGGTCCGTTTTAGCATTGGAAAATATCTTGATTTTATACTTGCCCATGTACGCTGTTCCTTAGCTGTCTTGCGACCTCAAAAAAATCCTCACCCTTTGCACCGTTTGCTATTTCTTCCTCTGCTTCGGCAAGTTTTGCATACAGGCTTATTAATGCCTGCTGCCGTTCGTATGTTTCTAGGCTCATCACAACCATATCGCCGACACCGTTTTTTGTAATGAAAACGGGTTCTCTTGATTTATGGCAGAACTCAGAAATATCATTGGCATTGTTTCTTAAATCGGAGATCGGTCTAATGTTCGGCATATCAAATGCTCCTTATATCAATATTAGTATTTATATTATATCAGAATATTGAGAGCCGAGTCTACGCGGCCGAATTATTTATCACCAGGTTCAATTTATAACAGGAGTTATGCAGTTGGTGGAAATAAAAGCCCCCATAATCGCAGGGGATGGTAATTTTTACCACCACTCTGGCGATATGGGTGATATTGATGAGCAAGCTTTGTAAACCTACTTTCGAGAAAAAAGATCACGGGCGAGGTGCCGGGATTCCTGTACTCAAGACAATTTGGGATTTATTTGATCTGTCCCTTTTATTTTCACAATCAGGAACCCGTAAACACTCCGGAATTTCGGCATGGCTTCTAGTCTTTTGCTTACATCTGTGGCCTGATTGATAACGTAATTTCCATTAATAAAAATGCTGAGTTTTCAACTAACGCTCCCTTTTTACAACAGCCCAAGTGATAGTCACCTCACATGACATACGATTTTTTTGTAACACGACCGTGTTACACGACCCAAAACAAAAAAGGCTTACGTTTTCTCATTTCGAGAATCTCGTAAGCCTTTAATCATCTTAGTTGGTGCGGAAGATGGGACTTGAACCCATACGCCTTGCGACACACGCCCCTCAAACGTGCCTGTCTGCCAATTCCAGCACTTCCGCATGTATTGTTTTGTGACAAGAAATATCTTAGCATGGAAGCGAAATAATGTCAAGTAAGAATCACTGGATTGTAGGCGCTACCATGCTGGGCGTCAAACCTGCGGAATTACTAAATGTAGAGCCTTATGGCAAGAACGGGCAAAAAGGTTGGCATGAGTGCCAGCTTTATTTTTCCGAGATAAAGGATCTCAGTTTCCTGTAAGTCCGTAATTTGGGAAGACTAAAACAGGTCTTTTTTTATCACCTTCATTTAAAATAGTTGTTTGAGATACTCAAATACACCCAGGAGTTTGGCGGCCATGATGATGGCTACCACAATGAGGAATAACCGGATCCACTTATCCCCTTTGGCCACGACAAAGGAACTACCTATCCAGCCGCCGATACCGTTACCCACGGAGAGCGTTAAGCCCAGAACCCAGTCCACTTTGCCTTCCAAGATAAAGACTACCAGGGAGATGAACATATAAAAAAGGACCACGAAGTTCTTTAAGCTGTTAATCTTGATCAGCGACATTCCCGTGAGGAGTGAGAGGCTGGCGATAATAATAAAGCCAACTCCGGCCTGGATAAACCCACCGTACATACCCACGAAGAAAAAAACAATGGCGGACAAAATGCGGCGGGGCAGGGACAGTTCCTCCTCGGGTTTTTCTACAGGTTGCTCGGGCTGCCGAACGATGAGAAAAAGAACGATGATCATTACGCCGGCCAGGATTTTATTAAAAATGGCATCCGGGAGATCAATGGCCAGTTTGGCCCCCAGATAAGAACCGATCATAGCCGGAATACCTAAAGTAAGGCCAAGCTTTAAATCAAAGTAGCCTTTCCGGCGAAAGTTAATGGCCGCGGCAATACCTTGCACCGTTAGAGCTACGCGGTTTGTGCCGTTGGCCAGGGCTGACGGCATCCCTAAAAAAATAAACATAGGCATGGTGAGGAGAGAACCTCCTCCGGCCACGGTATTTAGGAAACCCGCAATAACGCCGACAACCAGGATCAATAGTACTGTACCAATCGTCATAGGCTAATCCTTTCGCAAAAAGATATCATTATTTTACCATATCTGGTATTGATGGTGACCAAAGTATTCACACTATTTTCATTGTATTATTCTTTTTCTTATTGGGTATTCCTCCTATGTGAGGGAGAAAAACATCTTTCTCCAACTGGCCCCGTAGAACCCTTTGTGAAACGGTAAGGAGAGGCAGCCGGGTACACATACTGGTATGTAGCAAGGTTCTGTGGGCCTGGGGTTCACTTAAAGCATATTTACGCATAACCTTGTCTTTGGCCAAAAGGAAGACCTTCTGGGGAGGAATGAGGGAATCTGCCCCCGGGAATTTAGCCAGGAGGAGTTCTAAGGCCTCTTCCAGGTGAAAGGTATCTGTGGAAATTTTGTTTGAGGGTTCTTGTAAAAACCATAGGGTTAACCGGGAAAAAGCCTGTTCCAGCAGGATTACATTGTGATTCTGAAGGACTGCTTTATATCTGGTGTGATAATAATGGGGTGACTGCAGGATAACCAGGGAAGGTTCCATAAAGTCGAGTACTGTGGGGGCATTAAATTTGACCGCCTCCCCTATCACAGTGAAAGAACGTTTAGTTAGCAGTCTTTTGATACGCAGGGTAATTTCAGGGGAAGCAACTGCAATATAAACCCGCTTACTGTCCAACTCCACTCTCTCCCTTCAAAGCGATTCATTGATGAAATATATGTGGCAGAGGAAAGATGGTGCATCTCAGTACAATAAAAAATGCCTTAATCTTACACTGCACCTATATTGGCTTAAGTACGGGCCAGGTACTGCTGCATAAACACGGGAGGGAATTGGCATTTTATATAAGGACAGCCCCAGAAAGGAGCCACAAAGATAAATAGATTTAAGTAAGGCGGCTTATTACCTGTCATACCAAAGGAGAACCGGTAAAGGACCAGCAAGGTCAATACACGACACAAAACCATTACGGAGCGAGGCACTGGTTTATGAGCGCCCAGACCAACCATGAAGGTATGACCTGTCTTGATTGCCATACTTCCAACAAAGAGAATAAAGAAGGAAAACTTCTTGTAAAGGATTCGTCCCAGGAAGTATGTGCCAAGTGTCATAAAGGTGAGACGCTGGATGTGGACAAGATTATGGTGGGAGAATTCCACTGACCCTATAACCATATTACCCGTGACCATAGTTTCGGTGTTATCAGTTATCCCTCCCTGGGAGATGATCCTAATACCAAGTCTGTGGAAATTACTAAGCCAGATACTATTAAGTACTTAGAAAAGTATATGAGGAAATAGTATATGAAAAAATCCCATGCAGCAGCATGGGATAAATTTGAGATAATCACACAAAAACTGTAGCATCATTTTAACCCCCGCATATTATGTACTGCAGAAAAGTTCAATATGAATTGAGGACAATGGCGCCCTCAAAAAGTCGAGCATGACTTTTGGAGGGCCTTTCATTTTGGACAAAACTAAAAGGGGGTTTTTCTGCATGTGTGGAATTACAGGTTGGATTGACTGGGAACTGGATCTGACCCAGCAGGAACGAATTATCGATAAGATGACCGAGACACTGGCACCCAGGGGACCTGACGATTCGGGAAAATGGCTGTCCACCCACGCCGCCTTCGGGCATCGCCGTCTAAGTGTTGTTGACCCCGCCGGCGGAGCCCAGCCCATGGTGCGGGAGCGGGGAGGGAAAACCTATGTTGTGACCTACAATGGGGAACTCTATAATACGCCGGAATTACGCCGGGAACTGGAGAGCCGGGGTTATGTTTTTTCAACCAATTGTGATACGGAAGTATTGCTGGTGTCTTACATGGAATGGGGGCCCCAGTGTGTGGAAAGGTTTAATGGCATCTATGCTTTCGGGATCTGGGATGATGCGCAAGAGACTTTTTTTATGGCTCGTGACCGCATGGGTGTAAAACCCCTTTTTTATACAGTGAGAGGTAAATCTCTAATTTTTGGTTCCGAATTAAAAACTATTTTGGCTCACCCCGCTGTAAGACCGGTAGTGGGGGAGGAAGGCCTGGCTGAAGTGTTAATCATGGGCCCGGCCCGCACGCCGGGACATGGTGTCTATGAAGATGTTTATGAAGTCCGTCCTGGTTATAGTGTGTTGTACAATAGAAACGGCATCCGTCATATCAAATACTGGACCTTGCGGAGTTTACCCCATCATGATGACCTGGAGACGACCACTGCCACGGTAAGGCACCTGGTGGAGGATTCCATTGAACGGCAGTTGGTGGCGGATGTGCCTGTTTGCACCTTTCTCTCGGGGGGCCTTGATTCCAGTACTATTACCGCCATTGCCGCCCGGGAATTTGTCAAAAGAGGATTGGGTACCCTGCGTACTTTCTCTATAGATTATAAAGATAATGACCGGTATTTTAAGGCCAGTGAGTTCCAGCCCAATGCCGATGCACCCTGGATAGAAAGGGTAGCCCGGCACCTTGGTACCCGGCAAAAGGTAGTGATGGTGGATATCCCTCAACTGGTGGGAACCCTGGAAGAAGCCACCGTAGCCCGGGACCTTCCCGGTATGGCCGATGTTGATTCCTCCCTGCTTTATTTCTGCCGGGAAGTCAAGAAAGAAGCAACGGTGGCCCTTTCCGGCGAATGTGCCGATGAGGTTTTTGGGGGATACCCCTGGTTCCATAATGCAGAGGCCTTGCTGGCTGATAGCTTCCCCTGGGTGCGTTCCCTGGAGGAAAGGATTAAGTTGTTTAAACCTGGGCTGTTTAAGTCTTTCCAACCTCAGGAATATATTGTCCAAAGATACAGGGAAACCATTGCCGAAGTGCCCCGGTTGGAGGGAGAAGATCCCCTGGAGGCGAAAAGGCGGGAGATGTTCTACCTCAATCTCAACTGGTTTATGAGTACTTTGCTAGACCGTAAAGACCGCATGAGCATGGCCACAGGCCTGGAAGTTCGCGTTCCTTTCTGTGACCACCGCCTGGTGGAATACGTCTGGAATATTCCCTGGGAAATGAAAACGGTGGACGGGAGGGCCAAAGGCATCCTGCGCCGGGCTCTCCAAGGGTTACTGCCCCATGATGTGCTGGAGCGGCATAAGAGTCCTTATCCTAAGACTCATAACCCTGCTTACACGGAAGCCGTAAGGTCGGCGCTTCAAAAAATACTGGAGGATCCTGCTTCACCGCTGCTGCAGGTAATAAATGTACCGTTTATTAGAAAAATAATGGAATCCTCGGAGGAAATCTTTGACCGTCCCTGGTTCGGCCAGCTGATGAAAGGGCCCCAGCTCTTTGCTTATCTCATCCAGGTCAATACCTGGCTCAAAACATATAAGGTAGAGATTACTTGTTAAAAGTGAAGACCCGGTAATAAACCGGGTCTCAATTACTCAATCTCTTCCATCCAGCCAAATTTATCGGCAAGCTTACCGTACTGGATGCCCGTAATTTCATCATAAAGGCGTAAGGATGTCTCTCCGGTCTCACCGTTATTAATGGTGATGACCTTACCGTTCCAGTCTAAGAGGGAAACAGGAGAGATGACGGCGGCCGTACCGGTGCCAAAAACCTCCTGAAGTGTGCCTTGAGCATGGGCCGCATAGACTTCTTCAATGGAAATGTTACGCTCGCTGACTTTTAAACCCCACTGGCTAGCCACCTGGATAACAGAATCCCTGGTCATTCCGCCCAGAATACTGCCTTCCAGGGGAGGGGTAATGAGTTCATCGTTGATTTTGAAGAAGATGTTCATGGTCCCCACTTCTTCGATATATTTCTTCTCCACACCATCTAGCCAGAGCACCTGGGTGTAGCCTTTCTTTTTCGCTTCCTCTGCGGCCAGGAGGCTGGCGGCATAATTGGCGGGAGTTTTAGCGAAACCCAAACCCCCTTTGACGGCTCTCACATATTCAGACTCAACCCAGATTTTTACTGGTTTAAATCCTTCCGGGTAGTAGGCACCGACAGGTGAAAGGATAATGAATAACCGGTAGGTAGCTGAAGGCTTAACCCCTAAAAAGGAATCGGTAGCGATAATAAAGGGTCTGATATATAAAGAAGTCATTTCCCCGGAGGGTACCCAGTCTTTTTCAATGCTAAGTAATTTCTTTAGACCCTTCAAGACAAATTCCACATCAATGGGGGGAATACATAAACGTTCGGCCGAACGGTTCATCCTGGACAGATATGACCTGGGTCTAAAAACTGTAATTTTGCCGTCCACAGTACGATAAGCTTTCATTCCTTCGAAAATGGCCTGGCCATAATGAAGAACAATATTAGCGGGGTCCATGAGGAAAGGACCATAGGGCTCGATTCTGGCATTATACCAGCCTTTACCTTCGGCATAGTCCATCACAAACATGTGATCTGTAAATATTTTCCCAAATCCTAACTGGTCGTCTTTGGGTTTGGGTTTCGGGCTATTAGTAAGATTTATACTGATCTCACTACTCATACTCCGGCCTCCTCTGTAAATGCATAACTATTTTTAAAAAGTATTTCCACAGAAGAGGGAAAACTCCTGCTTCATTTTGGAGTTTAATGAGTATAATCAATTAATTTAATCGATTCACCTAACTTTTTCTGGATGGTTTCTTTCATTTTATCAGCGTGGGGACAGGCAAATCCTATAGGGTTTCCTCTTGTAATGCAGGAGGCCAGGACAATAGTGTCCGCGCCTCGTTTGACTATTTCAGCGGCCCTGGTTACTGCTTTTTTCCCGGGACAACCTCCACAGGTATTTACGCCAATTACTTCGATATCCTCTTCTACACCTTCAAATGCGCATTTCTTTTCCTTCATAACTTTAAAATCCGTAGTGGCTGGGCACATATCCTCAGTTTGCATACATCTGATTAAACCAACCTTCATCTCATATCCTCCATATAAAAATTCCCCACTCTATCACGAGTGAGGAATAGAATAACGGTATTATTTATTCCCCTCGTGACAGCTTTGGCTCTATACAACGTAAGGGTTAATCCCAGCTACATTAGGTAACACCTTAAGCCGATGTTGCCTGCTAACCCTTTGGCATCTCTCGATGTTTCAGGGCAGTAGCATGTTTTTGTATAGTAACCTCACCTAACGGGTTAATTTGTCGTATTTAATTATACACCTTTCTGTATCTTTGTAAAATAATTTTAACTCAATCCATTATTTTATTTTCATCGTATAACGAATTACCAAAGCAATGAGGAGGAGCCAAATAAAAATGATTACCCCTGCCGCCATCCAGTTGGTCGGTTTCGTTTGCATCAGTTCCGCTTTCTTCTGAGCATCTTCCATTACCTCTACAGGGATTAGCTTTAAAGCTAATGATACGCCCAGGGGTATGAGAATTAGATCATCCAGGTAGCCTAAAACAGGAACAAAGTCCGGTATAAAATCAATGGGGCTGAAGGCATAGGCCACTACGCAAGCGATAAAGACTCTGGCATACCACGGTACTCTGGGATCTTTATAGGCAAAAAATAAGGTATATACTTGCTTTTTAAGTATCCTGGACTGGCGCTTTAGTTTGCTTAAGAGACTTTCCTTTTCCACGGTATTACTTTTTTCCATAAATAATATTCTCCCGGAAATACTTATTATGATATTTATTTGTTTATTGGTTTGGATATAAGCATAAATGATAATGAGTTTATGATAGTTAAACCTGTTCTCCCCCGTTATTTTTCAGTGCGATGATTAGGCTCAAGGCTGCCAGTATACCTAAAGCTGCTCCGAAAAAGAAAGGAACCCTGGATCCAAAGGCTTTCCATAAATAGCCGACCAGAATAGAAGCAGGGAGTAAACCAATTCCGGTTATGGTAGCATAAAGACCCATGAGGGTAGCCCGTTGACTCTCCGGGGCTAAATCGGCGACAAAGGCTTTTTCCACACCTTCACTAAAGGCAGCGTATATACCGTAGAATCCAAAAAGAAGCCAGAAGTGGGTGGGTTTTGTAGCCAAAGCGAAGCCAAAATAGATAAGCCCATAAAACAAGTAACCCGTTACAAGGACTATTTTACGTCCGATCAGGTCGGATAAACGACCGGCGGGGTAGGAGAAAAGAGCATAAACTACATTATAGAGCAAATAGAGAAGGATAACTTTGGCAGGATCAAAACCGTAATCCTGTGCCCTTAAGAGGAGAAACTGGTTAGAAGAGTTTCCTAAAGCAAAAAGAAAGATAATAATGAGAAATTTTTTTAAGCTGGGATCAAGGTCTGACCAGGACAGGTTTAACCGCTTACGTATGGTGTTTTTCTCAGATTTAACTTCCCTGACCAGAAAAAGCAAACCTATACCGATAAAAGCCGGGATAAGGGAGAGGATAAAGACAGTTTCATAACTTTTAAGATAAGATGAAAACAGGTAATAGGCGATAAGTACCCCCACCACTGCACCTAAGGTATCCAAGGTCCGGTGCAGGCCAAAAGCACTGCCGAATTTCTCCCGGCAGCTGGCTTGGGCAATTAAAGCGTCACGGGGAGCAGTTCTGATACCTTTGCCAAAACGGTCGAGAACTCTACCCCCAAAGACCCACAGCCAGGAAGAAGAAAAGACCAACACCACTTTACCGAGACCGGAGAAAGAATAGCCGCTAATGGCCAGGGGTTTCCTGCGATCGATTTTGTCCGACCAGTATCCGGAGAAAACTTTGAGAAGGCTGGCCAGGGACTCGGCTATTCCCTCAATGATTCCCAATATGGCTGGAGAGGCACTCAACTTTGAAGTTAAGTAAAGTGGTATGAGAGGATAGACCATTTCAGAACTGACATCGGTAAAAAAACTCACCAAACCTAACAAGATAATGGTACGCACTTAGGAACATCCTTCTTTCAATCTTCTTTAGCTAAAATTATATCTAATTTACAGCGAGCCGTTAACTTATTACTGAAGCTTTATTAGCTTTGTTTAGGTGTGTATTTAATAATTTCCACATCTTCGATGGTAATCAAGCCTTCGTTTACAGCTTCATCCAGAAAGGGCATGAGTTTTTCGATATATTCCACACTGTCTACAATCTCCACGATGATGGGTAAGTCATTGGAAAGATCCAGTAGACGAGCTGTCTTAATGCGGGTGTTAGGACCAAAACCTTCAATTCCTCTTAAGACAGTAGCCCCGGCTAAGCCCAGTTCCTTGGCTTTCATGACAATGGCATGGTAGAGTAAATTTCCTTTGAATTTACTGGCTTCACCGATGTATATTCTTAATCTCCTGGCCTGGCCTGATATTTTAACCATGCTATTCCCTCCTTACTTTGTGATTAATTGGGCAGCTACGGTTCCCAACCAAACCGCAACCAAGCCGATTAAGAGGCTGCCCGCTCCATTGAGAAGAGCTATTTTGATCTGGCCATTCTTAATTATATTAAGTGTCTCCAGGCTAAATGTGGAGAAAGTTGTAAAGGCTCCTAAAAAACCCACGGCTAAAAAGGCCCGTGTATTGGGATTGATCACCAGCTTTTCAACCCCCAGTACATAGACAAGTCCCAGCAGAAAACAGCCCAGCATATTGACCACAAAAGTCCCCCAGGGGAAGATGTATTCTCCTCTTTCGTAAATCCAGGTGGAAAGAAAATACCTCCCCAATGCACCCAAGGCGCCACCCAGGGCGATAAAAGCATAAGTGGCATAGTGCAATTCTTTCGACCTCCCTTAGAAAAATAAAGGCTCCTACCTAAGGAGGTAGGAGCCATCAGCTGATGTTAGCATTTTCGGCGAGCCCCATCGCCATTGGTATTCATTTAACATAAATATATCATTTATAACTTAATTTGTATAGAGGATCTATAGTTTGTCTTTACCATGATGTTTAAATTAGCCATAAATATACATTACTTGAAGTGAAGGCAGCACTACAATTAGATAAGTGTGAAGTTGGACAAGTAATTGACCTGGTACTAGGTCAAATACGTAACGTGGATAAGTTAACAATAAAAATAATTGACATATGCTCAAAAATGATATATCGTAATATTGGACATATGTCCATAAATTATACAAAAATTTAAGGGGGAATTAAAATGCCAGGTTTCAATGGAAGGGGACCCTCTAACCGGGGACCAATGACAGGTTGGGGGAGAGGATACTGTATCACAGAAGTCACACCTGAAAAGGAGGCGGCCTGGGCCGGGCTGGGTTTTGGCTTGGGCCTGGGTTTAGGGAGAGGACTGGGCAGGCGTTTAGGTAGAAGATTTAGCGGTGCCTTGGGCCGGGGCCTTAGGTGCTGGGGACTTAGAGGGGCTTTGCAGCCTGACCTGGATCAGTCCTTCCTGAAAGAACGGGCCACTTACTTAAAAGAAGAGTTAAACAGGATCGAGGCATTACTGAAACAAGAAAAAGAAAGTAATGACGAGAACAAATGAGCAGAGGGGTATACCCTTTGCTCATTTGGCAATTATTTTAAAACAGCTTAAGAAGACCGGAACTTTTTTAGTTCCGGCCTTCTTGTTATTGGGGACATTCCTGTCCCAGTGAATGACCCATCCTTCAGCCGGTGTGTCCCCTTTCCTACTTAAAAATTTCTTGCAAAATTATGGTTATTGTCATATGTTTAAAATATCTGATATTCTTTTCTTCATATCTTCTTAATAATTTCCCCACAACTAATAAAACGTCAAATATTAATATTAAGATAAAAAGATTTGTCTGGAGGTTTTAGTTATGAAGAAACAAAACATACTGTCTCCCCGTATGATAGTGCAAACCATCTTTCTTGTCATTGTTGCGCTATTTGTGTTTAGCCCATATCTTTTCGACAAAAGCAGTAAAGCCGAAAGTCTTTGTCCCCTGGGCGGCTTAGAATCCTTACCCCAGGTGATCATGGGGACAAACCTGTTGAATCATATCAATCCCTCTAACGTGGTTTTGCTGGTTGCCATCATTATTTCTACTCTCCTCGTGGGGAGACAATTTTGCAGCTGGATCTGCCCCTTAGGTACTTTACAGGAGTGGATGAGTAACCTTGGGAAAAAGTTAAAACTCACCATTGCTGTCCCGGAAAAAGTGGAAAAAATCCTGGCTAAATTAAAATATGTAATTTTGTTTTTGATTTTATTTGGCACTTACACAACAGCTACCCTGGTTTTCCGCGAGCTTGACCCCTTCTATGCCCTGTTCCACCTGGCCAATCCCACCTTAAGCGGGGCCTTTATCGTCTTTGCTTTGGTCTTAGTTCTCTCCCTTTTTATCCCCCGGGTATGGTGCCGGTTTTTATGTCCTCTGGGGGCCTTTGTCAATATTCTAAGCATCGCCAGTTTGGTCAAACCTTACCGCAATGAAAACAAATGTATTGGCTGCGGCCTCTGTGACAGAAAGTGCCCCGTTCAGGTTCAGGTATCCAAAAGCACAGTACTTTTGAACGACAGCTGTAATCACTGCCTGGACTGTATGGATGCGTGTCCGAAAAAAGGAGCCCTGGATTTCAAACTGGGTTATGTGCCATCCAAGAAAAGTGAAAAAGAGGTGAACCATAATGCTTAATAAGAAAACGGTCATAATGATAATGCTTGTATCTTTCCTGGGAACCATCGTCGTGGCCAATGTACTGGGTTTCTGGTCCATGTCAGTTGAAGAAGGGGTCTCCGGTGATACCTTACTCATTGAGGTTTCCAAGAAGTATCAAATACCTTTGGAAGAAATCTATGCCTATTGGAAGATTCCTTCCAGCGTGTCTCCCCGTGCCACTGTTTCCGATGCTAAAGCCGTGGCAGGATTTTCTACCGGCCAGTTTAAAGCCTGGGTAGCAGCAAAAACTGCCGTACCTGAATTAAAACAGGTGGAAGAAGTCGCTACCTCTGAATTAACTCTGGAAATTAAAGGATCAACTACTTTACAGCAAATATCCGACACCTATAAAATTCCCCTTGATGTCATTTTCACCAAATGGAAACTATCCAAGATGATTTCGCCCAATACGCCTTTAAAGGAACTTAAGGATGGCTACGGTTTTACCATGGAAGAATTTAAGGCCTGGGTGGCAGAAACGAGGAAAAAGTAAGCGGTAAAGAGCGGACAAATATGTCCGCTCTTTTTAACGTATAGGAAAGTATAAAAATTTTTGTGGTTCTCAGCCCTTGCTAAGCAAGGGTTTTTTCATTTTTTAACGAAAGCAGGAAGTAGTTGTTAGAAAGGTGAGAACATATGGGCCAGGATAATATCTTAAGAGAGATATTTTTTGATGAGAACAAGCATTGGGAAAAGTTTGTTAATAAATACGAAGACAGAATACGTCCTGTTGTGATAAAGGAAATCAATAAATTTAATCGATGTGGACAAAAAGAAGCAGGATTTACTCTGTTCGCATGTCCGGTATGTGGAGAAATGAAAATAGTTCCTCACACGTGTAAGGGACGTTTTTGTACATCGTGCGCAACCGGATACACCCAAGAATGGAGTCGAGAAACCAGTAAAAGAATGTATCCGGTTCCTCATCGCCACATCATGTTTACAGTGGACGAACGTTTGTGGGAAATATTTACCCGTCATAGAGAACTCTTGAAAGATCTAATGGACCTGGCAGTAAAAATACTATTAGAATGGCTGAAGAAAAGAGGAAAAGTCAAATCCGGCGCCATGGTAGGAATACATACCTTTGGAGCAAGAATGAACTTCAATCCCCATGTACATATCCTAGTAACTGAAGGTGGTTTTGACGGAGCGGGGAAATGGGTTGTTAAAGACTTTATCCCATATGTAATGCTGAGGAAAAGGTGGCAGGCGGCAGTAATGGAGATGTTGAAGAAAAAACTGCCGGAACAAGAAGTTAAACGATATAAGAAGTTGTTTCAAAAGATATGGGATGATAACCCTGAAGGATTTGTAATCTATGGTCCGCCCAATAAAAAAGGACAAGGGTCAGTAGAAGCCCAAGTAGGATATATAGGGCGGTACATGAGAAGACCTGCCATGGCGTTAAGCAGAATTGTAGACTATGACGGGGAAAATGTAACCTTTAAATACTTTGATAAAACAGAGCAAAAAGAAAAACAAGAAACCATCACCGTAGAAGAATTCATATCACGGATAATAAGGCATATACCGGATGAGCAATTTAAAACAATCCGGTATTATGGAATTTACTCCAGAAGGAGTAAAAGATTGGCTGACAAATTAATGGAAGCATACCTGGGAAGGCAGAAAAGAAGGAAAAACGGCCAAAGAGGAAAGCAACGGATAGGCTGGAGAAATAAAATAGAAGAATTCACAGGAAAAGACCCGTTAGAATGTATGAGATGTAAAGAGATAATGGAATACAAGGGGAAAGTGTGTCTAAAATCAGGGATATTGAAAGTTGTTGATGCCGTAGATGACTTTGCTAAAAAAAGACTAAAGGAGTTGGCAGGAATAGATGAGCCCAGTAAGCAGAAAAAGAAAGAAACACGCAAAGAAAAAGCCGCCTAAAGTAGGCGGCAAGGCAACCATCAAATTTGTTTGTTTGCAGTGTAACATAGAAGAAGACATTCCGAAGGAAGTGGTGGATTACTGCGATATGATGGATGACGGAGATATTTCAGTTCCACCAAGGTTTAGTTGTGAGGTTTGTGGCGGTGAGATGCGCCCAAAAGAATACTTAGGTGTGCATGGTATTAAATATGAGTTATAGGAACCAAAGAGCGCGCGACCTTGGTCGCGCTTTTTTTAATTGGGGGACATTCCTGTCCCTAGAGGATTACCCGTACTTCAGCAGGTGTGTCCCCTGACCTTGTTGCTTCAGCAGGTGTGTCCCCTTTCCTTTAATAAGAGATAATTGACAATTACCCAGTAAGAGGAGTAAATTATATATATGTAAATTACATATAAGGACGTGATGTATTTATGTGTCGGGAACATGATAAAAACTGTAATCATGACTCTTGTGGTTGTCGGGGGGGGAGAATTGAAAAGTTTATGGTACCTTGCTTGCTCCTTTTACTTTTAAAAAAAGAGCCCACCCACGGCTACGACCTCATGGAAGACCTGGCCGTCTTTGGGCTTGACAATGACCCAGGGGCCGTATACCGGACCTTAAGGCGTTTGGAAAGTGATGAATTAGTTTCGTCAGCCTGGGATACGGAAGGCGGCGGAGCAGCCAAACGGCTGTACAGGATTACGCCAGGTGGCAGGGAATTTCTCTTTACCTGGGTAAAGACCATAAGAAGAACCCGGAACATCTTAGACAAATTCCTTCTGATGTATGAAGAATTGGCAGGCGAGGAGGGGGCACAGTGACTTTTAGTATAATCCTGTTTTCCATCACAGGCCTGTTGTTATTGCTTTCATTTCTTAAAAGTAAAGAAAAAACCAAAAAGGCTTTAACAATTGCCTTAAAATCTTTTCTCAACATCCTTCCCGTCATGCTGGGAGTAATAGGGTTAATAAGTCTTTCCCTAACTCTCCTACCCCCCTCATCTATTGTGAAATTCTTTGGTCAAATCAATTTAATCAATACTCTTACCGTAGCCGGCATCGGTTCAATTATGCTTATCCCGGGGCTGATAGCCTTTCCTTTGGCTGCCGCCCTTTTAGAACAAGGGGCTGCCCTGCCTCTCGTGGTCATATTTATAACTACTCTGATGATGGTGGGAATTATGACTTTACCTATGGAGATAAAGTTTTTTGGTAGAAACTTCGCCCTGATGAGGAATATAATCGGGCTGGCAGCTGCTTTAATCGTTGGTGTTGTCATGGGGGTGATCTTACCATGACCACCTTAAAAAGATACAGGTTATTCATAGCCGTTCTGGTTATTACTTTTTTGCTGACGCTGAAAGATATATCATTAGGTTATCAAACCTTGAGAGTATCGGGCCAATACTTACTGGATATGCTCACCATTCTTCCACCCATCTTCATTTTGATAGGCCTTCTAGATGTCTGGGTTCCCAAAAAGATTGTAGAGGATAATGTGGGAGACCAGTCCGGAATCAAAGGGATTTTGATTTCCATCTTTGTTGGTTCCGCCGCGGCAGGTCCTTTGTATGCCGCTTTTCCCGTAGCAGAGGCTATGCTCCGGAAAGGAGGCAGTTTGGCCAACGTGGTTATTTTTCTGGGTACCTGGGCCGCGATCAAAATCCCCATGATTATGATGGAAGTGAAGTACCTGGGATGGACTTTTTCCCTGACACGGTTGGCCCTGACCCTGCCTGTCATCATATTGAGCGGCTTCGTGATGCAGAACTTATTGAAAAGCAAAGGGGACACAAATTCAACGAGGAAAGTGGATTCTTGACAATATCTTGATATTCTCCAGAAAAAATATAAACATTGCTCTGTTATGATAAGACCATCAACACAAAACTTATCTAAGGAGGTAATGTTTCATGAAAAAACGGTCCCTAATTATCCTAACTGTTTCCCTGATGGTGCTCTTCACAACAGCGGTATTTGCAGCTACCTACTCCAATCCGGCTCAGATTATTTCGGGGCTGACAGGGAAGACTGAGGCTGATGTCTATGCCCAGCGTTCCCAGGGTAAGACCTTTGGGCAGATAGCCCAGGAAAATGGGGTCTTCGACCAGTTTAAGTCCGATATGCTCCAGTACAAAAAGGAGATTATTGATCAGCGGGTAGCCAGCGGCACCATCACCAAGGAAAAGGGGGAAGCTATCAAGAAAGCCCTCGATGAAAGAATTGCCGCCTGCACCGGAACACCTGACCCCAATAGAGATCGTTTAGGACAGAAGTTTGGCGGCGGTTTAGGTTTTGGTAAAGGGCAAAGCCGCGGCATGGGCAGAGGAATGGGAATGGGCCAGGGCATGGGCTTTGGCCGATGAGAAAAACCCGGCCCCCCTTAGGGGGTCGGTTTTTTTTTTCATTTCTTCCTGCCATTTTTCCTTGTAGTGGATAACAATCTTAAAGATAACAATCTTAAAAGATTAGGGATTTATACTTATTTTAAAAATAATTTATGCTTCATTTTACACGTTGTTAAATGGGACGTAACTTGTGCAAAATTGTTGCGTGTTAAGCTGATTACGAAACAAGGAAAAGGAAAGGGGTTAGGAAAAATGAAAAAATTTCTCGCGGGTATTTTGCTTATGATGATGATGGCAGTTATCCTGGCAGGGTGTGCAGCCAAGGGTGGGGCCGACAGCAAAAGCATTATTATGGTTTGGTATCCCAATGAGTCGGGGGAAGATTTGAAAGGGGCCCGGGAGGCCATTGGCAAAGTGGTGGAAAAGGCCACGGGGAAAAAGGTCGAGCATAAGCTGACTACTGATTATGTGATTGCCATTGAGGCTCTGGCCACAGGGAATGCCCACATAGCTTTTCTTGGGGCCCAAGGATACATAGAGGCCCACAAGAAAAATCCCAAAGTTCTTCCCTTGGTGGTAAACAGCGGCAAATCTGGGACTTTGGCTGACGCTCAGTATTACAGCTGGCTCTGTGTTAAGCGGGGAGAAGAGACCCAATATAAAAACGGGGAAGCATTTTCCATTGATAATATTCAAGGCAAGCGTTTTTCCTTTGTTTCCAGCAGTTCCACTTCCGGTTTTAAAGTGCCGGCTGCAGGCATTGTTTCATATTTCAGCAAGAAGGAAAATTGGAAAAATCTCAAACAAGAGCATTTAACTGAAGGCGGTAAGGACAAGTTCTTCAGTGAAGTCCTTTTCGGCGGTTCCCACCAGGGATCGGCTGTAAATCTTCTTACGGGCAAAGCAGATGTGGCTGCCTTCTGTGATACCTGTGTGGCCAACTATGTGGAATTGGCTGAAGGGACGGCTAATAAACCAGGGGCTGTATACCGTGTGAAAAAAGATGCTGCTGAACCCTTTGATAAAGTGCCAGGGGCAGAATTCGTGGTAATTTCTTCCACGCCTGTGTTAAATGCGCCCTTTGCCGCCAATACGGAAAAAGTAAGTGAAAAAGACATCAAGGCTCTTCTGGCCCTTCTGACCAGTGATGAAGTGGCCAAAAATCAGGAAATCTTTGTCCCCAAAGGTTCCAGTTTTAAAGGATTGTTTGTAGCCGGGGAACGATTCGTAGAAGTAAAGGACGAGTGGTTTAACCCCATCAGGGAATTATCCAAATAGGGCTGAAAAAGATGTTGTTGGAAGTAAAAAATGTGACCAAATCTTATGGTGGTCCTAAGAAGGCTTTGGACGATATCAGTTTTGTCGTGAAGAAAGGGGAGTTTGTAGCAGTTATCGGCCCTTCGGGCGCAGGCAAGTCCACCCTGCTGCGCTGCATCAACAGGATGGTGGAGGCTTCCAGCGGCGAAGTAATTTTTAGCGGGGCAAGCGTCTATGAACTTTCCGGTCGGGAACTGAGAAGGTTGCGTTCCCAGATAGGGATGATCTTCCAGCATTACAATCTTGTGAACCGCCTCACTGTTATTGAAAATGTTCTCCATGGCCGTTTGGGCTATAAATCTACTTTGGCTGGGGCCTTGGGTCTCTTTACGGAACAGGAAAAAAGACAGGCCTTAGAAATTCTCCAGGCCTTAGGCTTGGAGGAACAGCTCTATCAAAGATGTGACCAGCTTAGTGGAGGACAGAAACAGCGGGTAGGCATTGCCAGGGCTCTTTTACAGAATCCGAAAATGCTTTTGTGCGATGAACCCATTGCTTCCCTGGATCCCAGTGCGGCAAAGATAATCATGGATCACCTGAAAAAAATCAGTCAGGAAAGGGGTATTACCTGCTTGGTAAACCTGCATCAGGTGGATGTGGCCTTGGCCTACTCCGACCGGATTATCGGCATCAAGGAAGGAAGGATAGTTTATGATGGGCCTCCCGGTGAGCTGACTGCGGAAAAAATTTATTATATTTATGGTTCAGAAGCGGGAGAGTTGATCATGGATGTGGGAGGAAGCAGTGGTCTCTATGTTGGATAAGTTTTTCAAGGTCCAAAAAAGAAAAAGATTGATGTTTTTCCTGGTCATCATGGTGATTACGGCCGTTAGTGTGGTTATTACAGAATATGACGCAGGCAAAGGCTTTATGGGGTTCTACAAGGCTCTCAAATGGGCCTTTGCCAACTTTTATCCCGATGCCCAAGCTTTAAGTAAGATGACCGCCATTATGATCAAGCTCAGGGAAACCTTTCTTATGTCCGTGGCAGCAACGACGACGGCAGCCATCCTGGCTTCCCTTTTTGCTTTACTGGGTTCCACTACCACCCAAATAAACAACTTTCTCAGCAAAATAAGCCGGGCTTTTGCTTCTGTTCTCCGGAACATTCCCTTAGTTGCCTGGGCTATGGTTTTGCTCTTCACTTTTGGGCAAAGCTCCCTTACAGGTTTTTTAGCCTTGTTTTTTGCTACTTTTGGTTTTTTAGTCAGAGCCTTCATGGAAACCTTTGACGAAGTAAGTGCCAGTGCTGTGGAGGCTTTAAGAGCCAGCGGGGCCAGCTACGGGCAAATTGTTTTTCAGGCAGTTTTTCCTGCCAGCCTTCCTCAGATGTTGAGCTGGGTTTTGTATATGATCGAAACCAATATTCGTGACGCTACCCTCCTGGGGATTCTGACAGGCACAGGAATCGGCTTTTCCTTTAATCTCTATTTCAGGAGCATGAATTATCATGCCGCCAGCCTGGTGGTCATCGTCATCGTTTTCACGGTATTTCTTATTGAATATCTTTCCAACTATGTAAGGAGGGAAATTCTATGATAGAGCGGGGGGAAGCTCTAAAAAACTTTTGGGTAAGGTGCACTGGACAGGCAGAAGCTAAAACTTCTTTTCCGCCCAAACCCCTGAACAAAGGGGAAATAATCTTAAGAACCACTGTTGTTTTGCTGATTTTTCTTTCTATATATGCTTTTTTTACCTTTGATTATAAGAATATTCAGTTCTCCCAAGCCCTACTTAGCACCCTGGGGAATTTCCAGGTTATGTTTTTGCAGGCGGAGGCCCGGCATTTTACTCTGGCTGAATCCTTGTACCAGGTGGGAATAACCCTGGCCTTGGCTTTTTTAACCACTCTCCTGGGAGCAGTTCTAGCCCTGTTTTTAGGGCTTTTGGCCGCTCAAAATCTTTCCCATCCCTGGCTTGCCTGGAGCGTGAAGGGTTTCGTAGCTTTTATCAGGGCAGTGCCTACAATCTTTTGGGTATTGATTTTTGCTGTGGGTGCAGGCTTGGGCAGTGTGGCAGCGGTCATCGGCATGAGTTTCCATTCTTTGGGTTATTTGATTAAAGCCTATGCCGAATCTTTTGAAGAACTGGACAAAGGTGTTATAGAAGCCTTGCAAAGCACGGGAGCCAGCTGGTGGCAGGTAATCTGGCAGGCAGTCATTCCCTCCTCTGTCACTTATCTTCTCTCCTGGACCTTTTTGCGTTTTGAGATCAATTTTATGAATGCTGTGGCCATGGGTGCCGCTGCCGGGGCGGGGGGAATAGGCTTTGAACTGTTTATGGCCAGCGGTCACTATTTTGATCTGAGGGAAGTGGGTTTTATCACTTATCTTATTTTGGCTGTAGCCTTGGTCCTGGAGATGTTTACCATGAAAGCTAAGGCCAGATTACAGGTCAGAAATTAAATATGATTGAAGTCAAGGTAAGCGTATGGAAGGGAAAAGCAGGGAACAAATCATTAATGACATTATGGACAGAATTATCAGCGAAATTGAAAAAGGAAAATATCAGGAAAGCCCTAAACTGCCCTCGGAGTATGCTTTGGCAGACGAATTAAGGGTGTCAAGGTTTTTGGTACGCCAGGCTTATGAACGGCTCCAGGGACTAGGCTATATATATGCCAAACAGGGGATAGGCCATTTTGTGGTAATAAAGAAGATCTCCATCGAATTTCCCCTTAATTCCGACCAAGGATTCAGTTCCAAAGTGGAGGCCCAGGGCTTTGATGTGCAAACCCGGCAGGTTTCTTTAAAAGTGCGTCAAGCCGGTCCTTTCTTAGCCCGGACTCTGCAGTTGGGAGAGGAAGAAGAAGTATACGAATTGAAAAGGGCAAGGATTGTGGAGAATGTGGTGGCTGCTGTACATACTTCTTATCTCCCCAAGCAGAGAATTCCCCATTTGGAACAGTGGGGAGAAATCCGTTCCTTATTTGCAACCCTGAAAAAATATGAATTGGAGACTTTGGTCCATCAGGGTTCTGTCCTGGAGATAGCTCTGCCCACCCCTGAAGATGTGAAGTTGTTTAAGTGCCCCAAACTTATTCCCCTTATTTTTCTTAAAGGAATCAATGGTGACGGCAGGACAGGGCTTCCCATTGAATATTATGAAGTTAAATACCGAGGAGATATCTTTAAATATAAGCTCTAATGAAACAGCAAAGGTCCCAAGCCCCTTTGCTGTTTTTCTATTTTTTACTTGTCTAGCCATGTTTTTAACAAAAAATTTACTCCTAGTTCACTACATTAGCCTGGCGACAAGTTATACTCGGGGTGAACCGTAAAGGAGGCTGTAGTGCTTTATGGACAGAAGAAGGAGAACCATGATTTTGATCAAGGGGCGTCCCCAACTAGCCCAGGAAATGGCAGAGGACATTATCCGCAAGTATGAGGTGAAGGTTATCGAAAAGCCCCATACCGGCTTAGTCATGGTAAAGGTAAGGGAAAGCGCCCGCCAAAGCCTGTTTTATCTGGGCGAAATCTTGGTTACTGAGTGCAAAGTTCAGATCAACGGCATCTTGGGAGTGGGTATTGTGCAGGATTTCCAAACCCAGCTGGCATACCATTTGGCCGTCATCGATGGTGCCTACAACGCCAATCTGGAAGAGGTAAAAGCCTGGGCTCCCCTTCTATGGGCTGAAGAAAAGGAGATTCTTGCCAGAGAAGCAAGAGAAATGGCAGGCGTGTTGAAAACTAAGGTTGATTTTACCACCATGGATCAATAACAGGGATAAGGAGTAAGAGAAATGGGGTTTGATTATGTTCATGATATCCAAAAAGCTTTTCGCAAAGTCCTTGACAGCACGGCTAGGCCAGGGAAGATCAACAGTCTCAGGGAGGAAAGCCAAAAACTTGATCTGCCCCTCGAGGCCAATAAAGCCGCCCTGCTTTTGATGTTAATGTTGCTGGATAATGAGGTTACATTTTATGTGGCCGGCAGGGAAGGCCCGCAAATTGCCAGATATATGCGACAGCTCACCTATGCTCCCACGGCACCCCTGGAAGAAGCTGCTTTTGTTTTTGTACTGGAAGATGCTGTAGCAGATAACCAATTGCTTACCATCATGGAAAAGTGCAAACGCGGTGACCTTTTGAACCCCCATTTGTCGGCAACCCTGGTAGTGGAAGTTGTCTCGCTCGCTGGAGAAGGGGAGTGGGGCCTGCAGGGACCGGGTATTAAAGGTGAAAATTATCTTTCCATTGCGGCGGAGGATGGTTGGGTTGAGAAGAGAGCAGAGATAAACAAGGAATATCCTTTAGGTATAGAAATGTATTTTTTGGACCGTGCTTATAACCTGGCGGCAATTCCCCGAACTACAAGCATCAGTAAAATGAGGTGAAAAAAATTGGGATACGTAGCAGTCAAAGGCGGGCTAGCAGCCATTGAAGCTTCCATTCAAAGACTGCGTTATGAGCGTCTTAAAGGGCGCAAAGTCATTGAAGTAGAGACCATTAAAAATACCCTGCGGGGGCTTATTAACCGGATTATGTCGGAGGGCAGCCTCTATTCCAGGGACTTGGCTGCCTTGGCCATTAAACAGGGGGAAGGGAACCCGGAAGAGGCAACCTTTCTGCTGCGGGCATATCGTTCAACTTTGCCGCGCAAATATTACTCCAGGGTTGTCCTTACGAAATTCATGCGTTTTGAAAGGAGAATTTCCGCTGCCTTTAAAGATATCCCCGGGGGGCAAATCCTGGGGGCCACTTATGACTATACCCACCGTCTCCTGGACTTTAGTCTTTATGAAGAAAAACCGGCCGATATCGAAAAATGGTTAGAGGAATTTGAAAATAATTGTCCTTACCAAGGAGAAAGCCCTTTGTCCTCCCTCCCCAAGGTAGTGGATTATTTAAGAAAAGAAGGGCTTATGGCGAAGATAAAAGAGGACGATACCGAACCTTTGGATGTAACCCGAAAGAGCTTGGAATTTCCAGCGGACAGGAGTGAAAGATTACAAACCCTGACCAGGGGTGAAACAGGGGCCGTTACGGCTTTAGGTTATGCGGCTATTCGCGGTTACGGAATTCTCCATCCCACGGTAGGGGAACTGCGTGTAGGCTGTGTACCTGTGTTCATCGATTATCCTTTGGACGACAGCAAATCTGAAGAGGAAGCCCTTTATATAGGGGAGATTCAAGTTACCGAGGTAGAAACCCTGTTTCCCCACATAAGAGAGAAAGAATACGGTGCTCAAGACCTGGAGTTTTTTCTCGGCTACGGTCTGTGTTTTGGTCAAAATGAAACCAAGGCCATTGCCATGAGTGTCCTGGATTACTGTTTAGAAAAAGGCCCTGCCGGCACCCCTGTTTCTGACGAGGAATTTGTCTTGATGCATATTGACAGTGTAGAGGCTACGGGTTTTGTTTCCCACTTGAAACTTCCCCATTACGTTACTTTCCAGTCTAAATTGGACAGGGTGCGCAAGACCAGAAAGGGGGAAAAAGGGGAATGACCGGCTATCATTTCGCTTTTTTGGACGAGAATTCCAAAAGGGAAATACGGAGGGCCCTTCTGAAAGCCGTGGCCTTACCGGGTTACCAGGTGCCTTTTGCTTCCAGGGAGATGCCTGTAGCCAGGGGCTGGGGGACCGGCGGTTTGCAAGTAACTCTATCTCTGGTGGGAAAAGAAGATATCATTAAAGTCATTGATCAGGGTTCCGATGAGTCGGTCAATGCCGTAAGTATCAAAAATTTGATCCAGAGAACCACTGGTATTGCTGTAACGGATAAAACCAGCGTGGCCACCTTGATCCAGAGCAGACACAGGATACCAGAAGTTGAGCTTAGGGAAGACCAGATCCTTGTTTTGCAAGTCCCCATTCCTGAACCCTTAAGGGAAATAGAACCCAGCGAGTATGTGACCCGGCGTCTTCATGCCGATAAGGAATACAGCGGTGTCTGGTTGATGCTTTTTGAACAGATTATGAAGCACGGCCACATGGCCACGGGGGCCGATCACCCCGTCCTTGTATACGGGCGCTATGTTATGGCTCCCAGTCCCATTCCTCGCTTTGACAATCCCAAACTGAACATGAACAGGGCATTGATTTTGCTTGGTGCCGGCCGGGAAAAAAGGATTTATGCTGTGCCCCCCTATACCAAAGTAGAATCCCTGGCTTTTCTTGATCATCCCTTTACGGTGGAAGACCAGGAGGGGAAGAGCTGTCGTTTATGTGGCGCTACCGGTGTTTTCTTAGATGAAATAATTGATGAAGAAACTCAGTTTGTATCTTACCAGTGCAACGATACCAGCTATTGCCTGCAAAGGTTGAACAAAGAACTTTAAACTTGAGAGGGTCTGGGGTGAGAAAAATGTGGACCGAAGAAAAGCCTGTTTTAAGAATTCAAAAGCTCCGGAAACAATATGGGCCCGGCTGTGCCCTTTGCGGGGATGGCGGCCAAGGAAACCTGCAAGATAATTTTTGCCCGGAATGCAGGACAGTCTATGCCTGCAGGGATGTGTCCCTGGCTTTATACCCGGGAGAAATCTTGGGAATAGTGGGCGAATCGGGTTCGGGGAAGTCCACTCTGCTTAGATGTCTTTATTTCGATGAGGAGGTATCGGGAGGGGCTTGCTATCTTCAAAGTTACAAAGAAGGACGAAGCAATATTTTTTTAGAGTCGTCCCAACAAAAAAGATATATCCGTAATCATTTCCTGGGAATGGTATATCAGAATCCTTACTTGGGGCTGCGGATGGATTTTTCTTCTGTAGCTAATATAGCTGAAAAACTAATTGCTGCCGGGGAAAGAACCGTTGGGTCCATAAGGATTAGGGCTACAGAATTGTTAGAGAAAGTTAACATACCTCTTTATCGTAGCGGTGAAGCACCCCGCCATTTTTCTGGGGGCATGCAGCAAAGGGTCCAGATTGCCAAAGCCTTATCCAATAATCCTCCCTTATTATTATTGGATGAGGTTACTACAGGACTGGACTTATCTGTGCAGGCCAATGTCTTGGATCTAATCAAGAGGTTGCAGCGGGAGCTGAAAATCAGTATGTTGGTGGTTTCCCATGATTTAAGTGTTATCCGCATGCTTGCCGATCGGACCATTGTTATGCTTAAGGGAAAGATTGTAGAAGAGGGTTTGACGGATCAGATTTTGGAGGATCCGCAGCACCCTTATACCCAGCAGCTGGTACAGTCCTTGTTATAGATATTTTGGCTGAAGGAGGAACAAAAAGTGTATTTGCTGACAAACGGCAAATTGGTTTTAGAAGACCGGGTGGCAGAAAATTATGAGCTATTGATTGAAAATGGCTGTATCAGCAGGATAGGGCCCCAGGGAGAGATGGATAACGGGAGTGTTCCTGTTATCGATGCCCAGGGGGGATATATTGCCCCCGGTTTTATAGATATTCATTCTGATTACATCGAGTATATGGCTTCACCCCGGCCTACCAGCATCCTGGATTTTAAGATGGCTATTAAAGAAGTGGAAAAACAGCTGGTAAATCAAGGGATAACCACCATGTACCACTCCCTCTCTTTATATAAGGATTCTTTTTTCTCCCCCAAAAAAATAAGGACTTCCGAAAACGTTAAAAAATTGGCGGATCATATTGAAGAAATCAATAGCGGAAGCAGTTTAATCCACCATCGGTTTCACGCCCGTTACGAAATAGACAATGTGGATGATGTACCTTATCTGATGGAATTTATCAAACAAAAGAAAATTCATCTCCTGTCTTTCATGGATCATACGCCGGGGCAGGGACAGTACCGGAACCTGGAAATATATAAGGAAACCATCAAAGGCTATCAGGAAATGACCGAAGACCAGCTGGAAAAACATATCCGGGAAGCCCAACAGAAAGAAAAACTGGACTTGCAGACTATCCTCATCCTTTGCAAAATGGCGAGGGAAAGTGATATCCCCCTTGCTTCTCATGATGATGACAGTGTGGAAAAAGTGGAGCTGGTAAAAAGCTGGGGGACGGTGATTTCTGAATTCCCCATTGCCATAGAAGTAGCGAGGGCAGCCAAAGCAAGGGAAATGTTTACGGTGGCGGGGGCCCCCAATGTGCTTTTGGGAGGATCCCATTCCGGAAATTTAAATGCGGCCCAAGCCATTAAAGAGGGTTGCATCGATATTCTTTGCAGTGATTATTACCCTGCTTCTCTCCTCCATGCTGTATTTTTGTTGGAGAAAAAATATGGCCAAAAACTGTGGGAGATGTTTAAGCTGGTGTCCCTTAACCCGGCCAGGGCCTTGGGTATAGCTGACACATACGGTTCCCTAGCCCCAGGGAAGAGGGCAGACCTGATCATTATTGAAAAAGATGATAAGGATGATTTCCCCTTTATCACAGCAGTTTTTGTAGACGGCAACCTGGTTTCCCGGCTTTATTATCTCAGGAGGTAAAAAATTATGATAGGCAAAAGAATGTTAACCCCAGAACCCACCATTTATGAAAATTGTGTCTTGCAAAATGTAAGCATCGGCCAGTGGACAGAAGTAGGTCCCCACAATGTATGGGAGAATGTGGAGTTTGGGGATTTTTCTTATACTTCCGGCTTCAACCAGATCCAAAATGCTTCCATTGGCAAATTTGTCAATATTGCCGCCGGAGTCAGGATAGGTCCCGTCCAGCATCCTCTGGAACGGCCTACCCTCCATCATTTTACCTACCGCCGCAGGATTTATGGTTTTGCAGATACCGATGACCTGGATTTTTTTCGCTGGCGGGAGGAGCAAAAGGTAATAATCGGTCATGATGTTTGGCTGGGCCATAACGCTATTATTATGCCGGGAGTGAAGATAGGCAATGGGTCCGTGGTGGGCAGCGGCGCCGTCGTAACCAGAGATGTGGCTCCTTATGCCATTGTGGCAGGCGTACCGGCCAAAGTGATACGGGAAAGGTTTTCTCCGGAGATAGTCCATAAAATGCAAAAAATACAGTGGTGGGACTGGCCTTATGAAGTCTTTAAGGAACGCTGGCGCGATTTTTTACTGGAGGCGGCAGATTTTGTCCACAAATATGATAAAGACAGGTGATGGTGCCATGAAAAAAATATTGCAGGTGGAGGGATTGTCCAAGTCCTTTCTATTACATCACGCAGGCAAACATATTAATGGTTGTCAAAAAATCAGCTTTGGGCTTCAGGAAGGGGAATTCCTTGGTCTTACCGGCAAAAGCGGTGCAGGGAAATCGACTGTTTTAAAGTGCATATATCGAACATATTTGCCCCAAGAAGGGCATATCTGGTTTTATTCCCGGGAGTTTGGCCTTATTGACTTGGCTAGGGCTGGGGAAAGGGAAGTGGTGCGCTTGCGGCAAAAAGAAATAGGATATGTGTCTCAGTTTTTGAATGTTTTACCTCGTACCACGGCTCGAGAAATTGTGGAACTGGCAGTACTGGATATGGGTTACGAAAAATATAGGGCCAAGCAAGAAGCAGAAAGAATATTGGAGCACTTTGAACTGGACAGGAAACTTTGGGACCTTTATCCTTATACCTTTTCCGGCGGGGAGAAACTCAGGCTTAATCTGGCCAGGGCTATGGTCAAAAAACCGCCCCTCTTGCTTTTGGACGAGCCTACGGCCTCCCTGGACAATGCCTCAAAGAAACTGGTCAGGGATTTGCTGCTGAAGTTAAAAAAGGAAGGCATTTCCATGTTGGGGATCTTCCATGACTTGGAGTTTATGGAAGGAGTCTGCGATAGGACTATGAATATCCAAGGGGGAACAATCATGCCGGAAAGGGTTGGAGGATCATGCCATGAAGGTAGACTTGCACGTCCATACCAGCATCTCAGACAGTAATTTATCTATAGAAGAAACGATCAAACTTTCCCGAAAAAATGGGGTCCGCTTCCTGGGGATAACCGATCATGACACGGTAGAGGGCTTGGAAGAAGCCGTGGCTACAGGAAGGAACTATGGTATCCAGGTGATTCCCGGTATAGAAATTTCTGCCTTTGATTATCAAAGGGGAAGAAAAGTTCATATTTTGGGGTACAACTTTGACTTAAAGGCTTCCCATATCAAAAAGCTATGTCAGCCCCTTTTAGCCAGGAGACAGGAAAACAGCCTATGGCAGATTAAATCCCTGAGGGACCATGGCTTTGACATTTCCCTCCAGGAAGTCCAGGAAAAAGCCCGGGTCAGCACCTGCATTTATAAACAACATATTATGGCTGTCCTCATGGACAAAGGTTATACGGACAGGATTTACTCTCACTTGTATTATACTCTTTTTCGCAATAAAGGGATTTGTGCCCGGGACATCGACTATGTTGATGTTTTTGCTGCCGTTGAGGCTGTCAAAAAGGATGGGGGTCAGGCGATTCTGGCCCACCCCGGACAGCTGGATTCCTATGAAATCATGGAGGAGTTATGGGAAGTAGGTTTAGACGGGGTGGAACTGTATCATGAGGACCATGGTCCCAAGGATTATCAAATAATTATGAAATATGCCCAAAAAAGATCCTTGCTTCTGACGGGAGGCAGTGACTACCACGGCCGTTACGGAGGAAAAACGGCCTTGGGCGGTATGCCCTTGCCTTTGGAATGGGTGAAGCCCTTGCTGGTAGGTTGAAGTATTATTTTGGTTCGTGGGCCCCAAAATATATCGCTTATGGAGTGGCTTCCGTTTCGGGAGTTATTCTTGCCGTTTGTTCCTGTGCCATTTTGCCTTTGTTTGCCAAAATTATTATTTTGCTTCCTCTAATTGCTGGCATCGTTTATATATCCCGGAAGTGGTTTACCAAGGAGCAGGTTGCAGACTGGATGTATGAGACTTGGAGCTTGGCCCAAAAGCTTTTCCCCGTGCTTTTGGCAGGGGTGTTTGGTGCCCTCTTCTATTTCTCAACTTAGACGGAGGTTCTCATTGTCAAAGCTCTGCTGTAAGTTTACCCAACATGCTGGTCATTAGTAGTGTTATTGGGACCAAAAAGACCCTTGTGTATGTAGCGCTGGTTATTGTGATGGCTGCAGTTGGGGGGAAACTCTTTGGTGCTATGGTATAATTCAGGAAGTGGGGGTGATATGATGGAAATAATAGTTTACGGACCTGGATGCCGGTAACTGTGCGAAGCTGACCGTATTTTATATCTTGACAATATCTTGATATTCTCCAGAAAAAATATAAACATTGCTCTGTTATGATAAGACCATCAACACAAAACTTATCTAAGGAGGTAATGTTTCATGAAAAAACGGTCCCTAATTATCCTAACTGTTTCCCTGATGGTGCTCTTCACAACAGCGGTATTTGCAGCTACCTACTCCAATCCGGCTCAGATTATTTCGGGGCTGACAGGGAAGACTGAGGCTGATGTCTATGCCCAGCGTTCCCAGGGTAAGACCTTTGGGCAGATAGCCCAGGAAAATGGGGTCTTCGACCAGTTTAAGTCCGATATGCTCCAGTACAAAAAGGAGATTATTGATCAGCGGGTAGCCAGCGGCACCATCACCAAGGAAAAGGGGGAAGCTATCAAGAAAGCCCTCGATGAAAGAATTGCCGCCTGCACCGGAACACCTGACCCCAATAGAGATCGTTTAGGACAGAAGTTTGGCGGCGGTTTAGGTTTTGGTAAAGGGCAAAGCCGCGGCATGGGCAGAGGAATGGGAATGGGCCAGGGCATGGGCTTTGGCCGATGAGAAAAACCCGGCCCCCCTTAGGGGGTCGGGTTTTCTTTTTTCATCATAAAGAGTATTATTCCTTTCAACCCTTCTTCCTAAAAGTAAAAAATGGGATAGGAGGGCAAAGGAAATAAAACGGCTGTTTTAGAATAATGTAAAGGAGAGTAGGTCATGCTGGTGTGAAAGAAGGATAGGAAATGATGTTGAGATATTACCGGAAAATAACCATCTGGGAAAATATCCGCAGAGTGAAGTTATTGATTAATTTCAAGGAATTACTGGTTGAATATTTTGCTGCTGTGGAATACAGCTATTTCTGCATCATTGAAACCCATGAAGCTATCCGGATCAGAAAAAAAATCAATGCTATGCTTAAGGAGGTCTATGAAATTATTTACCTGGCGGGGGTTAACAGTATTTTTCGCCGTTTGTCCAAACCTGCTCCAGTCGGTGTAAGTGCTGAAATGGAAGATCTCTACGATATTTTTGACCTCTATTACTCGGATATCGGTCCTCGTAAACTTATTGATATTGTGGACCAGATTATTAAAGTATACAAGGATAATCAGGTCATGGCCTTTCTGAGAACCTTTAATCCTTTTTTTTGGTTGAGTCTTTTGCTGGATCACCTGGTGTGTTTTTTTCTCAAAAAACATAATTGATGCATAAAGGGGCAGCATATATGCAGATAGGTATTAAGTGCCGGCAACCAGTGACCGGAAATTTGATATTAGACACTCATGCTGTTAACAGCACCCACTAGTCACGGTTCACGGTTAACGTTTTACTGTTCACGAATAAAAATAACGGGACACCGGTCACTGGACTCTGGTCACTGACAATACAGCCGCTGGGTTCTGGTGAATAAGGTTGGATGCAAAGGAGCGTAAAGGAATGGAAAAGTATACCGTGGGTATAGACCTGGGGGGTACAAATATAACAGCAGCTTTGGTAAATCAGGCCGGTGAAGTAAAGGGGTGCCTTAAGTTAGCTACCCAGGCTGAAATGGGGCCCCCAGGAGTAACCCAGCGTATGATCCAGATGGTTTGTTCTTTACTTACTGAAAACAACCTTACTTTGGGGAATCTCTTTGGCCTTGGCATAGGAGTCCCGGGGCTGGTCAACAGCCGGGAAGGAACGGCCATATTCTTACCCAATTTACCCGGGTGGAGGAATATTCCCCTTGTCCAGTGGGTGAGGGGAGAACTGGGAGTGCCTGTGCTGATCGATAACGATGTGAGGATGGCAGCCTGGGGAGAAAAGCTTCAGGGTGCAGGGCGCGGCTGGGATGATATCGTCTGTATCACTCTGGGGACGGGTATTGGTTCGGGAATTTTTTTACAGGGGAAAATGTTCAGGGGGCATTCTGAGAGTGCCGGTGAAATTGGCCATATGACGGTGGAAAAAGATGGACTTCCCTGTACCTGCGGTAATCGCGGATGTTTAGAAATGTATGCCTCAGGGAGGGCTATAGCCCGCAGGGCAAAAGAAGCAGTTAAGCAGAATGGCTTCAGTCCCATCCTTGAACTGGCAGAAGGGGATGAATCTATGATTACGGCGAGGACTGTGTATGATGCAGCAAGGCTGGGTGATTCCCTGGCCCATGGTATTATCAGGGAGGCTGCCGCATACCTGGGGATAGGGTTGGCCAATGTTGCTAATATTTTAAACCCCCAGGGGATTATCATAGGTGGCGGGGTGGCCGGTATGGGAGAAATGCTTTTGACACCGGTCCGTGAAGTGGTTAAAGCCAGGGCTATGCCTTTAAACCGGGAAGTGGAGATAGTAGCAGCAGAACTGGGAGATGGGGCCGGAGCCATTGGGGCGGCTTATGTAGCGGGAATCAACGGAGGTATAATACGATCATGAAATTAGACAGGGCCAGTGGTATTCTCTTACACCCTACCTCTCTTTCCTCCAAATACGGTATCGGAGATATGGGTCCTGAAGCCTATAAATTTATTGATTTCTTAAAAAGAAGTAAGCAGCGTCTATGGCAGGTACTTCCTTTAAATCCCGTGGGATATGGCTGGTCTCCGTACCAGTCCCCCTCTGCCTTTGCCGGTAACCATCTGCTTTTAAGTATTGACATATTGCGGGAGGAAGGGCTTTTGACAGCGGAGGATATCGGCAGTATTCCCCCTTTCCCTGAGGATATGGTTCAGTTCCCGCTAGTTGCCGAATTCAAGGATAGATTATTGCGTAAAGCTTTTGCTAAATTTAATACTGGGGAAAAGAGTCCGGCATATGAGGCATTTAGAGAGGAAAATGCGTACTGGCTGGAGGATTTTGTCCTGTTTATGGCTTTAAGGAGGCATTTTGGCGGATTAGCCTGGAACTCCTGGAAAAGAGCAATAGCCTTCAGAGAAAAGGAGGCCATTCTTTATTACCAAAAGAATTTACATGAGGAGATTGCTTATCATTGTTTTTTACAGTTCAAATTTTTTAAGCAGTGGACTGATTTAAAAAGATATGCCAATGCCCAGGGTATAAAAATTATCGGTGACCTGCCTATTTTTATTTCTTACGACAGCAGTGATACCTGGGCCAATCCCCGTTTATTTGCCCTGGATGACCGGGGTAATCCTGTGAAGGTAGCCGGTGTTCCTCCCGATTATTTTAGCGAAACCGGTCAGTTGTGGGGGAATCCCCACTATGACTGGGCGGAGATGGAAAAAGATGATTACCAGTGGTGGCGGAAGCGGTTTGAGTATCTTTTAAAACTGGCTGATTTTGTCCGTGTTGACCACTTCAGGGGGTTTGAGGCTTACTGGGAAATACCAGCGGGGGAAAGCACAGCTGTCAACGGGAGATGGGTAAAAGGACCGGGGGAAAAGTTTTTTTTCACCATCAGGAGGTATCTGGGAGAACTTCCTGTGATTGCTGAAGATTTAGGTGTGATTACTCCTGAAGTAGTAGAGCTAAAAGAGAAATGTGGTTTCCCCGGAATGAAAGTGCTGCAGTTTTTGGCAGAGGAAGAGCTGGAACGGGAGAGCGGGGAAGAAGAAATTGTCTATTACACGGGGACCCATGATAATGACACCTTACTGGGCTGGTATAGAAAAAAGATTCTGTCCCAGCTGGACTCTCCTGAATCCGGGCATAATGAGGAGGAAAAGTGCTGGGAGTATATAGAATTAGTCTTTTGCAGTCGGGCTAAATGGGCCATTGTCCCTCTTCAGGATGTCCTCTGTCTTGATAACGAAGCCAGGATGAATACCCCGGGGACAGTCGATGGCAACTGGCAGTGGCGGTTCAGGGAGGGGGCCTTAACCTCGGGGCTGGAAAAACGCCTGGCCCTTTTAACGCTAAAGTATCAAAGATACAGGGAGAGATGATATGGAAACACATGGGCAGTGGGAAAGATACAAAAAATACCTGTACTATAATCCTGAGCTGGGCCTTATGGTTGATATCAGCGGGATGGGTTTTCCGGAAAATTTTTTCAGGGATATGCAGGCCAGGATGGACCAGGCCCTGAAATGTATGGCAGACCTGGAGAAGGGGGCCATAGCCAATCCCGATGAAGGGCGCACGGTAGGTCACTACTGGCTTCGTGCCCCCCATTTGGCTCCTTCCCCGGAGATAGCCACAGAAATTGAAAGAGCTATAAGAGATATTGAAGACTTTGCCCGTAAAATCCACAGGGGTGAAATTTTGTCTTCGACGGGTGATAAATTTGACAAAATTCTCCTGATCGGGATAGGCGGTTCGGCCCTGGGGCCCCAGTTTGTAACCGATGCCCTTACTACTGGCCATGATCTTATGAATATTTATTTCCTGGACAATACAGATCCTGCCGGCTTTGACCGGGTCTTTTCCGCTCTCGGGGACCATCTCTGCCGCACCCTGGTTCTGGTCATTTCCAAAAGCGGAGGTACTGTGGAGACCAGAAACGGCATGCTGGAAACCCGCTATCTCTTTGCAGGGAGGGGACTGGATTTTGCCAGACATGCCGTGTCCGTCAGCCAGGCAGGGAGCCTCCTGGACCGCACTGCAGAAGAGGAGGGCTGGCTGGCCAGGTTTCCTTTATGGGAGTGGGTCGGGGGGCGTACTTCCGAGACTTCCCCGGTGGGCCTCCTGCCTGCGGTTTTGCAGGGTTTTGCTATTCATGAGCTTTTACGGGGCGCTGTCCTGTGTGACCGCATAACCCGCAACAGGGAGGTAAAGGACAATCCGGCAGCCCTTCTGGCCTTAATGTGGTTTTATGCCACAGGAGGGGAAGGGGGCAAAACCATGGTGGTGCTCCCTTATAAAGACAGGCTCCAGCTTTTTGCCAGGTACCTCCAGCAGCTGATCATGGAGTCCCTGGGTAAGGAAAAAGACCTGGCAGGGAATATTGTTTATCAGGGTTTGGCTGTTTTCGGCAATAAAGGTTCTACGGACCAGCATTCTTATCTGCAACAGCTCTTAGAAGGGCCTGATAATTTCTTTATCACTTTCCTGGAAGTGTTAAAAGACAGGAATGGGTCTTCGCCCCAGGTAGAGGAAGGGGTGACCAGCGGGGATTATTTAAACGCTTTTTTGCAGGGGACCAAAGGAGCTTTAAGGCAAAAAGGCCGGGAATATCTCACAATTACGGTAGAAAAGGTAGACGCTTTTTCCCTGGGTGTGCTGATTGCCCTCTTCGAAAGGGCGGTGGGGCTGTATGCTTCCCTCATCAATATTAATCCCTACCACCAGCCTGCTGTGGAGGCAGGTAAGAAAGGAGCCAGATTTATTGTGGATTTGCAAAGGCAGGTCCTTGCCTTTCTCCGCCAAAACCGGGGGAAGGCTTACACCGCTGAAGAAATAGCTTTTGCTCTGGAAAAAGGAGATGAAACAGAAGGGGTCTTCAAAATTCTGGAACATGCTCGGGCCAATCCTGACCACGGTGTACGGAGAACCGAGGAGAAAAATATTTTATACAGCAAGTATTATATTTAAAAAAGAGAGCCGCAGTTCCCGGTTAGGGCTGTGGCTCTTTTCACTATACTGCCCCTACTATATTCATTACTTCTTCTTTGATTCTCTCCAATTTGGTCTTCGCCTCTTCCGCCGTTTTATCCTTGACACCGAAGTAGATTTTCAGTTTGGGCTCCGTACCGGAAGGGCGGATACAGAACCAGGAACCGTCCTCCAGGGTGTAGTGCAGGACATTACAGCGAGGGAGAGTAATGGTTTTGATTTCACAGAGGCCCCTGGTTTTTTCCGTACATTGCAGGTAATCCCGGACAATGGTGATCTCCAGGCCGCCAACCTGTGCAGGAGGATTATCCCGGAAAGTTTCAATAATCCGGTTGATTTTTTCCTGGCCTTCCAGGCCTGCCAAAGTTAGATTGACCAGGGCTTCCCGGTAATACCCCAGTTCTTCATACAATTGCCGGAGGCGCTCAAAGAGAGTAAGGCCCCGGGTCTTATAGTAGGCGGCCATTTCGGCCACCAGGAGGCAGGTTTGGACGGCGTCTTTATCCCGCACATAGTCGCCGGCAAGAAATCCGTAGCTTTCCTCATAACCGAAAAGGAAGGTGCGGCTCTTGTCTTCATTGAACTGGGCAATTTTTTCTCCAATATATTTAAATCCTGTGAGCACATCCAAATAATCGATATTAAACCTGCGGGCAATATCCACGCCCATGGAGGAAGTGACGATGGTTTTGATGATGACCCCGTCGGCAGGCAGGTTGTTAGCGAGCTGTCTCATGTGCAGGATATAATCGATTAACAGGGCCCCCAGTTGATTTCCGGTAAGCGGCTCATATTCGCCGGTGTCATTTAGCGAAAGTACACCTACCCGATCGGCATCGGGGTCCGTGCCCATGATCAGGTCAGCGTTGACTTCCTGGGCCTTTTGAAGAGCCAGGGTAAAAGCAGACTGTTCCTCGGGATTGGGGTATTTAACCGTGGAAAAATCGGGATCTGGCTCGGCTTGCTCCGGTACCACAAATACTTGTTTAAATCCTGTGGTTTCTAAGAGCTGGCATACAGGGGCATATCCCGTCCCGTGTAAGGGTGTATAGACCATGCGTAAATCATCCGCGGCTTGTTTAATGACATCTTCCCGCAGGATAAGTTGTTTCGTCCGCTGGATATACGTGTTGTAAATTTTATCATCCAGCCAGACCAGAAGGCCCTGCTTCTCGGCTTCTTCCTCTCCCTGTACGGGAATATGCAACTCATCCTCCACCTGCATTATTTCCCGGGTGATAGCGGCGGCCATGTCGTCAATGATTTGCCCCCCGTGACGCCAGTAAACCTTATAGCCGTTGTATTCCCTGGGGTTATGGCTGGCGGTGATCATGATGCCTGCCGTGGTCTTTAAGTGGCAGATGGCAAAGGATAAGAGGGGAGTAGCCATCACTTTCTTGAAAAGATAGGTCTTAATGTTATTTGTGGCCAGGACCAGGGCCGCCTGGAGGGCAAACTCCCTGGATTTGTGGCGCGTATCGTAAGCAATGACCACCGTTTTTTCCGGGGATACCCTGTTAATATAATTAGCCAGGCCCTGGGTAGCCTTCCGGACCGTATAAATATTCATCCTGTTAGTCCCGGCCCCCATAATGCCCCTTAAACCGGCTGTACCGAATTCCAGGTTCTTGTAAAATCTCTCCCGGATCTCTTTGTCCTTATCCCTGATGGCCTGCAGTTCCTCTTTTATTTCCCTATCCAGAGTATCATGATTCAGCCACCTTAAATAATTCTCCTTGTAGCGATTCATCAGAATGTCTCTCCTTTGTTTTGAAGACACCTTGTGTCCATAGTCTGCTTTTTGTTAACCTGTGATTTCCTATATAATACCATTGTACAAAAAATTAACATAAGCAAAACCCCAATAACATAATATATTATAAGCAGTTTTATTTTATTCATGTTTTATTTATAATTGGAAACACTAAAAGGAACAAGTTTACCCGAGAAAGTGTGGTAAAGCCAGGATGGTCACCAGGATATTCCATGATTCTCATCATTCATTCTATCGTACACCCTTTGGGGCTGTCCCCTGTAATGAAGAAGTCAGGCTTCGCCTGGAAGTCGTTTCCCAGGAACCTGTCAATCAAGTGGTGCTGCGTCTCTGGAAAAATGGGCTCATGGAGGAAAGGATTCCTATGGCCCTGGTGGAGGAAGAGGGGGAAAGGCAGGTCTATGAAGCCTCATTTTCCACACCCGGGGTTCCCGGTCTCCTCTGGTACTTTTTTATCATAGATAAGGGCGGGAATACCTATTATTATGGCAATAACCGCCACTGTCTCGGAGGTATAGGGGAGGTCTACTTCTGCGAACCTCCATCCTATCAAATCACTGTTCATAAGCGGGATTTAGTGACGCCCCACTGGTTTAAGGAAGCGGTAATGTATCAGATTTTTGTGGACCGTTTTTACAATGGTTATGAAGGTGGCAGGATTATGCATCCCAAACCCAACAGCACCATTTATACCGACTGGTGGGAAGATATTCCCGTCTATAACAGGGACCCGGAGACGGGAAAAATCATCTCCTATGATTTTTTTGGCGGGAACCTGTACGGGGTGCTGAAAAAGTTGCCCTATCTCCAAGAACTTGGTGTCAGTGTCATTTACCTCAATCCCATCTTTGAATCTCCCAGCAATCATAAATACGATACCTCCGACTATAAAAAAATTGACCCCATGTTTGGTGACAATGAGTTGTTCCAAACCCTGTGCAGAGAAGCCAAAGAACTGGGCATTGCTATTATTCTCGACGGGGTGTTCAGTCATACGGGAAGTGACAGCATCTATTTCAATAAAAAAGGGAACTACCCGGAAGTGGGGGCCTACCAATCCCCGGAATCCCCATACTACTCCTGGTACCGTTTTTCGTGCTATCCCGATCTTTATGAATGCTGGTGGGGGATCGATACCCTGCCCAACGTCAATGAAATGGAGCCTTCATATCAGAACTTTATCATCTATGACGAGGACAGTGTCTTAAAATACTGGATGAAACTGGGAGCCAAAGGCTGGCGCCTGGATGTGGTCGATGAGCTCCCCGACGAGTTTGTGAAGAATTTTTATAGGGTTCTTAAAGAAACGGACCCGGAAGCAGTTCTCATCGGCGAGGTATGGGAGGATGCCTCCAACAAAATCAGCTACGGTAAGCTGCGGGAATACCTTCTGGGGGATGAACTGGATTCGGTCATGAACTATCCCTTCAGAAACATTTTCCTGGATTACTTGCTGGGAAGGAGGGATGCCCGGGAAACTCACCTGGCCCTGATGCAGCTCTATGAAAATTATCCTCGCCAGCATTTTTATGCCCTGATGAATCTCATCGGCAGTCATGATGTACCCCGGGTGCTGACACTTTTGGGCGATGCTCCTCCTGAACAAACAATCTCTAAAGAAGACCAGGCCAGGTTCAGATTAAGCCCGGATAAGAGAAAACTGGCTGTCAGGCGCCTTAAGCTTTTGTCCTTGATCCAGATGACGTTTCCTGGCGTGCCCTGTGTCTATTACGGTGACGAGGCAGGCCTTGAGGGTTATGGGGACCCCTTAAACAGACGAACCTATCCCTGGGGGAGGGAGGACAGGGAGCTTTTAGTGTGGTATAAAAAAATCATTGCTTTACGCAACAGGCATGATGTGTTGAAAACGGGGGAATGGATACCCCTTTATGCCCAGGGGCACGTTTATGCTTTTCTCAGGAGGATTAGCCAGGACAGGGATGTTTTCGGGCAAAAGAAAAAGGACAACGTGGCCATCCTCATCTTTAACCGCCATGAAACGGAGGAAATCACCCTTACCCTGGATGTGAGCCGGTGGTGCAGGGGGAAGCTGGTTGATGTACTGGGGGAAAGGGAAATATTCCTGGAGGACGGCAGGTTGTCCGTAGTTATGAAGCCCTTGGAGGGAAAGGTATTGTTGCAGGATGTTAATTTTCATTCATAATCGGAATTTGGATAGTAAATACTATCTTTATAGAATAATAATCCCCCATAAAAAAGGAGGCAGGTTTTGTGGCACGAAAAACCATGGCAACCGAAAATAATAAAACGCGGACCAGTACAGTGGAAAGGGGTGTAAGTGTTGAACCCATGCCAGTCACAGCCGAAGACACCATCACCATCAGTTACAACGGCTTACTGGCCCAAAGCGGTGCGGCGCAAGTTTACGCCCATATCGGTTACGGGAGCAACGAGAACTGGTCCAATGTAGAAGATATCCCCATGAGCCGTGCAAAAGATAGCTGGACCTGTGATGTGAACTCCCTTGATTCCCAGTTAAATTTCTGTTTCCATGACGGCGCCAATAACTGGGATAATAATTACGGCCACAACTGGAGCATCAACATTCATGACGGGGAAAAGTCAATATAAGGATATGCCTCTATAAAAATACACCCTTTGCCCAAGGGTGTATTTTTGTGGTGGTGTGCGGAATGGGCGCACGCTTGGCGGTGAAAGTCCGCTATGGGCCTGACAGTGGGGACCATATATTATTTCAATTCATCCTTCAGCATATCTATCATGATGTAATCAAATATTTCATCCAAGTCTGCATAAGCGGCAGGAAGCAGTTCAACGTCATACTTTTTCATTGATTTTTCCCTTTAGGCGCTTATGTGCTTCATCTAGCGAGATTGTCAGTTCACCAGCAAGACGCTGTTGTTCAGCAAACAATAATTTTTCACGTAAGTCAAGCATGACTTCCCGGCGTTCAAAGGCTGCAATGCTCATCACAACAAGATCCCCCTTACCGTTTCGGGTGATGTATATCGGTTCGCCTTTCTCATGAGCGAGCTTTGCAATAGTATTGTAATCGTTACGAAGAGTTGTGGATGACTTTATAATCATTTTGGTACCCTCCCGTCAGTCTATCCTACAATTATTATATGGATAATTCTATTAGAGTATAAATAGGCATACATACAGTGAAAGTATAGTAAAACATGGACGAAAATAGGAAAAGGCCCTCAATGTCGCCCTGAATACGTATTGACCAGCAAATATTTGACAAAGAACACTGCAAAAGATCGGACGTAAGTACGAATTCATGGAGGCGTGTATAATGCAAGCGGCAGCCAAATTTTCCCAGGCTTAAAAAATCCTGGATGCGCCCTATGAATGCCTTGCCACAAGGAGTTATGCCCAGGTTTCCCTGCGGGATATAGCCCAAAAAGCCGGAGTGGTCTTAAGCCAGCTCAATTATTATTACGGCAGCAAGCAGGGTCTTTTCATTGAAGTGGTGAACATGATGACGAAAAAATACCTGGCCAGGTTTGAGCAGTACTTAAAAGAAGGGACTACGCCCCAGGAGAAGAAGGCAGCTATAAAAAGATTTTTCCAGTAAATGCTGAGGGCATTTGCATGATTTTTCCTCTATGACTGGCGGGTGGAAAACTTGCCGGAAGGGAAACACGCCTTTGTCCATCCCCGTATTGCTTTGCGGAATGGGGAGAACCTGGTGCCACTTAAGGAGAAGGAGCGGGATATTATCCTGAAACATATGTGGCCCTTGACCTGGCGGCTGCCCAAATAACCCGAGAGCTTTATCGTCTGCCTGGTGGATAAGGGCTGCGCTTTGCTGGAAATGTTTTCTTCCCTGGCCCGTCTGCCCCGGTAAGATGGCGCCCGGCCAGGTCGGTTTTTTCTTTTTGCTTTCAAAACCCTTCGTTCAGCATCATCAATCCTGAGATTAACTTTAGCTCCATCATTGAAAAAACACACTGATGAGGTGTGTTTTTTGTCTTGGTTACAAAATGGTAATTATCTACACAGTAGTTATGCAGTTTCAGGATAATTTTCCCAATCCCATAACCTAAGTTCCAAAGAATGTGGCCAGAATTTATCAATAAGCCTTGAAAAACGCTGGGTTGCCGTGTCAAAATAGACTTGGATCAACTGCTCGCAACAGCGGATCCGACAACCGGCGTTGAAGAAGTACCTTATCACTTCGCAGAGGGAGGGGGCTTGTTCGGCGCCTTCTTTATTGCACTCCCAAGAGGCATAACAAAGAAGGGTCTTCGCTGTAAACAAGAGCTCCACATGTGCGAAATGAGCTGTTTCAGACTGAGCATAGCAAGATGTTAAACCAAGATTCTGTTTAGCGGTGCGGTAAAAAACTTCTATTCTCCATCGTTTAACATAGGCAGTTGCAGCTTCTTCCGGCGTATCTACGCGATTGCTTATCAGGAGATACGCATCCTTGAAGGTTGCTGGGCATTCTTCCTCCGGAAGAACTATGCTGCCCTCGACAGCCTGCTTCTCATAAGTGGCTGCAATGGCAGCTATGGGTAAAAAACGTTGTCTAGTAATGGGTTTTCCCTTGCGTGTTAAGGTCTCATAGGGCATTTTGATGTAAATGTCCGGAATACTGAGAACCGATTCTTTGCCAAGGACCCGAAGCTGGGAATAAACTTCTCGCAGCAGTTGCTTCGGATTAAGTTTAATGTAGCGTTCCTTTCCTAGTACCGGGTCGTAGATTTTCCTGAATAGCGCTGTGTTACGTTTGGCTTTGGTAACCCAGTCAAAATTTTGACCCATCAGCCAGTTCAGGAACTTTTTACACAAAAACCAGCGATCCATGGCTACCCATAGTCTGGCCTTGTTCAGCTGACGAGCCTCTGCGAGCATCTGTTTAGCAAGATCAAGCTTGCTTTGTTTTTCATTCTCCTGACCGGTTTTAACCCAAAAGCGCCATAACATGGGATATTCAAGACCATTCTTTAAGATAGCCAGGGTCGACACAAGATTAATACACCATACATGGCGCTTATCCGAACTGTCAAAGAGCCAACAGAGAAAGGGGATTTTTTTACCGTGAGGATGCTCAATTTTGGTATCGTCTAAGGCAATGATATCGCCGTCGGTCAGCCTGCTATCCGTATTTTCTTGTAACCTGGCAAATCTGCCCAAAGAGAACCGGAGCCACTGAAAGGGCTTGGAGAGAAACCGGCTGAAGGCACTTTGAGAGATGATTTGCCCGGAAAGCAGTTGTTGTAAAAATGGAGCTTCCGTTGAAAACTTAGCATTTTGATTTGCAGAACTTGAATGATTAACAAGGCCGCAGATGTAGGCAAAAGCCAGGAGCCACGCTGGAATTCCGGAGTGTTTGCGTATTCCGGACTGGGAAAACAGCAGAGACAGGTCAAATAAATCCCAAATTGTCTTGAGTACCGGGATTCCGGCACCTTGACCGTGATCCTTTTTTTCGAAAGTTGGTTTACACAGTTTCTTCATCAGCATCACCCATATCGCTAGAGCGATGGTAGAAAATACCATCCAAAGCGATTATGGGGGCTTTCCGAAAAAGTCAAGCCTTTTTTGTCGAAAATTAGGATCTTTTTTTTAAAAAAAATATTTTTGGAGTTATCATTTTCTATTTATTTCCACCAACTGCATAACTCCTGTTCTTTTAAATCACTTATCTTATTTATCTATTTTTTTAATTATTTGTTATTTTCTATTCCCACAACGAGTCCATCATTTTTTTTATTCTGTTTTTTCTATTTTCTGTTTCATTGTAGTCTATTTCAATTTCATCTCCCTGAATGATCAGTACAGAGCCCTCTTTGGCTTCCTTTGGCAGTTTTTCCTTCTCAATGTTTATCATTTTCCTTTCTTCATCTTCACAAACCGCAAATGGCCCTTCAAACCTGTCAATTATCACCTTCATTCCAAATCCTCCTATGGCTTGCATATTTTACATGGCTCATAACCTGCACTAATAGCCTCTCCTCTTGTTTTGAAATAAATCCTGTTTTGTTCTGCCGGCAATGAACCGCAAATAGGCAAATGAAACTTCTTTGAGTTCTTGTTCCCAATATAACTATAATCTGAAGCTTTTGCTGCCTGTTTTGATTCTCCCTTGTCTACTCCTACCGTTTGAGGAGGTGCTTGAGCTTTTACAGGAGAGGCCTTCTTATCTATTTTTATTATATCTCCATCGCTAGTGGCAATGATGGTTCCCAACTCATCCGTCCTGTAAAGTTGAATTCTTGCATTGGTAATTTTCTTAATTGTTTCTGGTGCCGGATGGCCATAAGGGTTATCCTTTCCAACCGATATTACAGCAAATTGAGGGCTTACAGCTTTCAAGAAATCTGTTGATGTTGAATAACGACTACCGTGGTGACCGACTTTTAAAAGGTCTACTTTTAAATTAAAACCCTTTGAAAGCATCTCCCCTTCTGGTTGAACACCTGCATCTCCTGTCAACAAAAACGATGTTTTTCCAAACTGCAATTTGACAACCACAGAATAATCGTTGACATCCTTATAACCGGAACCGTTGGGAGCAAGTATTGTAAATTCAGCTTCTCCGAGCGAATATTTAGTGCCTGGCACTGGTGAAGTTATCTTAAGACCTTTGTTTGAGATAGCCTTAAGTAAATCTTCAAAAGTTTTTGTATTACTTTGCACTTTCGGCAAAATTATAATGGATAAAGAAAACTAGACAAAAAAACAGCTTTCTTTAAGGTGGATTGTGACCATGAGAAAATCATATTCTGGGGAGTTTAAAGCCAAGGTTGTACTGGAAATTCTCAAGGAAGAAAAAACCATATCCCAGATTGCTTCGGAGTATGAGATACATCCAAATCAATTGCTTAAATGGAAGAAAGAGGCAATAGGTGCTCTGGTGGAAGTTCTTGAAGATGGTCGCAGAAAGGGTGACAAGGAGAAAGAGACCTTAAAGAACAAGATTCAAGAACTTTATGCAGAGATTGGCGAGTTGACAACTAAGCTCAACTGGCTTAAAAAAAAATCTGGCCTCAAATTGGACTAGAGCTGAAAGAATTGAACTGGTGGATTTTGAGAACCCGAGCTACCATTAACAGCTCAGGCAGAACTACTTTCGCTCAACCGTTCGAGTCTTTATTACCGGCCAGTACCACCATCGCCTTTGGAAATTGCTATCAAGCATAGAATCGACCGCATTTATACGGAGGACCCCTACTTGGGTTCTCGCCCGATTACCGCGATTCTGAACCGGGAAGGCTTTTGCATCAGTCGACCCACGGTACAGAAGTATATGCGGGAAATGGGGATATCTGCAATCAGGCCAGGGCCGAACCTCAGCCGCCGGAACCACGAGCATAAAGTCTATCCCTATTTGCTTCGCGGCGTTAAGGCATCCTTCCCCAACCACATTTGGGGTACTGATATCACCTTTATCCGCCTCAGAAAGGGCTGGTTGTACCTGGTGGCTTTTCTAGACTGGTTCTCGAGGTTCGTAGTAGCCTGGGAACTGGACTGTACTCTTGAAGTCGATTTTGTGCTGGAAGCTCTCCATAGGGCATTGCGGACTGGCAAGCCTGAGATTGCCAACAGTGACCAGGGAAGCCAGTTTACTAGCGAGCGGTATACCACAGCATTACTGAGTAAAGGGATCAAAATCAGCATGGACGGGCGAGGTCGTGCTATGGACAACATTTTTACCGAGAGACTCTGGCGTACAGTTAAGTACCAGGAGGTCTACATAAACGACTATACAAGCCCCCGTGAAGCCCGTCTCGGTCTTGCCAGGTTCTTTGAAAAATACAACAACTACAGGCCGCATCAGGCACTGAAAAATTTGACTCCGGCCGAAGTCTACTTCGGCAATTATACCTTGGAACACTTCCAAATAACATTTCGAGTCTATTAAGCCGAGGATTATAGAGCATTTAGGGGGTATTGGCCACTCTGGTGTCCAAACCCCCTCTGACCAGTATAATCCTGGCTACTCCGTCAAGTTCGAAGCCTCCTACTGACTCTAAGCTCCCTAGTGGTCGCTAAGAGTCAGTACGTCGATTACGAACTTGACGAACAGGAGTCAAGTAGTATTTTGTCTGGTAAAATGTGACATAATTACCAGTTAACAAATGTTATTATTAACAATATTTTACTTACAAAATACACTAAGGAGGTAGAAAAACCACCTTAAACAAGGTCAAAAAAATGTCTTGACATCTTTAGCCACCATAAAAATTTATTCTTTAAGTAATTCATCTAAAGAAATATATTGTAGATCAGTAGTTATGCAGTTTCAGGATAATTTTACCAACCCCATAACCTAAGTTCAAAAGAATGTGGCCAGAATTTATCAATAAGCCTTGAAAAACGCTGGGTTGCCGTGTCAAAACAGACTTGGATCAACTGCTCGCAACAGCGGATCCGACAACCGGCGTTGAAGAAGTACCTTATCACTTCGCAGAGGGAGGGGCGATTCATGGCTACCCAGAGTCTGGCACTGTTTAGATGGCGCACCTCTGCGAGCATCTGTTTGGCAAGATCAAGCTTGGTTTGTTTTTCATTCTTTCGCTACCAGACAGGAGGGGATTGGTTTGGTTTATGATATTACACACGATGAATTTTGGCGGAACAGATTTTGAAGGCGGAGTGAGACAGTATATATGTAACCGTTTTCCTAATATTAAGATGATTCAGCCTGGAAAATCTAACGAAGTAAAGGAGCTACAAGCAGCCGATGTCTGTATTGGTTGCATGAGGAGAAGCTTGAATAATGAGGACATGGATAATTTCAGCCACTTAATGCAGATTTCTATATTTGCAGAAGTAATAATGCCGCGCGACCACGGAAAAAATGTAAAATTCATCCAGAATTACGGACTATTAATGGGGACCCCTGTTATTCTTCTTTAAATGCCTTGCCGGAAAAAGTTGGCGGGGTCTTTATTTGTGTTTCTCCTGACCGGACGGAGGAGATTGTCAAAGAAGCAGTGCAGTCGGGCATAAAAAACATATGGCTGCAGCAGGGGGCTCAGTCAGCCAAGGCCATATTATATTGCCGGGAAAATAAGCTGAATCTTGTCTATGGTGAATGTATTCTGATGTTCGCCGAGCCCGTAGGGTTTCCCCATTCCGTGCACAGATTCCTTTGGAAAATGATAGGTAAGTACCCTAAATAAAATAGCAAGGTTGCCAGTTATTTTAAGCCACCTTAAGCAATCTCATCCTGTTAACAATCTGCAGGACGGGTTGCTAAGGCCGGCTTTTTTTGTGAACAAAAATTGAGTAATTTTCTCTAAAGCTGATCAAAATATCTACTGTTGGGTTTTATAAAGAAATTGTTCTGGAGTGGTTTATGCTTTTCTCAGGAGAATTGCCGGTGACAGGGATATCTTCGGACAGGAGAAAAAGGACAATGTGATGTTAATTTTCATTCATAATCGGAATTTGGATAGTGAATAATATCTTGTAGGATTATCAACCTTTAAGAAAAAAGGAGGCAGTTTTTGTGGCAAGAAAAACCATGGCAACCGAAAATAATAAAACGCGGACCAGTACGGTGGAAAGGGGTGTAAGTGTTGAACCCATGCCAGCCACAGCCGAAGACACCATCACCATCAGTTACAACGGCTTACTGGCCCAAAGCGGTGCGGCGCAAGTTTACGCCCATATCGGTTACGGGAGCAACAAGAACTGGTACAATGTAGAAGATATTCCCATGAACCGTGCTAAAGATAGCTGGACCTGCGATGTGAACCCCCTTGATTCCCAGTTAAATTTTTGTTTCCATGATGGCGCCAATAACTGGGATAATAATTACGGCCACAACTGGAGCATCAACATTCATGACGGGGAGAGGGTTTAATAAACTAAACCCTGACCAATGCGTTATCTAAGCCAACTGTATTTAAACAACCTGACACCCTTTGAAAAAAGGGTGTATTTTTTTCTGCGTAAGAGTTGTTAAATCTGGCAGAAAAGTATTGACAAAGAACGCTATTTGGAATATATTAGTAAACAAATCGGACGTTTGTACGAATTCATGGAGGCGTGTATAATGCAAGCGGCAGCCAAATTTTCCCAGGCTCAAAAAATCCTGGATGCAGCCTATGAATGCCTTGCCACCAGGGGTTATGCCCAGGTTTCCCTGCGGGATATAGCCCAAAAAGCCGGAGTGGTCTTAAGCCAGCTCAATTATTACTACGGCAGCAAGCAGGGCCTTTTCATTGAAGTGGTGAACATGATGACGAAAAAATACCTGGCCAGGTTTGAGGAGTACTTAAAAGAAGGGACTACGCCCCAGGAGAAGATGGCTTCGTTGAAAAGATTCTTCCAGGAAATGCTGAATAACGACCCGGGGCTTTTTCGCATCTTTTATGACCTGACGGGGTTGGCCCTCTGGTCACCGGTTTTCAGCAGCCTCCTGCGCAAGCTGTTCAGGGAGTTGTCGCAAAAAATCGAAGAATACATTTTGATCCAAACCCTTCCCGGAGAAAACTTCAGGGGATATTCCAGCCATAACATAGCCAGGATGATCCTGGGGGCCATGTACGGCACTGCTATTCAAGTCCTTTTGGACCCCGGCGAGGAAAATCTAGAAGATTCCATTAATGCTATCCAGCTGATCCTGGAGTGAGAGAAATTAAGGCTTGGTCCCAGCGACAGAATATATAAACGGTTAAAAAAACGTATTAGAACCAAAAGTTGAGGAGTGGGAGGTGTTTTTCATGTATACTGATCTGTTCGACATCGTCATCATATTTTCTCTATATTCTTTTGGCGGATGGGTATTGGAGACGGTTTACGCCAGTATACGGGAGAAACGCTTTGTCAACAGGGGTTTCCTGTCGGGGCCCTTTGTCCCTATTTACGGTTTTGGCGCATTGCTGGTAATATTCTCCTCGCGAATTGCAGACAATATTCTTGGAGCGGGAACGATGTACTCTCTGCCGGTCAAATTTTTCCTGGCTTTCCTGCTGGCCTCGTTCCTGGAGTACCTGGTGAGCCTGGCCATGGAAAAAATCTTCGGCTGTCGGTGGTGGGATTATAGTGAAAACTTCCTGAACATCCAGGGCAGGGTGTGTTTGAGCTATTCCTTACTGTGGGGTCTTTTGGCCTGTTTGCTTGTGGAAGTCGTACATCCGGTAAGCTTATCGCTGCTGGAAGTTGTTAACCCTGCTGGTAAAGCAGCCCTGGTCGCTATGTTGGTTGTTTATTTTGTTTTTGATACCGTGAACTCGGCCAATGAGATTATCAACCTGCGGCAGGTGCTGGCTGCCCATTACTTGCGGCCGGCAGGTCAGGTGCGGGATAAGCTCCTTTTATACCGTAGAATTATCTTGGCTTTCCCAGGGATCCGTTTCCAGCAGTTGGGTGTCATAAACCAGGAAATAAGGGGATTCTTAAATGGCAAAGTGGAAAAGATTAAAGCGCAAATCAAGTTCAGGTGGATCTAATTTCGACGAATATAAAGAGTACGTGTGGGATTTACTGTCAAACGAAACGGTGTGGCAAATGAACCGGTTCAGGCATCACTATATTGTATCCCGCCTGGAGCATTCCCTGAACGTATCATATTACAGCTACATTATTTGTGCTGCACTGGGTTTGGACTGTAAAGCCGCAGCCAGAGGAGGATTGCTGCATGATTTTTTCCTGTATGACTGGCGGGTGGAAAACTTGCCGGAAGGGAAACACGCCTTTGTTCATCCCCGCATTGCTCTGAAGAATGCGGAAGTCCTGGTGCCTCTCAAGGAGAAGGAAAGGGACATTATCCTGAAGCACATGTGGCCATTAACCTGGCAGCTGCCCAGGTACCCGGAAAGCTGTATTGTGTGCTTGGTGGATAAAGGCTGTGCCCTGCTGGAAATCCTTTGTTCCTGGATTGTTTTATTTTCGGGAGGATGGAGGTCAGCCGGGCAGGCCCGTCCGGTCACCGGGGGACGTATACTGAAAAGCCTGCTCCTGGCTGAAGAAAGCAAGATCTAAAAAGTTCAGGATTTACCTGGATGTTTTTTTGAGCAGCCGGGTGAATGGTTTTGCAGGGAAAGTATAGAAGGGGTTAAGTCAAGGAACCGCAAAGATCCTTGAGGTTTCTTTTAAACCTACTCCCCGGAGGTTGCTAAATAAGATAAAATAAAAGGGTAAATATGGATTAAGGGGAGATTGCAGTGAAAAGGTTTCTTGTAGCGGCTATTCAAATAGATACCCAGAACAACAAAGCCGGGAACCTGGCCAAATTGGAGGGCTTTATTGATGAAGCGGCGGCCCGCGGGGCCAGGCTCATCGGCATGCCTGAATTCGTCAACTATATCGGAAATAGGGAAGGCGAATTGAGTAATGCCGAAACTATTCCCGGTCCTACCATTGAGTTCTTCGCCCAAAAAGCCAGGCAGTACGGGGTGTGGCTGCACTGCGGCAGTATTCCGGAAATCATCCCGGGGAAAAGGAAAGTATACAACACTTCGGTGCTCTTGAATCCTGCCGGTGAAATCACTGCATTATACAGGAAAATCCACCTTTACGATGTTCAGGTGGTCAACGGGCCCTCAATGTTGGAATCTTACACTAAGAAGCCGGGGGAGGAAATAGTGGTGGCCGGCACCGAACTGGGTAAAATCGGTCTCAGCATCTGCTATGACCTGCGTTTCCCCGAACTATACCGGATTATGGCCCTGCGCGGGGCGGAAATCGTCTTTGTCCCGGCGATGTTTGCCCTTTATACGGGAAAGGATCACTGGGAACCGCTGCTTAGAGCAAGGGCCATTGAAAACCAGTATTATATCATAGCTCCGGGCCAGATCGGGGTAAAACCGGCATTCCAGACCTATGGAAAAAGCCTGATCATCGACCCATGGGGCGAGGTTATTGCCAGGAGCAGCGACAAGGAAGGAATCATTACGGCGGAAATAGATCTTGACTATCTTTACAGGGTGAGAAGCGAGCTGCCTTCTTTAAGCAACAGGAGGCCGGCCGTCTATAAATGGGAATGATATTGAAGACGGGCTATCAGAAATGTAATTGCTTGTAATAAATGGCAATCCCCCATTCTGGTAAAAAAAACAAGAGCGCGTGACCGACCAGGTCACGCTTTTTTTTATGGAAAAGGAAGAGTAATTTACCGTAAAGCTGCCAAAAATATTTACTGTTGAAATGAGTAAGAAACAGTTCTGGAGTGATTTGATAAATGAAGATCTTAACGTTAACCTGGGAGTTTCCACCCCGTACGGTAGGAGGATTGGCCCGGCATGTAGCGGGTTTGAGTCAAGCCCTGGGCCAGGAAGGCTGGGAGGTAGAGGTTATTACCCCGGGTGAGGCCAAAAATGATTCTGGGCGGCCAAGAGGAGGGGTCTCTTTTCATCCCGTACAACCCTATGCTTTGCCTTCCCTGAACTTTATTACAGACATCCAGCACCTGAACTACAGCCTCCTGGAGGAAGCTGTCCGTTTAATCAACGCCAGTGAAGATATTGCTTTGCTTCATGCCCATGACTGGCTGGTAGCTTTTGCGGCCCGGGCTTTGAAACACATCTATCGCCTGCCCCTTGTTTGCACTATTCATGCCACGGAATACGGGCGCAACCAAGGATTACACAGTGAGCTGCAGCATTACATCAGCAGTGTAGAGTGGTGGCTCACCTACGAGTCATGGCGGGTCATTGTCTGCAGCCAGTCCATGAAGGACGAGGTGGGCTTTATTTTCCAGACCCCTGCTGACAAGATGAGGGTCATTCCTAATGCTATCGAACTGAGTGAATTCACCTTTGATCCCCAAAAAGCCCCTTCCCGCCAAAATTTTGCGCTCCCGGAGGAAAAAATCGTTTTTTACATCGGGCGCATGGTTCCGGAAAAAGGTGTCCAGACTTTGCTGCAGGCCGTTCCCGGTATCTTGAGGGAAGTACCTGAGGCAAAATTTATCCTGGCCGGTAAAGGACCCTATGAGGAAGAACTAAAACGTATGTCCCGGGAAATGGGCCTGGAGCATAAGGTGCAGTTTATAGGGTATATAGAGGATACGGTACGTAATGCCCTGTACAACTATGCTGAGCTTGCCGTCTTTCCCAGCCTCTATGAACCCTTTGGTATTGTAGCCCTGGAAGGCATGGCTACCGGGACGCCTATTGTGGTCTCAGATACGGGGGGCTTACGGGAGATAGTGAAACATGAGAAAAACGGTTTGCTCTTCCCCCCCGGTGACGGAAACGCCCTGGCCAGGCAAATTATTCGCCTCTTAAAAGAATCTGGCCTTGCCAAAAGACTGGCTGAAAATGCCTATCACTATGTGCTGCGGGATTATACCTGGAGCGGCGTGGCTCAAAAAACTCTGGGTGTTTATCAGGAAATTTTGGAGGAAAGCGGGAAATCCCAATGGCAGCCCTATTTTGTAAACAAAATAAATGCTAACGATGTATTGGGGAGGTATGACTATTGAAAGCAATTATTATGGCGGGAGGAGAAGGTACCAGGCTGCGCCCCTTAACCTGTGTCCGGCCCAAACCAATGGTTCCTCTGGCTAACAGCCCGGTTATGCTCCATACTATTAACCTCTTAAAAAAGTATGGCTTTCCGGATATCGGTGTTACCGTGCAATATATGGCTTCTAATATTATGGATTATTTTGGGGACGGTACTGAATACGGGGTAAATTTGCGTTATTTTGTAGAAAATAAACCTTTAGGTACCGCCGGCAGTGTCAAGAATGCCCAGGAATTTTTGGATGAGACGTTTATCGTCATCAGCGGAGATGCCTTAACCGATCTGAACCTTGCCGAAGCGGTGGAATTTCATAAAAAGAACAGGGCGCTGGCTACACTGGTCCTAATAACCGTGGACAATCCCCTGGAATATGGGATCGTCATCACGCAAAAAAACGGTAAAATCGAGCGTTTTCTGGAAAAACCGGGCTGGAGCGAGGTTTTCAGTGATAAAGTAAACACCGGGATCTATATCCTCGAACCTCAAGTATTAGACTTTATTCCCGAATATACCTTTTTTGATTTTAGTAAAAATCTCTTCCCCCTTCTTATGGAAAAGGGGCAACCTTTGTATGGCTATACTGCCAACTGCTACTGGTGTGATATTGGAAATCCCGAGGCCTATCTCCAGGCTCATGCAGATATTTTGGATAAAAAAGTTGATGTTCTCTTACCATATCGACAAATATCACCGGGAATCTGGGTAGGTAACCATACGGAGATTCATCCCTCAGCCAGGTTGGAAGCACCACTGATCATCGGCAATAACTGCAGGGTCGGGCCTGAAGTTTTCCTGGGGGCTTATAGTGTGCTGGCAGATAACTGTAAACTGAAGGAGCGGGCTTCGGTCAAGAAATCAGTTTTGGGCAAGGGGGTAATGGTGGGCAAGGGGGCAGCCATCAGAAAGACCATTCTCTGTTCGGGCGTTTATGTAAAAGACAACTCGGCCACCTATGAAGGGGCCATTGTGGGTGATGGTTCCACCATCGGGGAGAACTGTACCGTTATGCCGCAAACGAAAATCTGGCCTGGTAAAACAATTCAGGAAGGAACCACCCTTAAGGAGAATTTAATTTGGGCAAACAGGTTCTTTGCCAACCTTTTCGGTGCCAAAGGCATCAAAGGTGAATTGAATGTGGATATCACCCCTAAATTGGCTAACAGCCTGGGGAGTGCTTTTGGGTCTTTAGTGACTCCAGGGGGAAAAGTAGGTGTCAGCAGTGACGAATACCCTGCTTCCCGGATGATTAAACAAGCATTGGCTTGCGGCTTACAGGCCGTAGGACAGCAGGTTTATGACCTGGGAGACCTTGTTTTGCCTATGACCCGCTTCGCTTTAAAAAACGGCCGGTTTAGCGGGGGAAGCCATGTTGTATTCTCTCCCCAGGAAAACATGATACAAATACTTTTCTTGAATGAGAAAGGCGCTAATATCAGCCTGTCCCAGGAAAGAAAGCTGGAAAATATGCTGGCCGTAGAAGACTTTACCCTGGTGTCCGGTGAAAAAATAAAAAATATCCTTACCTTATCCACGGTAGAGGAATTATACTTTTGGCACCTGCGCCAGCAGATAATGGATAAGCTGTCTTTGAAAGTTCTTTTTGATTGCCCGGCGGACAGGCTTAAACAGGCTGTTGCCCAGTTCTTGAGGGAGTCAGGCTGTGAAGTGGAGGAAGTTCCTTACCGTAAACTCCATGAGGCAGTACCGGCTAAAGGGGCAGATATAGGAATTTACCTGGATCGCCAGGGAGAGGGGTATGTGCTTTTTGATGAAAAGGGCAATAAACTGGAGGAGGACAGGGCCAATACCTTATTAGCCTATCTCTTTTTCTACAATAACCCGGGGAGCACCCTGGTAGTACCGGTCAGCGCTCCCACGGCCTTCGAAAAAATCGCGGAAAAATATTACGGCAGGGTAGTGCGTACCAAAAGAGCCGTACAAGCCCGTATGGAAACTATTCTGCAAGGAGGAGAAAGCGGCGAAAAACAGTTTAACCTGGAATTTGACGGCCTGCGGGCTATCCTGGAACTGCTGGTAGCCATGTCCCGGGAAAGGCTGGCCCTTTCGGAAATCATGGCCAAAATTCCTCCTTTTTACCTGCATCGAGATGCTATGGAATGTAACTGGACCATTAAAGGGAAAATTATTCGCTCTCTCATCGAGAACTTTGATACTGAATTGCGAACCGATACTGTGGAGGGTGTAAAGTTTAATCACCCCGAGGGATGGACGTTAATTTTGCCAGATCCGGAGCGGCCTCTGGTCCAGATTTTCAGCGAAGGCAGTTCCATGGAAATAGCCAATGAGTTGACCAGTGCATATATGAACAAAATCAAAGAGATTATGGAAATGGCGTAAAATGATTTCCGTTTTCCGACTTCCGAATAATTAGTTATACTGAACAAAATAAAGAGAGTCTGTAGCACAGTCGCTGACAGACTCTCTTTATTTTACGGTTCACGGTTCACGGTTAACGTGTTTCGACAATCGGCTATCTGACAGTCGCTGTCACCTCAAAGCAAGGGGAATTTTCGCTTGTGCCGCTACCGCCTTAAGATATAGTTGTTCGTAATATTCTTTGAGCATTCTCTCGGAGGAGAATTTCTCCTGGGCCATCTCTATACTTTTTTGCATCATCCTGGTCCAGCGGGGTCTATCTACGTAATATACAGGCATTACGTCTGCGAGCAGTACTTCGTAAAAGGCTTTCAGATCATAGACATCCTGGTTCATCTGGTTGGGGTCTTCGGGTAGTACCCTATCCAGAAGCCAACCACTCTCTTTGTGTATAACGCCTTCTCCGACCCACCCGTCAACAACGCTGATATTTAAGACGCCGTTTAAAGCTGCTTTCATGCCCGAAGTTCCACTGGCCTCCAGGGGACGCAGGGGATTGTTTAACCAGGCATCACAGCCCTGGATCATGAGCCTGGCAATATGCATATCATAGTTTTCCAGGAAAGTAATTCTGTTGGGAAATTCTTTACCAATATTGACAATTTCCCGGATAATTGCTTTACCTTGCCCGTCATGGGGATGAGCTTTGCCGGAATATACCAACTGCAGTTTACCTTCTTTTAACAGAGGGGAAAGGAGTTCCATATTCCTGAAAATAAGTCCACCCCGTTTATAAGCGGCGGCACGCCGGGCGAACCCGATGGTCAAAACATCCGGGTCAAAAATCACGTTATTATGGGTCCGGATATAGTTGAATAATTTCTTTTTCGCCTCCAGGTGGGGCTGCCATAAATCCCCTTTCTGCTTATACGCCTCTCTGATGGCTGGGTTTTGCCAGGTGTTTACGTGTACCCCGTTGGTGATAGCCATAATAGGAGCTGCTTTCTCCACGTTTTTCCACATGTTCCTGGCTGTTTCCCCATGGGCCCGGGAAACGGCATTGGCAGCCTCAGAGAGGCGTAAGGCGGCCACAGTCATATTAAAGGGGTCACCGCCGAGGGCTTTTAACTGTTCGTAGGTCAGTCCGTTAAAGGCCTCCATATGGCCAAGCAAAGCGTAGTCATGGGTTTCATTTCCCGCTTCTACCGGGGTGTGGGTAGTAAAGACCACCTCTTTTTTCGTGGCTTCCCAGGCTTCCTCGAAAGTCATTCCCCGGGACATTTTCTCCCGGATTAGTTCCAAACCGGCGAAAACGGCATGTCCTTCGTTAAAATGATAGACGTCTACATCAATACCCAGGGCTCTTAGTGCCCGCACTCCTCCGATACCCAGGATCATTTCCTGGGCTACCCGGTCTTGTCCTGAACCTCCGTATAATTTCTCTGTCATCCACCCATGCTCGCTCCCCTCAAAATTAGTATCTAAGAGGTAGAGGGGAGCATTTTCGTACTGGTCCACCAGCCTCACCCTACATGTCACATCCCCACCTCTGATGCGGAGTTTGACTGTGACGCCGGTATCCTTAACATTTTCATAATCGTAACGGGGGTAAAGATCATAAGGATAGCCGTCTTCCCCAATCAGCTGGGTCGTATAATCCTGACGCCAGAGAATGCCTATCCCGACAACGGGAACGTTCAGGTCTTTGGCTGCTTTGAGATAGTCGCCCGCAAGTATCCCCAGACCACCGGCATAGATAGGGAGACCATTGTCTAACCCGTACTCCATACAAAAATACGCGACTTTAGGTAATTTTTGCTCTGGCAAACGCATCTTCCTCCTCGCCTGGAACTTGTACTTTTGTAGTATTCTCCGCAAACACCAAATTATTTATGAATAATTCATGTCAGTTGTACGATAATATACTGCTAATTCGGGTATCGGGAAGCGGAGAAATATTATTGGTATCCGGTGACCAGTGTCCAGTGACCGGTACGGTTCACGGTTAACGTCTAAAGGTGACTCACTACTCTTGAATCGTTAATATTCTGTTGCCGGTATAGTCCATAATCAATCTCGGGAAAGATATTGTCTTTGGAGGCGATGGCCTGGAGCCAGGTTGGATCCAGGGTGTTATTTTTTATGTCATGGTATAGTTTAAAAAACCGTCCCAGGTGGTCCTGGGTTCTTTTCCTGGCGTAATTGATGGTGGTATTGGCTGTCATGATAAAGGCCCAGTCGCTGGCCTGAGCCAGCAGCAATTCCCGGGCAGCCTGCTGGAGGGCTCTCTGTAAAATTCCTTCCGTGTTTGGCAAGGAGGTAGCCAGTTCTACCATATAGTTGGCTGCTTTATGAAGGTGCCGGTAAATCCAGTCATTGCTTCCGTTTAACCAGAACTCATAATAGCCTTTATCTCCCCAGGTGGAAAAGGAAGGCTGGATGACCTGGCTTTCGGGATAAAGTGATAAATACCGGGAAGGGGTGATGGTCTTAAGGGTCTCCTGGTCGTAATGAATTTTCCGCAGTAATATCTCCAGCCAGATAGGCCCTTCAAACCACCAGTGGCCAAAAAGCTCTGCATCATAAGGCGCCACGATGACTGGGGCTCTGTCCATAAAAGAAGAAAGGTATTCCACCTGTTTCTGGCGGTTGAACATAAAGTTGCCCGCATGGAGGGCGGCTTTTTCCCTGGCGGCCCAGGGGTCATAGAGTTCCTTGTCATTGGTTTTACCGGTAATCCGATGATATTTAATGCCTGTATTCAAACGAATGCCATCGGGATGAATATAGGGCCTTATATAATCCAATGGTAAATCCCAGCCGATATCGCGATAATATTCACGGTAGGTAAAGTCACCGGGATAGCCTTCTTCCTTACTCCATACCTGTTTGGATGATTCGGGATCGCGACCGAAAACGGCTACCCCGTTCGGACATTGGACCGGCGAATATACTCCCCAGCAGGGGGCGGGGTTACCGTAGAGGAGACCGTGGGTGTCCACAAAAAAGTACTTTAGCCTGTATTTGTCAAGGATATTTTCTATACCCGGATAATAGGCGCATTCCGGGAGCCAGAGGCCCGGGGGGGTTTGGCCAAAATATTGCTGGAAGGTGGAAACGGCTGTGGCAATTTGTGCTTCCGCCGCTTCCCGCCGCATGAAGGGTAAAAAGCCGTGGGTTGCGGCGCAGGTGATCAATTCTACTTTTCCTGTGGAAAGTAAATGCTGGAGTACCAGGAGGGGATTCTTACGGCAGCGGTCCAGGTAATAATGGTATAGGCCGGAAATCCGTTCCCTATACATGTGAGCTAGAGCATTTTCAGGCCTTTCTTTAGTTCGCTTGATTTCTTTTTCCGTCAATTCTAATAGCTTTTCCAGGTGTCTCTGTAAACGTTGTTGTAAAAGTTCGTCGGAAAACATGGTTAAGAGCGTAGGAGAAAAGGAGAGGGTAAGGGAAAAGTCCACTCCATCCCGGTGAAGATTTTCCAGCATCTCCAAAAGAGGCAAATACGTTTCCAGGGTAGCTTCGAAAAACCAGCGCTCTTCCAGAAAGTCCTCGTGTTCGGGGTGACGGATAAAAGGCAAATGAGCGTGCAGCAATAATAAGAGGTATCCTTGGGGCAAAACGAACCAGTCCTTTCGTAGCATGTGTTGTTTATCTGTAAGAAGAAAGTGTCTCTTGTTGCCGTTTAGCCAGCGTTTTCTCCAGGAACTGCCTGTGTTCGGGCCGGTACAGCCTGTTTGTGCCAAAGCAAGGGTTGGTTCCTATGGTTAAATCTAACCTTGCAGAGGCTAAAACAATGAAGGTTTGATCGGGCAAAATCCTGCCTAATTCACCCAGCAGCGACTGGTTGGAAATTTTCACATGAAAATACCAGTTGGTGGCTGCCTCGTCCAGTTCGAACAGATTTTGTTCGGTTCCCCGGGAAATGCGCATGGCCAGCCGGGAATTTTCCCAGCTTTCCCTCCCGTAGTTTTGCTCAAATTCACTTCTGGTCACAGGTGAGATTTCCCAGTATGCAAAAATACATTCCGGGTCTCGCACCATTAATACCAGATAGGTTTCCAGATAACCGGAAGGAAGTTGATAATCAGGTTCAACATAGTCTTTGGGGAGTGAAGACGGTAAAGTAGGGTACTGGGACATTTGAAAAGGCCTCCTTACCAGTAAGATAGTTTTTAAAGAGAAATATTAAGCCATACATGTAATTATCTCCAAAGTAAAAAAGGATTACTCAAGTTAGGTTATTTAGGTTGTTTAAAATTACAAAAAAAGAACAGCTTTCGTTGAGCTGTTCTTAAAATACGTTTTTTCCGAATTAGTTTTTTAGGCCCAGCCAGAAGACATCCCAGATTCCCTCCAGCCTTTGCTCATTCTATTTATTTTATCATTATTTCACGAATACTTTCAGGGCTTTATTAATGAAGCGGACATTGATGGGCAAAGCTGGACCCTTTTCACCGTCCACACTGAGCAGGACTTCACTGCTGCCAGAGATTTTACAGGTCCTGGACTTGAGAATCGTCACATTTTTGTCGTTGAGGGATTCCCGGCTTAAAACCCGGAAAAAGAGATTGGCCAGGTCGATGTGAGCGCAGTTTTTAATGAGGACAATATCCATGAGACCGTCAGAGATATCCGCATCTTTAATGAGGTTAGCAAAACCTCCTCCGTGGGTGCCATTTAGAATCAAAAAGAGAAGGACATTTTCTTCGATGGTTTCTGCCTCCGTTTCGATTTTGAGGGGGAAGCATTTCATATGCGCTACTTCACTTAAGGCCTTAAGATAGTAAGCAAAGGGCCCAAAATTTTTCTTTAATTCATCATGGGTTTTAAAGGAAACATCAACGAAGAGCCCCCCGGCACAGGTGCTGAAGAAAAATCTCTCCTCGTTAATGAGGCCCGCATCCACATCAACGGTTTTGCCGGAGAAAATGACATTCAGGCATTCGTTTAAGTTGACAGGAAGGTTGAGGCTCCTAGCAAAGTCGTTGCAGGTTCCAAAAGGAAGTAAACCTATGGGTTTGTTGAGACCATTTTTCAAGAGAATATTCAGGACGGAGTTAAGGGTCCCGTCACCTCCCGAAACCAGGAAAAAGGCAAAATCATTTTCCGCCAGTATGTGCGGGAGCTTATCAGGTTCATTTTTCGTAAGGCGGTAAGGTTGAAGCAAAATATTGTTTTGCTGAAAACGGTTTATCAGATAATCCAGCCTGGTAGGGATAGTGCGATCACCTGATAATGGATTATAGACAAACAGGGCCCGGTCCATGGGTAGCCTCCTTAAATACCTTGATAACCATATTATACAACAAACTGATGGAAGGAATTACCCCAGCCGAAGCGAAGTATTATGGGTACGATGTTGTAGCCGGAGGGATAAAGATGAGGGATTTAAAAGCTATAGTTGAGGTAATTACGCAATATCTTGAGGAAACACAGCTTAACAGGGTTCCCGAATTAGGAAATATGAAAATCTATGATGGGCCCCTGGTGGGATTGGCCAATGCAGAAGATCCCTTGTTTGACAAGCTCAAGGAGCCCTCTGTGATAGGTCCCCATCACCTGAATCCTCAGGAATGGCTGCCGGGAGCCCAGACAGTTATTTCATATTTTCTCCCATTTAATGAGACTGTCCGCAAGTCTAACAGGCTGGATCACTTACCATCTAAAGAGTGGCTGTACGGTCGCTATGAGGGTGAGTTGTGTAATGATGCCGTTCGTAGGTTTCTTAAGGAAGAAATCGAAAAAATGGGAGGAAAGGCGGTTATTCCTGTACAGGACGCCCGTTTCCAAGTAATTGATAAACGGAGCAACTGGTCGGAGCGGCATGCCGCTTTTATTGCCGGGTTAGGTACTTTTGGGTTAAGTAAATCTTTGATTACGGAAAAGGGCTGCGCCGGGCGTTACGGAAGTATTGTCGTTAATCTCCGGTTTGAACCTACGCCGCGCTCCTATCTGAAAATTGATGAGTACTGTACAAAGTGCGGTGCCTGTATTGACCGCTGCCCTGCCGGGGCCATTACCGAAGCAGGAAAAGCCCATGAACCATGTTCTCGCTTTGTTGACGATACGAAGGTGCGTTTTGCCCCCCGTTACGGCTGCGGAAAATGCCAGACGGGAGTACCCTGCGAAAACACGAGACCCTAAACCGGGTTTAAGCAAAACCCTTGGACTGTCAAAGATTGGTTTTGGAATGGCGCTGGGAGCATCGACGGCGTATAACGTTTCCCCCAATGTGAAATTAACCTATGACCGCTTGTTGAACAATGATGCTGTGAAGAAAGGTTTGGAATTTATTAAAGCCGATGATGCCAAGGCCCTGGCCGAACAAAAACAGATTTGTGAGATTCCGTCTCCTCCCTTTTTGGCGGGAACGTAGGGGAAGAAGGCCTGGGCGATCTCCGTGGGGTAAAAGCCCTTTTCCAGGATAACAAGGACATTGATGGATATATTTCCATTGATGGTACTGGTGCAAGCGGAATTTGTTATCTGGCTACCGGTAGCCACCGATTTGAAGTAACCTTTAAAGGTCCTGGTGGACACAGTTTTGGCGCCTTTGGAAAAGTTCCCAGCGCCATTCATGCTCTTGGCAGGGCTATCGCCAAGATTGCCGATTTCCAGGTGCCCAAGGATCCCAAAACTACGTTTACTGTGGGTGTAATAAGTGGCGGAACCTCTGTTAACTCTATTGCAGCAGAAGCCAAGATGTGGGTTGATATGCGTTCCAATAGCGAGGATGAAGTCTGCAAAACTGAAGCCTTGTTTAGGAAAGCTGTACTAGATGCATATCTCGAGGAAAACACCCGTTGGAACACCGAGGCTAAGGTCTACCCTGTAATTCAACTTGTTGGTGACAGGCCCGCTGGTACGCAGCCTGACGATGCGCCCATTGTTCAGGCAGCCTGGCTTTCCACCAAGGCACTGGGGTTGGAGCCCGAACTGGAAGGCTCCAGCAGTACTGACTCTAACCTGCCCATTAGCTTGGGGATTCCTGCTGTAACCCTTGGTGCGGGCGGTAAATCCGGTAATGGCCATTCGCCTAGTGAGTGGTATGATCCCACAGATGCCTACAAGGGGCCTCAGCAGATTTTTCTCACTATTCTTTTGTCAATAGCCTTTAACCATCATGTGGCCCAATTGCGCGCGAATGCTCATTGAAAAGTGACAAAAAATGACTGAAGATAACGAATAAAAAAGTAAAATAAAAATTTACAAAATAGTAAATGTATGAAAAGATGGATTTAGAAAACTAGGTAAAAGGGGTGGTAAAACCGAAACTTGTTACAAAGTCAAAATAGGAAAGATGAGGTAAATACTTGAAAGGGGGCCATACTTGTGAAGTTATCTACCAAAATACTCATCGGTCTTATCCTTGGTATTATTGCCGGTTTACTTCTTAGCAGTGCAACGGGATTCATCAAAACATGGATTCAACCTTTTGGGACTTTATTTCTTAATTTAATAAAAATGGTAATTGTTCCCCTGGTTCTGGCCTCCCTGGTAGTAGGTGCAGCCTCCGTGGGCGATGTGAAAAAGTTGGGCCGTATCGGCGGCAAAACAATCAGCTATTATTTAGTTACAACCGCCCTTGCCGTTACCATAGGTTTGATTCTCGCCAATCTCCTAGATCCCGGCTTCAACATGAAATTGCCTGCCGATGCCAAATATGCCGGGAAAGAAGCCCCGCCTCTTTCCCAAGTTCTCCTCAATATTTTCCCCACTAACCCCGTTGATTCAATGGTTCGTGCCGATATGCTGCAAATCATAGTCTTTGCCTTATTTTTAGGTATAGGCATCACTTTAATTGGGGAAAGGGCCAAACCTGTCTATAATTTCTTTGACGGTTTGGCTGAGGTAATGTATAAAATTACTGGAGTAATCATGGAATTCGCCCCTATCGGTGTCTTTGCTTTAATTACCCCTGTTGTGGCTGTGAATGGGCCCAAAGTTTTAATCCCCCTGGCCAAGGTTATCGCTGCCGTATACATCGGTTGTTTGCTCCATGCTGCCGTCGTATACTCTACAGCCGTCAGGACTTTGGGCAACATGAATCCCCTTAAATTTTTCCAAGGTTTTTCCCCTGCCATGCTCATTGCTTTCACCACCTGCAGCAGTTCCGCTACCCTTCCCGTTTCTATGAAATCTGTGGAAGAGAACCTGGGTGTGGATAAAGATGTAGCCAGTTTTGTCCTGCCCCTGGGCGCAACGATTAATATGGACGGAACCGCCATCTATCAAGGTGTTTGTGCCGTCTTTGTAGCCCAGGTTTATGGCATGGACCTCACTCTTGGACAGCAACTGACTGTAATCCTCACGGGAACCTTGGCTTCCATAGGAGCAGCAGGGGTACCCGGCGCCGGTCTTATTATGCTGACCATGGTTCTCCAGTCTGTCAACCTGCCGTTAGAGGGCATTGCGCTCATTGCAGGTATTGACCGTATCCTGGATATGGCCCGGACAACAATCAACGTTACAGGAGACGCCAGTGCCGCTGTGATTGTTGATTATAGTGAAAAGAAGAGAGTTGCTAAATCCGGCAGTATGGTTGTGTAGAGCTATTGTCTTTTAGTTTTAGTGTTTGTCTCCGGATTTATGATTTATTTACAGTTCCTGGTATCGGTCAAGAAGCTGATACCAGGAACTGTATTTTTTTTTGTATTTCATACACATTGTAAAGATTTTTATAAATAATTAGGATTAATGGGGTTGATTTTTTCTGGGCATGAATGGCCGGCTTTTTATTTTGGTAGATGCAATAATTGCACAAAGGCAATGGTAATTTGTGCAATTATTGCATTAATTATTTGCCGTTTTCTTGGTTTTATGGCCCTTTTACATTGGCATTATATTTGCAATATTAGAAAATTGAATTTTAAAAAAAGGGGTGAGTTTATGGATTTTAAGAAAATCAAGTTTTCTATTTTCGAGGGTATTGCCTCAATCTTGCTTAACAGTCCCCAAAACCTCAATGCCCTTGATGGGGCCATGCTGGACGATCTCACTGCCGTCTTGGACCTTTGTGCCGATGATGAAAAGGTAAAGGTTGTGGTGATTTCCGCGGAAGGAGAATCCTTTAGCGCAGGAGGGGACATCCGTATGATGCTGAAGGGACTGGAGGGGAATATGTCCGACCTCTATGGCGGGGTCCGTAAAGTAGGGTCGGCTGCCTTACGGATTCGTAACTTAAGAAAACCGGTCATTGCCTCCGTAAAGGGGGCGGCTGCCGGTGCCGGCTTTAACCTGGCGCTGCTTTGCGATTTCCGGGTGGCCGCGGATAATGCCAAATTTATTCAGGCTTTTGTCAATATTGGGCTCGTACCGGATATGGGCGGTACTTTCCTCCTTACCCGCATGCTGGGAGCGGCCAGGGCCACTGAACTGATTATGACGGGACGGCCTGTGACAGCCCAGGAAGCCCTGTCCCTGGGACTGGTAAACAGGGTAGTAACCCTGGAAGAGCTGGACAAGGCCACCATGGAACTTGCCCAAAAGCTTTGTGCCCTTCCCGGCGTAGCCCTGGGCAATATGAAGGCACTCATCAATAGAGCTGTTTTCCAGGGTTTAGAAAACAGCCTGGACAACGAATGGGAATATCAGGTGCAGTGTTCCCGTACGGAAGATTTTAAAGAAGGCATTACAGCTTTTGCGCAAAAAAGAAAACCTGTTTTTAAAGGTAAGTAACTGATAGCAAATCAGAGATAATCAAGGAGGTAAAAGTTATGGACTGGAAAGAAATATACAAAAGCAAGCTGGTTGATTTTGCAGAAGCAGTAAAAGCTGTAAGATCAGGTGACAGCATCTGGGTTGCTCCTACTACCAGCTCGCCTCCGGATCTTGTTAATGCTTTATGCAACCGGGCAGAAGAATTAGAAAATGTAAATGTCTATTCCGGTTTGTTGATGTATCCTTTTGCTTTATTGAAACCAAATTTTAAAGGTCATCTAAACTATCATACTTTTTTCCTGGGGCCTATTGAAAGAAAGTTTATGCCGCAAGGCAATGTTGATGTTATCTCAGTTCATTTTTCCAAGATTGATTGGATGATGAATAATATTGTCAAAGCCAGAGTATTGATGGCAGAGGTTTCACTTCCTGATGAAAGGGGTTACATGAGCTGGGGACCCCTGGGAACTTTCTGCAACGATCTTGTAGCTGACAATGCTGAGGTAGTTATGGTGCAGGTCAATAAAAATGTACCTTTTGTCTATGGGGAAAAGAATGTTATTCACGTCAGTCAAGTTGACTATATTTGTGAAAAAGATCATCCCCTGCCTGAGCTGCCTAACAGCCCTGTTACAGAGATTGAAAAGAAAATTGCCGGGCATATTTTGCCCCATATCCCGGACGGAGCAACGGTTCAAATAGGGTTGGGTGGAATTGCCAATGCTGTGGGCTACGGTCTTGAAGACAAAAAAGATTTGGGTGTGCATACGGAAATGCTTACTGAATCTTTGGTTTACCTGGCCAAGAAAGGAGTAATCAACTGCAGCAAAAAAAATTATTACAAAGGGAAAATGGTCTGCGGTTTTGGAATAGGCAACAAAGAGCTTTATGAATTTATGGACAGGAATCCTATGGTGCATGTGGCTCCAGTATACGAAGTGAACAATCCGTACAATGTAGCTCAGAACGATAATTTTATTTCCATCAATAATGCCTTGATGGTGGACCTTACCGGGCAGGTCTGTTCCGAATCTTTAGGTTTTGAACAGTTTAGCTGTACAGGGGGACAATTAGATTTCGTCAGGGCAGCGGCTATGTCCAAGGGAGGGAAATCTTTCATTGCTCTTTCTTCTGTAGTGGAAACAAAAAATGGATTACAGTCAAGAATTGTTTTGCAGTTTCCTCCTGGTTCAGTTATCACCACTCCCAGGTCTGATGTGCAGTATATTGTTACGGAATACGGCATAGCTGATCTCTACAACAAAAGCATAGCCCGGCGTGTCCATGAACTGGTAAAGATAGCTCATCCTGATTTCCGGGAACAGTTGCTTAAAGACGCAAAAGAAGCGGGCCTTCTTTACTAACAGAGAATCCGCATGTTTAATTAAGGCTAAAGTGAGGGATGGATGAATGAATTACAGTATAAGCAGAGCTGCCGTACTTGGTGCTGGAGTTATGGGAGCAGGCATTGCAGCTCACCTGGCGGGGGCAGGAATTCCTGTCCTGCTCCTGGATATGGTGCCTAGTGAGCTTACTGAAAAAGAAAAAGCTCAGGGATTAACTTTGAATGCCAAAGAAGTACGCAACCGATTGGCTCAGTCTGGCAAGAACAGGGTTCTTGACGAAAAAAGCAGGGCCATTTATGACAAAGACCTGGGAGCAATAATACAGGTGGGTAATTTTGAAGATGATATGCACCTGCTTAAAGAGGTGGACTGGATTATTGAAGCAGTTACGGAGAGGTTGGACATCAAACAAAAACTGCTAGATCAGGTGGCCCGGTATCGCAAGCCGGGAACTATCGTCAGTTCTAATACTTCCGGAATCTCTATCAATAAAATGGTAGAAGGTTTTCCCTTGGAGTTCAGACAGCATTTTCTGGGAACCCATTTTTTTAATCCCCCTCGCTGGATGAAGCTCCTGGAGATTATCCCATGTGAGAATTGTTTGCCAGAAGTTGTGGAGTTTATGAAAACCTTTGGATGTAAAAGGTTGGGAAAAGGGATTGTAGTGGCCAAGGACACGCCCAATTTTATAGCCAACCGCTTAGGAACCTATGCTTATCTGCAGATAATCAAGAAAATGCTGGACTACGGTTACAGCATTAACCAAATTGATGAGCTGACGGGACCAGTTATGGGCAGGCCCAAAAGCGCTACTTTCCGTACCCTGGATATGGTGGGGCTTGACACCTTTTGCCATGTGGCCAACAATGTGGTAAACAATGTGGACAGTCCATCAGAAAAAGAGAATTTTGCTCCCCCGGTTTTTGTGAAAACAATGCTGGAGAAGGGAGCCCTGGGGGATAAGGCCGGCCAGGGCTTCTATAAAAGGATAAAAGGTGAAAAAGGAAGCGAAACCCTGGTCTGGGATTATCAAAAAGAAGAGTATGTGCCCCTGGTCAAAGAATCATTAAAGGCCGTAGAATCGGCCATGAAAGAGAAAACTTTGGAGGGAAGGATTAATGCTCTCATAGATGGTGAGGAAAAAGAAAACCGGTTTGCATGGGAGGTGACTAAGAAAACCTTGCTTTATGCCGCTCAGATGGTCCCTGATCTTGCCGATAATTTCAAGGATATCGATAATGCCCTGGTATGGGGTTTTAACTGGGAGTTAGGCCCGTTTGCCCTGTGGGATGCTATTGGCCTGGAAAAGTCAGTGGGGCGAATGAAAACAGAGGGAGAAGCAATTCCGGCTTGGATCGAAAAAATGTTGGCTTCCGGTAGGAGCAAGTTTTATGACCAGGCTGAAAAGCATGTTGCCCCCTATATTGTTCTTGCCTCTGGAAAATATAAAACTTTAAAACTTAATAATGACGCTGCTCTACTGGATATTGGCGATGGGGTAGCTTGTCTGCAGTTTCGTTCTAAAAACAACACAGTCACAGATTTGGTTATTGAAATGATTTATGAGGCTGTGGAGGAAGTTAAGAAAAACTATCTGGGTTTGGTGCTTGGCAATCAGAGCAAAAACTTTTCTGTAGGAGCAAACTTAAATCTTATTGGCAAGTTGGCTATGGAGAAAAAGTTTGAAGAATTGGGCAGGATAGTGGAAAATTTTCAAAGAGCCAATCTGGCTTTAAAATACAGTTATAAGCCCGTTGTTGCAGCACCATACGGGATGACTCTTGGCGGAGGAGCCGAAATAACCATGCATGCCCATGCTGTAACAGCCGGTGCAGAAACATATATGGGCTTGGTAGAAGTCGGGGTAGGATTAATCCCTGCGGGTGGCGGTACAAAAGAAATGCTTTTAAAAAGCACTCAAGAGTTGGCAGGCAACCCTCAGAACGATCTTTTACCTGAGTTGCGCAGGGCCTGGGAAACTATTGCCTCGGCCAAGGTCTCCAGCAGTGCTCATGACGCTGTGAAGAAAGGTTACCTGAGGCCCAGTGACAGAATTGTCATGAATCAGGATTATTTGCTTGATGAGGCGAAAGATACGGTGCTGTTCCTAGCCGAAGGTGGATTCAGGCCTTTGCTTAAAAAGCCGGTTAAGGTTTTGGGGACTTCGGGAAGGGCCTCGCTGCAATACAGTATAGATTTTATGCATAAAGGCGGCTTTATTACAGAATATGATGCCCATATCGCCAAGATGATTGCCTGGGTTATGACGGGAGGGGATGTGCCGGCCGGGGTTCTGGTCACTGAAGAACAAATCCTGGAATTGGAAAAAGAGGCTTTCCTGAGTTTGTGCGGTGAAAGCAAAACCTTGCAGAGGATAGAACATATGCTGAGCACAGGTAAACCTTTGAGAAACTGAACGGGGGTGAATAAAGATGAAAGAAGCAGTAATTGTGGCTTGTGGCCGCTCGGCTATAGGCAAAGCCCCAGGGGGCCAATTAAAATATACAAGACCTGATGAAATTGCGGCCCAGGTTGTGCAGGGGGTAGTTAAACGCATCCCACAGCTGGATCCCGGAAAAATAGATGATTTTGTCCTTGGCTGTGCCTTCCCGGAAGCTGAACAGGGAATGAACCTGGCCAGAATAGTGAGCCTGAGGGCAGGTTTGCCGGTAGATGTGCCCGCTCAGACTATTAACAGATTTTGTTCCTCAGGTCTGCAATCTGTCGCCACCGCAGCCCATAGCATCATGGCAGGGCAGACTAATGTTGCCTTGGCTGGTGGAGTAGAGTCCATGAGCACCATACCAATGGGGGGGAACCGGATTTCTCCTAACCCTTATCTTATGGAGAATTATCCTGAAACATATTTGGCTATGGGTTTGACAGCAGAAAGAGTTGCTGAAAAATACGGTGTCACCAGGGAAATACAAGACCGTTTTGCCTTGGAAAGTCATCTTAAAGCGGCGCAAGCCCAGTCGGAAAATAAGTTTGCGGAAGAAATAATACCGGTAAAAGCCCTTAGACCCGTTGCTGACCAGTCAGGTATGATGAGAAGTGAGACTTTTATTTTTGAAAGAGATGAAGGTATACGTCCTGATGTGAGTTTGGAAGGATTAAGCAAATTAAGACCTGTTTTTAAGACTAATGGTACAGTTACAGCGGGCAACTCCTCGCAGATGAGCGATGGGGCGGCAGCAGTATTACTTATGTCTCAAGGGGCTGCCCGGGAAATAGGGGTAAAACCTCTTGCTTTGTTCAGATCTTTTGCCGTAGCGGGAGTAGAACCGGAAGTAATGGGCATTGGTCCTGTAAAGGCGATTCCTAAAGCCCTAAAGATTGCAGGTATAAATAAAGAGGATCTTGATCTTATAGAATTGAATGAAGCCTTCGCTGCCCAGGCTGTTGCCTGCATCAAAGAGCTTGATTTGGATCCCGGAAAAGTAAATGTTAATGGAGGCGCAATTGCTTTGGGGCATCCCTTGGGTTGTACAGGAACCTTTCTTCTGGTCAAGCTGCTTTCTGAATTAACACGCAGGAAGGGTCGCTATGGTCTTGTCAGTATGTGTATAGGCGGAGGCATGGGTGCAGCAGCGGTATTTGAACTTTGCTAATAACTAGGGATTATGACCCGGGACCCTTTGGCGAGGGCACGGGAGCATACTTAAAATACACCACAAGCTTTTGGGCTTGTGGTGTATTTGTCAGAAGTTATGTGATAAAATTTTAATTAAGATTATTAAGAAAAATAGCATTTTTTCATGGGGGACTTTGTATGTATTATAAGGACGTCAGCTGCTATGCCCAAAATTCCCTAAAAAAAATCGAAGGCCTGGGCCTGGGGGAGATTATCCCGGTGGATTGGATGGCCATTATTACCGTTTCCAAGCGGGGCAGATTAATTTTTGAAGGGGAGATTGACTATAGCAATATTGGGCCTTACCTCCATGAATACCTTAAAACTCACATGGCTGAGATATATCGTATTAATGACGTCAGCCTTGCTGCCAACAACAACGAAAGAGAAAGCCTGGATATAATTCTTTCTCCCATTCGTGAAGAGGAAAATTATAAGGTCTTTTTTGTTGTGGCTGGGAAAAATTTAAGATATAGGGAAAAAGATTTAAAAATTGTACGCTTTACTACTAAGATTGTTTATGAAAATGTGTTGCTGAATAATGAAATAGTTCAGGAAAAAAATTATCTGCGCAATATTTTTGACAGCACTGAATCAGCCATTATCAGCATTGATTTGCAGGGAAAAATCACAACGGCCAATAAAGCTGTTAAAGCAGTTTTTGGCATAGAGCCGGAGAAAATTGTAGGGAACAACTATGAAAGATATTTGGGCGGCAAGGCGAGAAAAGTCTTGGAGGAAGGGATGTCATACGTCCAGGAACACAACAATAGTTTTTTAGCCAGGGAAATATTGTTTACAAATAAATTTCGCGGCAAAATTGTTTTGGACATAGCCTTTACTCCTTTGAACGACAGTAAAAAAAATGTTGTCGGTATTGTCCTGATTATTAGGGATGTTACCAATAAAAGGGTCCTTGAACGGGAGCTGGAGCAGTTAAAACAGTTTGCAATCCTGGGTGAACTGGCAGCAGGTATCGCCCATGATATTAAAAATCCTTTAATGAATATCCGCGGCTGTGCCAGGATTTTGGAGAAAAGTTTATTACATCAACCAGGCTGCCAGGAATTCCTGGAGCCTATCATTCATGAAGTGGACAGGATAAACGAAGTTGTGGAACAAATGCTTTCTTATGTCGATATTACTAAACAAAACAGTTATGCTCTCCTCAATATCAATGAAGTATTAAATAAATGTTATAATGTTATTCTTTGCCATAAAGAATCAAAGCATATTGTGATCGAGAGGGATTTAGCCAGTGAACTCCCTCTGATTAGAGGAAATAATGTCCAGCTGCAGCAGGCTTTCGTTAACATCCTCCTTAATGCAGTCCAATCCATAGAAAAGGAAGGGATGATAAGAATCATCAGCAGTGATATTTCCGGTGAAAAAAGAATACTTATCAGCATAATTGATAATGGAATTGGAATTTCTCCCCGGGAGATTGGCAAGATATTTGCACCCTTTTATTCCACCAAAAAAAATGGCACAGGGCTGGGGCTTTCTATTGTCGAAAAGGTAATTAAGGAGCATAAGGGTGAAATTAAAATTAATTCCAAGTGTAACCAGGGAACCAGGGTCGATGTATTTTTGCCTTACTAATGAGAGGTAGCCATATGACTAAATATAGAATACTTGTTGCTGATGACGAGGAGATTATTTTAAGGATATTAAGCCGGGAGTTAAAAAATGAAGGTTACCTGGTAGATGCGGTTTCCGACGGGGAGGAGGCCTGCAAAAAAGTGCAGGCCAATAGATATGATGCCGCTGTCCTTGATATTAGAATGCCTAAAAAAGACGGTATACAGGTATTAAATCATATCAAAAGCATTACCCCTGAGACGATTGTTGTTATTATGACTGCTTTCGGTACAATTGATAATGCTGTGGAAACCATGAAAAAAGGGGCTTACGATTATATCACCAAGCCTTTCGACAACAATGATTTACTGCTTAAAATAAGGCAGGCCTTTACGATTAAGGAGAAGATTGGCCAATTAGTGGGAGGGGCCGATGACCTGGATGTGGACTTGGTTGGTGAGAGCAGGGAGTTGGCTAGATTAAAAGAGAAAATCCAGAAGATAAAGGACCTGGATACCACTGTATTACTGACGGGAGAAAGCGGTACAGGAAAAAGCCTGGTGGCCAAGGTTATCCATCAGGCGGGAAACCGCAAGGAGGAGCCTTTTATTCATATTAACTGCGCGACCCTTCCTGCTAATCTCATGGAAAGTGAACTTTTTGGCCATGAAAAGGGAGCTTTCACTGGGGCCTTGGAGAGTAAAAAGGGTAAATTTGAACTGGCGGGGAAAGGGACGATTTTTCTTGATGAAATCAGCACCTTGACTCCCAGCTTACAGGCTAAACTTCTAAATGTTTTACAGGAGAAAAAAATGGAACGGATTGGCGGTTCCAGATCAATAGCAGTGAACGCACGGATTATTGCTGCTACTAATGAAATCCTGGAAGACCTGGTTAGAAGAAGGGTTTTCAGGGAGGACCTTTATTACCGGATAAATGTTGTTACTCTGGAGTGTCCACCTTTACGTTACCGGCAAGAAGATATAGAACCGTTGGCGCGATACTTTCTAAATAAAATCAACAAAAAACTTGGTAAGAATGTGGTTAATATTTCCCCAGAAGTAATGTGTATTTTGAGGAATTATGACTGGCCCGGAAACATAAGGGAGCTGGAAAATACTCTGGAGAGCGCTATAGCCCTGGCAAACGGTGATACTCTGCATGAAGACGATTTGCCTTTAAGGATCAGCAGCAAAGTAAAAAACCAGAATGTTTTGGAAGTACAGGATAATCGGCCGGGTATGCTAGAAATTCAGGAAATCGAGGCCATCAAAAGGGTTCTGGCAAAGTATAAAGGTCACAGGGAAAAAGCCGCCCAGGAACTGGGTATTTCTAGGAGAACTTTACAGTATAAACTTAAGAAATATGATTTATTATAACCCAACTTTGACACCGGCCTTGAAAATAAAGGGGCCTGTAGGGGTAATTTTCACTACAGCCCCTCAAGGGATGCTATTCTTTAACTAGCACCTTGGGTGGCAGCGGGAGCTCCAACACCCCCAGTATCTTCTTTTGCGCCTCACCAGGCAGGGTGATGCTGTAAAGCCTTTTGTCTATGAACTGTTGGTCAACAGCCTTGATCTCGTCCAATTCCTCTAAGATCCGGCGACCGCTTCTATAAGAACTTTTGAGCTGTTTCAGTTCTTTCTCCCGGGTCTCATTATCCGTGATTGATTTGGCCCTTTGGATTTCGTTCTCCACATGGCGCCGGTATAGCACCTCCAGCCACTGCTCAAATAGATAGGCCAGCACACAGATCAGGACGTGGGCCCGTACCCGGTGCTCATTGTAATGGTAGATGGGGCGTAATCGGATAAAATCCTTGATCTCCCGGAAGGCGTTTTCTGCTTGCATCAGGTTCTTGTAAGCGGTGACTACCTGGTCCGCCGGAAGGAGGGAGTTGGTCTTTAACAGGAATTTACCGTCCCGTAAGGACTCCTTGTCAATAGCGGTCTGGTTTCTTTGCCAGTTTAGGCGTTTGTTGCCGTCATAGTCGATGTCAAAGAAACGAGCCATCCCTTTCCGGTTTAGGAGGTCTGCCACCTTAAGCATGATACTTTTGGCCGTGGGCTTTCGTCCCCGCCGCGGTTCTTCTTTTTCCAGCCATTCCTTCAGGTGCTGTAATTGTGCTTCGGCTTCCTGGAGCGCTTGTTCCCTGAAGGCCTGGTCTTCTGCCACCTTGGCCGGGTTGTGGCACAAAATGTAGCGTACCAGGTAATCTTCTTCATTTTCAGCCGCGTCTTCTGCCGGTACTTTGGCAGCCGGGATTTCCTTGTACAGTAAAGACCCTTCTTCTCCCAGGGGCGTGTACTGGCTCAGGTCCTGGTACTCCTCTAAAAGTTGGTCGCTGACTTCCCGCCCCCGTTTATGAAAACCGACAATATACCGAAACCCGGCTTCTTTCAAGGCTCGGAGGTTATCTTGGGTAATCATACCCCGGTCACCGACAAAAACACATTCGCCTACCTCAAACCTTTCGCTTAGTACCTTGATGGCATCAGGCACCGTGGTTTTATCGGCCACGTTTCCCTCAAAAACCTGGTGGGCGATAGGAATACCTTCAGGCGTCACTAATAATCCGATGTTAATCTGAGGCCGGTCGGGGCGATGTTCCCGGGAATAACCGTGCTTACTAAGCGGGCAATGGGTACCCTCAAAATAACTGCTGGTCAAATCGTAGAACACCAGGGTAAGTTTCAAGCTTAATAGATCCGTCAGTTGTAAGTACAGGTGCCGCTCCAATGCATCTTTCATTTCTTCAAGGTAGTCCATGGCCCGGTAGAAGTGGTGTACATCCGGTAAAGGCCGCCCCTCTAGTTCCTCCAGGTACAGTCGGTGTACCCAGCGGGCCACTCCCAATTTGCTCTTGGGAGCGATCAGGCGGTTTAATACCAAAATCTTGGTGCATAAGGCCACATCCACTTCCACCTGGCGGTCTTTAAGCAGCGAATTGATGAACTCGGTAAGACCCAATCGGTCCCAGAAAACATTCACTACGTATGGAATGCCATAATGTTTATCTCCGTACGTAGTCAAGTCCTGAGTGGTCCCGTAGGGATCGTCGTGCAGAAACTCCCGCAGTTTATCAATGAGCCGACGGATTTCCTCCTGGCTGTAGAGATCAATGTTGCCAAGATTGCCCACCTGGCGCTGCTTGATCTTGCCGTTTTCCCGGTAAGATTCTACCAAGGTCAGGTAACGATAGGTCCGGTCCTTGCGTTTTGTAGTGATAATTCTGGGGAACAAGGGGCGCATCACCTCCGCATGGTTCACATTACCATTATAGCAGGTGACCGTCGATAGTTGAAGAGGTTACGGTAAAATGGTTTTCACTACGTTTTTGAACTTTTTCCGGAACCAGACCCTTGAAAACATTGGGTTTCCGGGCCCTGAACCCCCTAAAAATGGCGTTTTACTGTCAAAGTCGGGTTATAAATTAATGAATAACTAAACTGAGTCGTTAAGTGAAGAGAAACCATCATTTGGTTGATGGTTCTCTTCTTTTTTATGTTGACTAATTACTTATTAAAGGAAAAGAGAAATTTGTATCGAATATTTTTGAAATATAGTAATGGTAAATTATAGATATATATGGCGTATAACCAATAGGTTCTACAATTTTACATTTGTTTATTTTGATGCCGAGGAGGACATATATGAAGCATTCTGGGAATGAATTGGAACATTTATTGGAGCGAGAAAGAAGAGCTAAACTAATTTGTGCTGCGCTTAATAATTTTGTGGATTTAAAGTCTAATTTAATTAACGTTCTAAAACATATCAAGGAACTAACAGGTTGTGAAGCAGTGGGTGTCCGGCTACATGATGGCGAGGATTATCCTTATTACATATATAAAGGCTTTCCCGAGTTATTTATTCAAAAAGAAAATAGCTTATGTTTCAAAGATAATACTGGTAATAAAATACCTGCTCCTGATGGAAAAGGCTATTTGCTGGAGTGCTTGTGTGGATGCGTTATTAAGGGAAACACTGATTCTTCCTTACCCTTCTTTACAAAACATGGCAGCTTTTGGTCAAATGATATGTCAAGACCATGGGGAGAGAAGCTTGAGCTCAGATCCAGAAACTACTGTAAGGCTTGTGGATATGAATCTGTTGCTTTAATTCCGATTAAAGCCAGAAATGAACGGTTTGGACTCGTTCAACTAAATGATATGCGAAAAGGTATGTTTAGTGAGGAACTAATCGAGTTCATGGAAATGATTGGTGAACAAATTGGGCTCGCGGTACAGAACAGTTTAATATATACCAAGCTGGAAGAAGCAAATAAATATACAAAAGAGATACTCGACAATTTACCTATTGCCCTAACTACTTATGACAGTAATTTCAGGTTAACCTTTGCAAACCGAAAAGCTCAAGAAATAACTGGGTATCAGTTAGGTGAAATGGAAGGACTATCTGATAAAGAAATAGCCAATATGGTGTATAGAGTTGAAAATAATAACAAATCCCTTCTCAGAGAGTTAACGGGAAGTATAAATACAATAAAAAATAGAATTAGAACCATTAAAACAAGAAGTGGTGATTGTCTCAAAATAAGTGTCGACGCTTATAAATTAGAAAATGGTGGATTTCTCTACTTATTTGACGAAGCAAAAAGAGTACAGGGATTAGAGAACTTACAGCTGCAAACTCAGACCATATTAAACTCTGTAAGTAATCTTGTGTTAATGATTGACAGCAATGAGACAATAATTATGTGCAATACTGCTTTGGAAGAGGCAGTAGAAATGGATGCCGAAGATATTTTGGGTATGAATATACTTGATTTTATGGAAATGATACAGTTTAGCAGAAAGGATCTCGCAAATAAAGACTTAAATGAAAGTGATATCAATGCTACATATGAAGCGTCATTTATTACTCCTAACGGCAATAAAAAGGAAATAATTATGGTGGCTAAAGATGTCAAGACATTTTTTTGACCTTGTTTAAGGTGGTTTTTCTCCCTCCTTAGTGTATTTTGTAAGTAAAATATTGTTAATAATAACATTTGTTAACTGGTAATTATGTAACATTTTACCAGACAAAATACTACCTGACTCCTGTTCGTCAAGTTCGTAATCGACGTACTGACTCTTAGCGACCACCAGGGAGCTTAGAGTCAGTAGGAGGCTTCGAACTTGACGGAGTAGCCAGGATTATACTGGTCAGAGGGGGGTTGGACACCAGAGTGGCCAATACCCCCTAAATGCTCTATAATCCTCGGCTTAATAGACTCGAAATGTTATTTGGAAGTGTTCCAAGGTATAATTGCCGAAGTAGACTTCGGCCGGAGTCAAATTTTTCAGTGCCTGATGCGGCCTGTAGTTGTTGTATTTTTCAAAGAACCTGGCAAGACCGAGACGGGCTTCACGGGGGCTTGTATAGTCGTTTATGTAGACCTCCTGGTACTTAACTGTACGCCAGAGTCTCTCGGTAAAAATGTTGTCCATAGCACGACCTCGCCCGTCCATGCTGATTTTGATCCCTTTACTCAGTAATGCTGTGGTATACCGCTCGCTAGTAAACTGGCTTCCCTGGTCACTGTTGGCAATCTCAGGCTTGCCAGTCCGCAATGCCCTATGGAGAGCTTCCAGCACAAAATCGACTTCAAGAGTACAGTCCAGTTCCCAGGCTACTACGAACCTCGAGAACCAGTCTAGAAAAGCCACCAGGTACAACCAGCCCTTTCTGAGGCGGATAAAGGTGATATCAGTACCCCAAATGTGGTTGGGGAAGGATGCCTTAACGCCGCGAAGCAAATAGGGATAGACTTTATGCTCGTGGTTCCGGCGGCTGAGGTTCGGCCCTGGCCTGATTGCAGATATCCCCATTTCCCGCATATACTTCTGTACCGTGGGTCGACTGATGCAAAAGCCTTCCCGGTTCAGAATCGCGGTAATCGGGCGAGAACCCAAGTAGGGGTCCTCCGTATAAATGCGGTCGATTCTATGCTTGATAGCAATTTCCAAAGGCGATGGTGGTACTGGCCGGTAATAAAGACTCGAACGGTTGAGCGAAAGTAGTTCTGCCTGAGCTGTTAATGGTAGCTCGGGTTCTCAAAATCCACCAGTTCAATTCTTTCAGCTCTAGTCCAATTTGAGGCCAGATTTTTTTTTAAGCCAGTTGAGCTTAGTTGTCAACTCGCCAATCTCTGCATAAAGTTCTTGAATCTTGTTCTTTAAGGTCTCTTTCTCCTTGTCACCCTTTCTGCGACCATCTTCAAGAACTTCCACCAGAGCACCTATTGCCTCTTTCTTCCATTTAAGCAATTGATTTGGATGTATCTCATACTCCGAAGCAATCTGGGATATGGTTTTTTCTTCCTTGAGAATTTCCAGTACAACCTTGGCTTTAAACTCCCCAGAATATGATTTTCTCATGGTCACAATCCACCTTAAAGAAAGCTGTTTTTTTGTCTAGTTTTCTTTATCCATTATAAATACTGCAATTTGCGCCTATTCATAACGTGGATGGAGAACTTATCGGAGTAATTGTTGTGGCTTCCGATATAACAATATTAAAGAAGGAACAACAAAGAGAGCAACAACAAGAAAAACTCGCTTTATTGGGGCAAATGGCCACCGGTATTGTTCATGAAATAAAAAATCCCTTAACTTCAATATTGGGGTTCAGCCAAGTCATTACTCTGAAGTCCCAGGATGAAAAAATTAAGGGATATGCTCGCCTTATAGAAATAGAAGTCCATGGGCTTAATAAGATAGTCAGTGATTTTTTGGCTTTCGCTAAGCCCCGCTCCCCTATATTAAATGAAGTTTCATTAAATGATATAGTTGATTCTATGAAGTTAATGCTGGAAACCAATGTAGTTGGCAAAGGGATAAAAATAAGCTATCACCTTGGGGAAAATATCAAGCCAGTTATGGCCGATGAAAATCAGATTAAACAAGTGATTTTAAATATTGTAAAAAATGCAATCGATGTATTAAAGGGCACAGATAATCCGGAAATAAAGATCAGTTCCGGATATAGTCAAATAATGAATGAAAGCTTTATAACTATATTTAATAACGGGAAGAGTATGTCAGAAGAAGAAAAAAGAATGGTTGGAACGCCATTCTTTACAACAAAAAAGAAAGGGACAGGTTTGGGATTGAGTATTTGTCATCAAATCATGAAAGAACATGGAGGAAGAATAGATTTTGAAAGTGAACCAGGCATAGGAACATCTTTTACCCTGCATTTGCCAACGTGTTGAAATTAAAGCAATTGTTTTTAACTCTTTTTCTGGGGTATGGTGGCTAAGCTAATTAAAACACCATACCAACGAATTGAAAACGGACCAATTTTTATAGCTATCGGATTCAGGTAATATCCCCTTTTTTATGAATACTAACCTACCTTTCCTAAAGTAAAGCTTAAAATCAACATGAACAGAACAAAAATAGTAATGGCAGAGTACAGGTAATCCTTTTCATGCAAAAACAGAAAAATTGAGGCAATTACCCGAAAGACGGGAGTAAATATGAGGAAAATGAGGCCCAAGTCTATGACGGAGTATGGCTGAACCGAGATGAGCCCCTGCCAAATCTCTCTTAAAGTATGTGGAAAAACAGCCTGTTCTTTATAATTAAGAAGGGCCATTATTAAGCCCGCAGATACTACAATACCGCTAATAAGCACACCAATACGGAGGGCATTACTGATAAATAGTTCCATACTAAATAATTTTTTGTCTCTGTCTTCAAAATTAGTATTGATAATATCTTTTCCCATTTAATTTACCCCCATGCCTTTAATAAACATCTGAACTGCTATTAATAACAGGACAGGTATAAATATTTTCCGAAGAGTACTATTTTTTACCTTATCCATAATCTTACTACCCGTTGTTGCCCCTAAGAGTACGCCTATTGCTACAGGTGCTGTGATAAGAGGGTTGATATCACCTCTCGCAAAATAGACTGCGGCACTAGCTGCGGCTGTTACACCAATCATAAAATTGCTGGTGGCGGTTGAAACCTTCATGGGAAGTCTCATTGCCATATCCATGGCCATCACTTTAAAGGCTCCATTTCCGATACCCAATAGTCCCGAGATTATACCTGCAATATACATCAGACCTAAGCCTTGAGGAACTCCCTGAGTTTTATATTCCACTTTCTGTTCCAGTTTATTGTCAAGATATGCTCCATTCAATTTTAGTTTTTCTGCCCAGGGGTGACCTGTATCATATTGTGGTAACTCGAAATTCCTTTTACGGAACATCATAGTAGCTGAATAAAGCATAATAAAAGAAAAAATGATGTAAAGCACCTTGGAACTAATCACTCCCGATAAGTAAGCACCCGTAATAGCCCCGGTAGTTGTGGCTGTTTCCAGAAACATAGCAATACGAATATTCGTTATTTTGTCACGAACATAAGCCGCTGCTGCCCCGCTTGATGTAGCGATTACTGAAATAATACTAGCACCTATGGCGTAATGAATGGGTACATTCAAAAAAATGGTCAGAATGGGAACAATAAATATTCCACCGCCTAAACCTAATAACGACCCCAAAACACCAAAACCAAAAGATAGACATAATGTTATTAAGGCAAAAATACTAGGTGACATTATATTACCCCCAAAATAAAGATAGTGTAAAGTATTAGTAGGAGAATTAGGTATACAAAAACGTCAGTTTAAATTTAACACAAAACCATTATATAATATATTAATTTATACTAAAGTCTTGCAATTTCAGTTATTTGGCTTAATTATTCCGCACTTTGGGAGTTCTTATTCTTGAGAGCCATGATTAACCCTGAAGCTGCTAATATCCCTGATGTTGCCCATTTTTAATTATATTAAGAGTAAAATACTAAACCCCCAACTTAAGTTTCCCTTAGAGATAAGAAAACCGGTAAATACCATTACTGATTCTTCTGGTATTGGGAGAATGCCAACCATGCCAAATAAGAGTAGGAAGAAAACAGCATAGTAACCATAAGACTAGATAAACTGCAAAAAGTTTTCAGCAGACATTCTTTGTCCCACCTTTAAGTCCTAAATCCTTAATGGATTATACATTGCTTCTATAATACCTAATAGCCTGCAACCCCAGAATACATCCTACCAGCCAGAATCCTCCGGCAGCAAAACCTGCTAAAACATCACTCGGGTAATGAACACCTAAATAAATGCGGCTTATACCAATGGCGAAGACTAGGAACAAAAAAAGGGAAGTGAAAAAATATTTAAGTTTTTTTGTCTTTAGGTTAATCCACATTAAATAAGCCAGCATACCGTAAAAAGCAAAGGAAATCATGGCGTGACCGCTGGGAAAGCTGTATCCCGTAACTTTTACCAGTCTTGCAATGTCCGGCCTGCTACGATGAAAAGCCCATTTTAATATTTCATTCATGATCCAACTACCGGCCAAGGCTGTAATCACCATGTTTGAATCCCAAAAGTGTTTTTTAACTTTGCGAAGATATACCAAAACTACAAGGGCAAGAAAAATCATAGTAGCAGGAGACCCCATACTGGTTATCCCTTTCATAATTAGGGTTGTTAATGGACTGTTAATTAGATTAATAACATCGATAACTATTTGATCAAATAGTTTTAGTTCGTTATTAATAAGGTCTTCAGCCAGCTTGGCAAATAGAAGTATAAAGACCAGACCGAGGACTAATCCCCCTATAAGGTAGTTTCCGAAAGCTCCGAGAGGAGAAATCTTTTTCGTATATAAATCTTCTAATTTTGTACGACTTTTAATCCATAATTTACGAAAACCAATAATAATCTTTGTACTCCTAAAAATTAAATACAACATCATTACTACAAGAGCCACTACGACAGTAATGATTTCCAAATAACTACTTAAAAACTCCTTTGCCTTTACCCCCATACTAAAAAGCAAAAGTCCTTCTAGGAAAAAACGTGCACCACGGCTTAAGAGGGAAGCTACTACGAACACAATTTTATTAATCCTGAAGATCCCGGCCCCAATGGTAAAAACCTTATAAGGGATAGGAGTAAAACCGGCTATTGCTACTGCCCAGCCCCCATAATTTCTAAAAAGCTCTTCCATCTTCCTAATTCGCTCTGGAGCAATCCACTTTTGTAGTAATGGTCTTCCAGCCTTTATGCCGATGAAATAACCAAAAATTCCGCCTAGAACCGAAGCTACAGTAGTGAGTAAGGCATACCACAAGGCTAATTTGGGTTCCCCCAATGACAAACCAATGAGTAGTATATCTGGAGGAAGAGGGAAAAAAGAAGATTCAGCAAAAGATACTAAAAATAAGCCTAGACTGCCGTAAACCATGAGAAATTCGGCAGCACTTTGTAACCATTGACTAAACAATTATGTCTCCCTCCCTGGTAACAGACTAACAGCTAAGGACCCCAGGGCTAAAACAAATATTACTATACCCCAGAATACCCCTAATAGTGGAAAATTAAGGAGAGCCGCAATAAATAAAGAACCGGTTAGAACCTGGTAAAAAGACTTGTTTCCCCGGGCAACACCTGTAAGTAAAAGCTCTCCAACTATTAAACTTAAAGCCCCCAAGCCAATTGGTAATAGGAAAATAAGCATGATCCCTAATAATACGGCTATAGGAATACCTATGATTGTTACCGTTAAAGCAACCAAAATTAAGCCTAATCCTAAAGTCGCTAATAAACCTAGCAACCCGGTTTTGATAAAGCTTTTTTGTAAAATGACTTTTGTTTGGTTAACCCTGGTTTTAAATAAAAATGCTGACATTAAGCTTGCTAATAATATAAACAAGGCTAAAAATAATTTCATAAGTTCAATGAAAATAAAGGCTCCTACACCTAACAAGAGGCTATTCAAATTCTCATTGGCAAGACTAATATGGAAGATGCCTTTCCCCACTTGTGCCCCAGGCTCCTGGGTTAATTCACCACCTAAAAGGAAGATCCGGTCTTTTATTCTAGCGGTATTAGTCAGAGTAAGATTTCCATTAATGACTACTACTTCATCAGTAACCTCACCAGAAATTATTCCGTCTTTCCCGTAAAGAAAAACATTATCGACTTTTTGGTTTTCAAAAATAATCATGGTCTTATTTGTTAGACCCTGCTCAGCCCAGACATTACCGGGGAAAAAGCTTAGAAAGAGAAGTAAGAGTAGCAGCAAACATATTTTTCGGCTCATGATACCAACTCCTTTCTGGCCATAGTAAGATAAAGGCGAGCAAATCCGTAAAAGGCAAGGATTCCGCCAGCCATAAATATTGCCCCGAGGGCGAGATTTATAGGAGACATAGGTACCCGCCAGCTTAGATCTACTACTAAGTTCAAGACAATTGTTAGGTTTTTAATAAGAACATACATTAAACCAAATAAGCTACTACCGAAGGGAACTAATACTATTCCTAAAGCAACCAGGCTTAAAATTCCCCAGGATTCAAACAACCTAACAAAAGGTGTCTCACTAATTTCTTCAGTCTGCAATTGCCCTAAAACTTTCGTGGCTAAGAAGGGGTTAACTGAAGGCCGGGGTAATTCTTGAACTGCCTTGGAAAGCAACTGCATCAGGTTAAGTGCTTCCTTACATTTTTGACAGGTTTGAAGATGTTCTTCAATGACACTAGACAGTTCTGGTGTAATTTCCCTATCCAAACAGGCAGATAAGTCTATTTCGCGGCAAGCACATTGGCCCATATTACATGTCTCCCTCTTTCAATTTATTAAATAGCATTTTGCGAGCAGAAAATAGGCGTGATTTTACTGTTCCCAGAGGAATATCCAAGACTTCACTTATTTCCTGGTAAGAATAATCCTCCCATTCCCTTAAGATTAAAGCTGCCCGATATTCGTCAGGTAAGAACTTTAAAGCCTTAATTAGTTGTTCCTTTTCTTCCTGTTTTACCATAAATGTCTCTGGACTATCGCTAAAAGTAGTTTCAACTTGGGTTATTTCGTGAAGGGGGATTGTTTTAAACCTGCCTTTTTCTTTTGAACGCCGGAAGGAAAGATGAGTAATGATTTTTCCAAACCAACTTTTAAAGGCTTCTGCTGTCTTTAATTTTTTTATATTATGGAAAACCTGCAGGTAAGCTTCTTGTAAAACATCTTCCGCATCTAAAGTATCGTGTAAAATACCATAGGCTATATTAAATCCTTTTTGCTGGGTACTCTGTAGAAGTTTTTCAAAAGCCGTCAGATTGCCCGCCTTTACCTGTTCTATTAATGAAGGATCTATCAACGGGCCATTCCTCCTTTTTGGCTCCCGTAATTTTACCGGCTAAAGAACCCCAGAGGTCTATAAGCTTCCCGGCAATTGGTTCTACAAAAAGCCATAATTTATTAGCTAAATAACTCCCTAATAATTTCTTCAGTACTTCCTTTTTTAAACCATATAATTACTAATACAATACCATAGAGTAAAACTCCCCACTTTGCTATTCACTTATTAAGAGACAAGAAAATAAAAAAAAGTTCGCAGAAAAAAATAAAAACAGCTAAAAAATTTAACTGTTAGTCTATAAGTTATTCTCAGTAACCAAATTGCTCTCTGCCACATACTTATTAAGTGTGCGGCAGGGGTACTCATATGGGATAAATACGCCCCGCTGCAGCAGCGGGGCATTTTCTTTAAGTTTAAATCAAAATTTCCCTCTCAGAAGCTATTGTGAGCACACAATGGGGTGGGCTCTACCATAATCTACAATGACGTAAAGGAGGAAAAGGGTAATGTCAAAAGGAAAAGTGAAAAAGGTTTTTCCAGGCAACAATACTTCAGTAGGTTTTTATTCCTTCTATGACTACATCATTAAACCCGATGCCAAGCGAATTTTTGTGATTAAAGGAGGTCCTGGAGTAGGCAAGTCTACGATGATGAAAAACATCGGGGAGACTTTGGTGGAAAAGGGGTTTGATGTGGAATTTCATTGCTGTTCATCAGACAACGGTTCCCTGGATGGTGTGGTAATTCCTGCCTTAAATGTAGCTTTAATCGATGGCACTGCACCCCACATCGTTGACCCCAAAAACCCGGGAGCCGTTGACGAAATTGTCCATCTGGGTGACTACTGGAACGAAGAGAAAATGGTTAAGGCTAAGGAGGAAATTATTCGCTGCAACAAACGGGTGGGAAGATTATTTAAAATTGCCTACAGCTATCTGAAAGAAGCCAAGGTAGCCCATGACGAGTTAGCCAGTTACTATGAAGAAGCGACAAACTGGGGAGCAGTTAATAAACTAATTTGGGAAGTAAATGCCAAGCTTTTTGCCGGTGTTACACCCCAGTTTGCCAAAACTGCTGAGATACGGAGGCTTTTTGCCAGTGCCAATACTCCCGGTGGTGCCGTTCATTATATCGACACAATTTTAAGAGATGCAAAACAGCTGTATATGTTGAAAGGTGAGCCAGGTACGGGAATGGAGAAACTTCTGGATGCCGTACTGGAAGAAGGGGTCCGTTTAGGCCTGAATTGTGAGGCCTATCATTGTCCCTTTGATCCCAGTAAACTGGAACTCCTCTATTACCCAAAGTTCCGGAAAGCTGTTCTGCGTTTAACGGAGCGGTTGGCATTTGACCCTAACTCCTTACCTGATCTGCAGGTGCAGGAAGTCTTTGATTTTAATGAATTTGTAAATCCTGATGTGGTTAAGATCTATGCCGAGGAGATTGCTGACGCCAAAGCAAGAATAGCGGCCAATTTCCAGCGGGCCTGGAAGAAAATAAAAGAGGCCAAAGCTGTCCACGATGATATGGAGAAATATTATATTCCGGCTATGGACTTTGCTGCCATCGACAAGAAAAAAGAAGAAATACTGCACCGTATCCTGGCACTGGCAGCAGTTGCCGCCAAGTGATGAAAGAGGGGTTAATCCCCTCTTTAATTTTGTTTATGTTCTAAATATAGTATAATTAAGCAAATACTGTTTTGTTTTAAAAACAGGCAATAAAATACAGGGGAGGGAGCCTGTGGATAAGGCGGCGATCTTGACAGTAGAAGAAGCCCTTCACCGGAATTTTTTAAAGGTTGCGCCGGCGTGTACCATAAGGGAGGGCCGCAGTTTAGTAAAAAATCCCGGAACTGTTTTGCTGGTCATGGACCAGGAACAGGTCTCTGGTGTGGTGTTCCCCGAAAAACTTTTTATACAAGACCTGGACCCTAATGAAACCCTTGGTGGAATAATCTCCGGAACGATTGCCCTGCTCCCCCGGGAGGCCCTCAAACAACAGGTATTATCATATTTATCTTCCTTATGTTCGCATACCCTCATTATCATGGGACAGAAGAACGAGGTTTTAGGTCTTTTAGATTTACGGTTACTTTATCAAGAATTGTTACAGCGTTTAACGATTGTCCAGGCACGCCTTAATGCGGTATTAGAGACTATTGATGATGCTATCTGTATTATTAATGACCAAGATGTGGTGGTAGAGTGGAACCAGAGGGCCGAAGAACTTTATAACATACCCAGGGAGAAAATCATTGGACACAGCATTGAAGAATTTTTTACCAATCTTATGGTTACAAGGATAGTTAAAGATTATAAAGCGGTACGTTCCGTACCCCACCAGCCTTGTAAAGGAACCCATGTTTTAATTAATGCCAGCCCCATAAAGAACGGGCATCAGGTAATTGGAGCCGTTTCAGCGGAACGGGATATCACAGAAATAGTCAGGCTTAACCAGAAGCTGAATCACGCCAGCAGCCAGGTGCAGGAACTGCAGAATCAGCTGACAAGGATTGCGGCAGGACGAAACCCCTTTGCGTCTATTAAAGGGCATAACCAGAGGCTGATGGATCTTATCAATATGGCGAAAAAAGTAGCCGGGACCAATGCCATAGTTTTAATCCGGGGAGAAAGCGGCACCGGCAAAGAGTTATTTGCCAGGGCTATTCATGAGGCCAGCCCCCGGGCTGAGAAACCCTTTGTCGTCGTAAACTGTGCGGCCATTCCGGCTACCTTATTTGAAAGCGAGGTCTTTGGCTATGAAGCAGGAGCCTTTACTGGGGCCAACAAACGGGGCAAAACGGGGGTTTTTGAAACCGCTAATGGCGGAACCCTGTTTCTTGACGAAGTGGCGGAACTGCCCCTGGATCTTCAGGTCAAGCTTTTACGAGTTCTCCAGAACCAGGTGTTCTACCGGGTAGGGGGCTCCACTCCTGTCAAAATTGATGTGCGCTTCATTACCGCCACTCACCGTAACCTGGAGGAAATGCTTCAGAAGGGGCAGTTCCGGGAAGACCTCTATTACCGCCTCAATGTAGTAACCCTGGAAGTACCCCCTTTAAGGGATAGGAGGGAAGATATTCCCGAACTGGTTTACCAGTTTATTCAGGAATACTCCCAGATTTATGATAAACACATAACCAAAATCGAACCGGAAGTAATGTCCTTACTGCTGACTTTTACCTGGCCGGGCAATGTACGGGAATTAAAAAATGTCATTGAACGCATGGTCATTTTGACAGAAGGCAATGTCATCACAGAAGAATTTATACCTCCCGTCTTGCGGAAGCAGTCAGGGGGAAGGGTACTATCCTCTTCAGTGGGTTTAGTTTCCGTGACTGAACAAACGGAACGGGAATTGATTGAGCGTACCCTCAAACAAACTAACGGTAACCGTTCCCAGACTGCACGCATGCTGGGGATCCCCCGCAGCACTCTTTATTATAAGATGCACCAATTGGGTTTACTCCCAAAGGAGTAAATTTAAGAGGACTAGTGTCAGGTGTACTGGCAGGTGTTTAAAAAATTGGCATATTTATACACAATACAGAACTTCTTTAGACAGATTTTTTATCAATTATTTCATAGATTGTTATATTTATTGGAAAGTTTTTGGGACCTTTGTTTGGTCCTTTTTTCATTGGCACAAATTTTGCTATAGTAATATATTGACATAATTAATATATAAATACAGAATATACCTATAGCAAAAGGGAGGTGGGTTAACTCTTACTATCTTTGTTTAATTCATTAAAGTTTCATTATTAAAAAGAGGAGGTATGATTGATGGCTTTATCGCACAATCCCAGTCTTTTGTGGTATGTAATAGGTTACGGTCTTGTCATGGTGATCATTGGCATTATTTACTCCAAAAAGATTCACACCAGTGAGGATTTTATTCTGGCAGGAAGATCATTAGGACCCCTCGTCTTAATGGGGACCTTAATTGCCACATGGTGTGGAAGCGGAACAGTAACAGGGGGGCCCAATTCACTGGCCTATTCCTTTGGCTTATGGCCTGGACTTTTATACACTCTCCCAAGTATTGTCGGAATATTTATCTTATATATCATCGGTCCTAAAATAAGAGAATATGGAAAATATACTGTTTCTGAAATATTAGAAGATAAATTTGGTACTACGGCCAGGAGTTTGGCAGGGATCATCATTATCCTGGCTTATGTGGGAATAGTTTCTTACCAGTTTAAAGGTCTTGGCTTTATTTTAAATGTAACTACTGGCATCTCCGTGGATGTGGGAACTATTTTAGGGGCACTTTTAATTATCTTTTTAGCCTTTGCCGGGGGATTAGTGACAGTAGCTGTGACCGATGCTATCAGCGCTTTTCTCATGTTATTTGGTCTCATGATTGCCGTTCCCGCTGTTATAAATGCTGCAGGTGGTTGGGATAAGATTGTTGCTAATGTGCCCCCGCAAAACCTCACGTTTTTTGGCTCCCTTACGCCCCTTCAATTAATTGGTTATTATTTACCCCTTTTATTTCTGTTGTTAGGAGACCAGAACATGTACCAGAGATTAGCGGCATCAAAAGGAACTAAAGAAGCCAAGATTGGTATGAAGGGATGGTTTGTTGGTCTCTTAATCCTGAGTCCTGCCGTTGCCCTAATTGCCTTCGCCGCCAGGGCAATCTTCCCCAAAATTAATCCCGGGATGGCCTTAATTTCAACAACTCTGGTTATACCAACATTTGTTGGAGGAATGTTACTTGCGGCAGCAGCGGCTTTTATCGTAACTACCGGAAATTCCTACTTATTGTCTGCAGCTACCAATGTTACCTATGACATTTATGGAAGGTATATCAACCCTAATGCTACTGATAAAGAGAAGTTATTTTTTACGAAAGCGCTAGTACCTGTATTAGGTATTATTGCTTATGTCATGATACGTTTCTTCCCCACTATTTTAGCTGTACAAATGTATTCTTATACAGTTTATGCCGCCGGTATAACACCCGCTGTCTTAGCTGTATTTTTATGGAAACGTGTAACCAAGCCGGCGGGGATATCTTCCATGCTGGCCGGTGTAATCACTACACTGTTGTGGGAAATTCCTTTGGGGAAACCTTTTGCTTTGAATAGTTCAGTGATTTCCGTACCAGTAGCAATCTTAGTACTGATCATCGTCACTTTAATCACCACTCCCCAAACAGACAGTCAAAAAAATATTACAATTAGCTAGTTTTTAAATAAGCCTTAAATATTAAACAAAAAAGGAGTGGGTTAATGGATACCTCTAAACGTTTAGCAAAATTAAGAGAGTATATGGAGGAAAATGGGATAAGCTTAAGCATTATCATGCATCCTGAAAACCAGTATTATATCAGCGGTTTTAAAGCTATCATTTATTCAAGGCCCATTGCCTTAATGGTAGAACCTGCTGTAACGGCCTTAATCGTACCCGGTTTAGAGGAAAAGCATGCCGAAGCAGAAGCAGCCGTTGACCGGTTATATATTTACTATGAACATCCGGAAAAAACGGAAGATCCCAAATCATACATGGAGCACTTGGATAAAATTATTTCTGCTTTTCCTAAAGGTACAAGAATAGGTGTAGAAGCCAGTGTAATGTCCATGGGTTTGGCCAATCATATAAAAAATGCGGGCTATGAATTACTTGACATAGGCAGAAAAATAAGTGAGATGAGATTCATCAAAGATGAGCAGGAGATAGAGTTATTGATTGAAGCCGGGAAATTAGTCAGTTTGGCCCTGAGTGAATCTCTCGAAAAGGCCAGGGCAGGGATTAGTGAAATAGAATTAGACCAATACGGAAATAAAGCCTTATTTGAAGAGACCGCTAAGAAATATCCTAACGCCAGCTTAGATTATTTCGTAATGTCTCCCTCAGGTCTGATTCGAAGTGTAATGCCCCATGTTTTTTCGAATACCAGAAAATTAACGGAAAATGATATCGTTATACACAGCAGGCAAGTTGGCTTAAACGGGTACAGGGCTGAATGTGAGAGAACCTTTTTTGTAGGTGAACCAACGGCAAAGCAAAAAGAAGTGTTTAATGTAGCTGTTGCTGCCCAAAAAGCGGCCATGGAAATAATAAAACCGGGAATTATGGCTAAAGAAGTTGATATGGCCGCTCGTCAAATTATTCAAAAGGCAGGGTATGGAGAATATTCTATCCACAGAACAGGCCATGGCATTGGTTTGGGTGTCCACGAAGAACCATCTCTCAGGTTCGATTCGGACTTAATTTTACAAGAAGGTATGGCCTTTTCCATAGAGCCTGGTATTTACATACCTGGTATAGGTGGGTTCCGTCATTCTGATACGATAATCATAACGAAAGATGGAGCCAGAGTAATTACTGACTATCCCTGGGAATTGAAAGACCTAATTTTCTAAATAGGGTTCAGTTATTCTGCCAGGTGTACAAAAAACTGACATATGTATACAGTAAAAAGAAGCTCTCTTTCAAAGAAGCGTGTTGTTACACGCTTCTTATTAGTACGAAAATAACCCTATCAAATAATCAATATGCTTGTAAGGCAAAAAAGACAATAACGAACTAGCAGATGCAAGTTCATGCATCTGACGGATTAATCCTTCTGGAGGATATAACTGTTAGACAGCTTACTGGACTTCTCTCACCTCCAGACCGAGTTTTTTAGCTTCGGCAATAATTCTTTTTACACGGAATTTTTCCTGTTTTAGTACGAAAATAACCCTATCAAATAATCAATATGCTTGTAAGGCAAAAAAGACAATAACGAACTAGCAGATGCAAGTTCATGCATCTGACGGATTAATCCTTCTGGAGGATATAACTGTTAGACAGCTTACTGGACTTCTCTCACCTCCAGACCGAGTTTTTTAGCTTCGGCAATAATTCTTTTTACACGGAATTTTTCCTGTTTTTGTTTAGCTTTTTCAAAGGATGTCTCGTCGTAGTCAACATCTTTCTTCAATAAGTTGTAAATGATCACGAGGAGCTTTCTGGCTAATGCAATGAGAGCTTTCTTGGCCCCGCGGCGTTGTTTTATCTTCCAGTACCAAGACGATAAATAGCTATCGCGTATTCGGGTGATGCACCAGGCAATTTCGCAAAGGATTCGTTTTAGATAGGTGTTGCCATGGGTGGTACGGGTGGACTTTTTTTTCCTGCACTTTCATTATTACCAGGACTTAAGCCCGCCCAGGAACAGATATGTTCCGCGGTTTTGAATCGGCTCATATCAATGCCGATTTCCGCCAAGATTGCAGCAGCGGCGGTTTTGTCAATCCCCGGGATGCCGTCCAGTTGCTCCAGTTGTCTTTGATATTGCTTGAGTTTTTCCTCAAGCTTTTGCTCTACCTGGTGAAGATGCTCGTAGTGCTGATCCAGCCACCCTAGCAAAAGCTTGAGGAACTCCCTTTGGTGAACATCCATTTTACCATTGACAGCCTGTTTGATCTCATGGAGCTTGCTCTTAGCGCGCCCCTTTACAAATGTTTCTACTTCGCGGGCAGATATCTTCCCGTAGCAGCAAAGGTGATCTATAATTGCTCGGCCTGATACGCCGAATATATCGGTAAGAAATGTTGACAGCTTAAAGCCGCAGCTTTGTAAGTGCTTTTCAATCCGATTTTTCTGGGAAGTAATTTCCTCGACGATGCTTTTACGGTACCGGGTCAGATTACGGAGTTCCCGGATAGGTTTCGAGGGGATAAAACTTCCTTCTAACAATCCGGCACGCAAGAGAGTGGCTATCCATTCAGCGTCCTTCATGTCGGTCTTTTTGCCAGGAACATTCTTCATGTGCCGGGCGTTGGTAACAATCAAAACCATACTGCCGTCAAAGGCTTCTTCCAGTACGTTATATACAGGCTGCCAATAAACACCAGTACTTTCCATAGCCACATTCCGGCAGTTTTCCTCTTCCAGCCAGGCTTTTAGTTCATCAAGTCCAGCAAGAAGGGTGGAAAAAGTGCGGATGGTTTTAACTGGTTCCCCGTCAACATTGCCTTTTAATAAGCAGGCGACAACAGTTTCCTTGTGGACATCAAGACCACAACAAATTTCCAGAATGTCTTGCATACGACTCACTCCTGCTCCAATGGATTTCAGGGATGATTGCCCGAGAAAATATGGAGTTTAGTACCCGTGCTGTTCCCAAGTCCTTAAAAACAAGGGGCGACAATTGGCCGTGCTCAAAGGCAATCAGGTTAGGTTTTTAGTCGAGGTTATACCATCAAAATACAATCAACCTTTGTCCCTGATAATTCCAATGTAGCAGAAAATTAGACCATTGTAATCACTTCTACATATTTTCATAATTGGTTGTGCCTTCTAGGCATGGGTGGTTTTTAGGTAATCTTATAATTTCCTAAAAATAGGGGTGTGTTAGGGGACTATTTTACCCGGAGGGAACTTAATGCTCCTTACTTATCCTGTGCATGGCCCGGGAAATACTGATAATGATCCTGGATTGTAGAGGAGGTTTTGTTATGCTAAAATTGAGCACGGATGAAGGAAGGGCGATAGGAATGGAGAGGGTGACCTAAAGAATGGGGAGAGGATAAAATGGAGATCGATTTGGACAGGCAAGTTCTCGTGTATAGAGAACAGATTGTGAAACATACTTCGGAACTGGTCAGGATAAAAAGCATACTGGAACAGCCGGCAGGTCCGGATAAGCCTTTCGGGGAAGGAATAGACGAGGCGCTGCAGTATGTGTTGCGGTTGGGAGAAGAACTAGGACTAAAAACAAAGAACGTGGACGGATATGCGGGATATGTGGAAATAGGCGAAGGAGCAGAAATGGTGGCCGCGTTATGCCACGTAGACGTGGTGCCCGAGGGGGACGGATGGAAATATCCGCCTTATGAGGGACAGGTGGTAAACGGGAAAGTATACGGCAGAGGGGCTTTAGACGACAAAGGACCTCTGATTGCCTGCTTGTTTGCCATGAAAGCCATCAAGGATACGAACTTAAATTTCGGGAAAAGGGTCCGGCTCATCATTGGTACCGATGAGGAAACGGGAGGAAGGTGTATCAAGCATTACCTGGAGAATGAGGAAAGGCCCTTGTACGGCTTTTCGCCTGATGCGGAATTTCCTGTCATATATGCGGAAAAAGGCATTTTAAGGTTTGAGCTGGAGGCAAGGTTCAGCCAGGAAGCCGTGGCAGGCAGTGTAATAGAGTATATAAAGGGCGGTACCAGGGCAAATGTAGTGCCGGATTATGCCGAGGCCCGGTACAAGACAGATGTGGGTATACATGAAGTTATAGACGCTCTGGGATTGGGAGAAAAAATAAAAGTTTACAGGGAGCGGGATGGCGTCCTTATCAAGTCTTATGGGATATCTGCTCATGCCAGTCTTCCGCACCAAGGTGAAAACGCTATTGGTCAACTGGTCAAGGTCTTAAGCAGGCTGGAACTGAAATCGGGGGAGATGAAGGAATTCCTCGCGAAACTGGATGGCAAGGTGGGTATGGGAACAGATGGGAAGGGCCTGGACATAAAATGTAGTGATGCCGTATCGGGCCCCTTGACGCTGAACATAGGCATAATAGATTTAAGCCCCTCTGGCGGTAAAGTTGTTTTTGATGTAAGGTATCCTGTGACTGCAGATTTTGCCGGGATATGGGCTAGCATACAGCAAGGACTGGCTGATCAAGGAACAGAAGTAAACATAGCAAACCATAAACCACCCCTATATGTTGATAAGGATAAGCCTCCTATCGCCATGCTGCAGCGGGCGTACCAGGAAGTAACGGGCCTTGAGCCTACCCTGCTGTCCATCGGCGGGGGGACTTATTGCAGGTATGTGGAAAACACCGTGGCTTTCGGGCCGGTCTTCCCGGGCCAGATGGAACTGGCTCACCAGGTGGATGAGTACATTTCAACGGAGGATCTGGCAAAGATTGCGAGAATATATGCCCAAGCTTTGTATCTTATGGCCAGGTAAAAAATATAGATAGATTGTTCAGTAGAAAAGATGTACAGTGGCACCGGGCATTGCCCGGCAGGAGGCCATGTGCATCTTTTTTTTTGGTAGGTGCAATTTTGTACAATTGGTACCCCAAAACAATGGGCAGTTGCATACAGGATGAAGCTGGTTCTTTGCTGAATACACTAGCAATGTTCCGGCCCTGCCGGAGCCAAAACCCTTGTCCTTTAGCCCCCTTCATTCCTGGGAGCAATTTAGAGATTCAAAAAGTATAGAACATTCAGCGAGAAAGGAGCAAGGCAGGTATGGAAAAATACAGGATTGGAGTTATCAGGGTTTTAACCACCCAGGATCCCCAAATATTGCACGCCCATGGAGATTTACTGGAGAGGTATTTCCCGCAGTTTCAAATCGAGACCAGGTGCATCCCGGACCAGCCCTATGGAATATATGATGAGGTTACCTTTCAGGTGGCGCTACCTAAGATAATAAAGCTGGCACTAGAGTGGGCGCCTTATTTGGACGGATTGATTGTAAGCTGTGCAGGGGATCCTGGGGTGGACGAACTAAGGAAGTTGCTGGCCATTCCCGTTGTGGGAGCTGGCACAGCCACAGCAGCCTACAGTCTGACCTTGGGAGAAAGAGTTGGCATCATAGGGATCGAGGAAAACAGCCCCGCTAAATATGACAGGATATTGGGCAGCAGGTCCGTGGGCTATATCCGTCCGGAAGGAGTGAGAAACACACTGGATCTTCTCACTGAGGAAGGCAGGGAAGCTGTTTTACATGCTTGCAGGAGATTGAGAGGGCAGGGAGCAGAAGCAATTGCCCTGGCCTGTACAGGCATGTCTACCGCCGGGATAGTGCCTTTTTTGCAAAAGGAGGTTGCCATACCTGTGGCGGACCCTGTAATAGCTGAGGGCATCATGATGCTCGGCCAATGTGTCCATAAAAGAGCAAATTAAAAACCTTTACAAGTGTGCCATAAAACAAGGGGAGATGAATTGTTTATGGATGGGAGTATTATCACGATTACCCCCGAAATAGCTAGGGCTGCTGTATACGGAGGAGCGTTCCTGGGCGGGGGTGGGGGAGGATCTGTGGAGACAGGATTGATTACGGCTCTGGAAGCGCTGAAACTGGGTGATATAAAGATTGTCCCCCTTGACTGCATCGCTGACGATGCCAGTGTTATAACAGCCTCGGCCGTGGGAGCACCCGCTGCCCAGGAGGGGTATGTGACGGCTGAGCACTGCAAAAGGGCAATGGAGCTTTTTCAAGATTTTTTCCACCAGGAGATCAAAGGTGTGATTACCAACGAGAATGGCGGTCATTCCACCACCAACGGCTGGGTCCTTTCTGCTATAACAGGTATACCCGTAATTGACGCTCCATGTAACGGCAGGGCTCATCCCACCGGGCAGATGGGCAGCATGGGACTCAGCATGGATCCTTCTTATGTTAGTTGCCAGGTGGCCGTGGGAGGTAAGGAAGAAACGGGAAAATACCTGGAAATGGCCGTCCGTGGCAGGCTTGATGCGGCTTCTAGGCTTGTAAGGCGGGCAGCGGTGGAGGCAGGAGGGCTGGTTACGGTCCTCAGGAACTGTGTAAAGGCTGGTTACCTGAGGAAAAATGCTGCACCCGGAGCATTGAAACAGGCTATTAAAGTAGGGGAAATTTTTCTAAATAATGAAGGGGACTATATCAAAATACTACAAGGTCTTTCTCGTTTAATGCCCCTCGAAGTAATAAGTGAGGGGACCGTTAGGGATTTTAAACTGGAAACCCGGGACGGGTTCGATGTGGGCAAGATGATGATCAATGAGATTGAAGTCACCTTTTGGAATGAATACATGACCGTGGAAAAAGAGGGAGAAAGACTGGCCACCTTTCCCGATCTGATTGTTACGCTGGACTTAGAGACGGGAAAGGTGAAAACCAGCGCGCAAGTGGCAAAGGGCGATAAATTAGCCTTGATTAAGGTTCCCAAGCACGCATTGATCCTGGGTAAAGGCATGTATGACCAGCAACTGTTTGTAGAAGTGGAAAGGATAATCAATAAACAAATGGTAGATTATCATTTCTCGCAGGGGGATTGATCACCGCGAAAAAGATTTGATTTCAGGAGGATTGTCATGGTCTTAAAACAGCTGTTAGAGATTTTTGAATTGCTTGACAAGGCGGATGCTAATGGTTATGAGGTAGCGGCTTTTTTGAGGAGTAGAGGGACCCAGGATGTGGAAGTAAAAACGGTTAAAGGTCCTAAAGGTTCTACGGATGCAATTAAGGTTTTAATCAGGGGAAGTAAGGGCAAGGCCGGTGGTGGTACTGCCCCCACCCTGGGAGTCATTGGCAGGTTAGGAGGACTGGGAGCGAGACCGGAAATTGTCGGGTTCGTTTCAGACGGTGATGGAGCTCTTGCTGCCCTGGCCGTAGCGCTAAAACTTGCAGACATGCAAAAAAACGGAGATTTGCTGAAAGGGGATGTGATTGTTACAACCCACATCTGCCCTGATGCACCGACCAAGGAGCATAGGCCTGTTCCTTTCATGGATTCGCCCATAGATATCAAGACAATGAACGAACTGGAAGTAACTCCCGCTATGGATGCTATCTTGTCTATAGATACCACCAAGGGAAACAGGGTAATCAATACCAGGGGATTTGCCATCTCGCCCACAATCAAGGAAGGATATATATTAAAAACCAGTGATGACTTGCTGGACATTATGACGAGGACCACCGGAAAACTTCCCATTGTATTCCCCGTGACCCATCAGGATATCACCCCTTACGGTAATGGCCTTTATCATCTCAACAGTATCTTGCAGCCTGCCGTGGCCACCAGCGCTCCGGTAGTAGGCGTGGCTATCACTGCTGAAATGCCTGTACCCGGTTGTGCCACGGGAGCCAGCCATCCCCTTGACATAGAAGGAGCCTGCAGGTTTGTCATTGAGGTAGCTAAAAGCTTTGGCGACGGAAAATGTGAGTTTTACAACAAAGACGAATACACTAGAATAACCCAGCTTTATGGAGATTTAAAAAGATTCCAAACTATGGGGGCTGTCGAAAGTGAATAGGGTTCAGTTTACGTTGACAGTGGAAGAAGGTAAACAACTCATAGCCAGGGGGGTGGCCCAGCACCCCCTGTTAAAAAACGCTCTAATTAACGGGAAAGTAGTATTGAAAGGTGGAACCACGGTATCGAAAATTGCGGAGATACTCATTGGCAGGCCCTTAAGAATTTCCGGAAGAATCACGGAAAGAGGGACTGTTGCCGGTCTCATCGATACCAGCGATCCCCATTCGGTGCTTATCGAAAAGGGAGATTGGAGAAACATCGATGACACTATTGTGGAAGAGGTACAGCAGTTGGGCCCCAGGGACGTAATTGTTTCCGGAGCCAACGCCATTGATGGAAACAAAAAGGCTGCCCTGATGGCCGGCAGCGCAGGCGGCGGCAATGTAGGTAAATCCTTGAGTTCCTGGTACTGCGAGGGGGCTCACGTCTTGATTCCTGTAGGCCTGGAAAAGCTAGTGCCTGGAAACCTGGAGGAAATAATCAAGGAGACCGGCAGGAAGGGGAAAGACCTGTCGTGGGGCATGTCTGTAGGGCTGATGCCCATATACGGGGAGGTTATAACCGAGATTGAAGCGGTAAAACATCTTGCTGCCGTTGAATGTCACGCCATTGGTGCAGGAGGGATTGGCGAGGCCCAGGGCAGTGTGACCCTGGAAGCATGGGGGCAGGAAGAAGAAGTATTAAAGCTTATCCAGGTTATCAGCGAGATCAAAGAAGGTGTTAACGAAGTATCGGGCACCAGGCAGTCCCTGGTCCAGTGCCAGACCCCCTGCCAGGGATGCGGCAGGCATATTGGCTGCGGGTATAAGCTGAATATGATAAAAGAGAAAAAGAGAGTTAAAATCGGCGCCATCACCATAGGACAGTCACCCCGAGACGATATGGTTCCCGATATCGAACGGGTCCTCGGTCAACACATCATGATCATACAAAAGGGAGCCCTGGATGACTTTACTTATGAACAGGTTGTGCACAGCTTCAGCCCCAAGGAGGGAGACGAGGTCCTGGTCACGCGCATGCGGGATGGCAGGCAGGTTAAAATTGCCGAGCATCACCTTTTGCCCCTGTTGCAAAACGCCATCGACCAACTGGAAAGGCATGGTGTGGAGGCCAATCTCCTATTATGCACGGGGAGGTTCCCCGAATTTAGGCATAGCAATCTCTTGCTGAAACCCCAGGACCTTCTTCATTCTGTAACGGCTCAGGTGGCCGCTGGACAACCGGTGGGCCTTCTCATACCCGATGAAGACCAGCGGGAACAAATTGCCGCCTGGTGGAACAGAAGCGGAGTCAAGGTTGAGGTCGAAGTGGCGTCCCCTTATCAAGACTTCAGGCACATAGAGGATGCAGCCGAAAGGTTGAAAACAAAAGCTGTCTCCTTGATTTTCATGGACTGTATGGGTTATACGGTAAAAATGAAGAACAGGGTCAAGGAGATTACGGGGAAACCTGTGATGCTGCCCAGGACGCTGGCGGCCAGGGTAGTCGCGGAATTGTTTAATCCTGTGACTGCCTGATATTTAAGTTCAAGGTTTATATAGATGATTTCTCATCAATAAAACAAGGGCAATAATCTGAATATAAAGGAATATCGAGTTAAATCAATAAAGACAGGGTGGTTTGTTGTGGAACTAAACATTGGAATTGAGCCGGCAAGTCAATATCTCTCTTTTGAAACGGCAAAGGGTGCCTTGAAGTTGGTGAAGGATGTGATGCTGGTTAAAGAAGGGGAAAACGTGGTTATCACGGCTGATACTGCCACCGACAGGAGGGTTGTGGAGGCTGCGGCCAATGCCGTATATTCTATTGGCGCTATCCCTACCGTAATCTATTACCCGACCGCTCCCAACGCGTGCATTGAACCGCCTAAACCGATAGGTTCAGCGGTAGCCGATGCCGATGTTTGGATTGAATTTACCTATTCGTATATTATGCATACCCCTGCCTGGAAAAAGTCGATCAAAAACGGGGTCAGGTATATTTGCCTTACGGGTATGGATGTGGAGATGATGGTCAAAACCATTACAAGAGTGGATTATGACCTGATGATAGAGATGGGAGAAAAACTTAAGGAAATCTGCCAGTCTGCCGATGAAGTAATTATCAAAAGTGAGAACGGGACTAACCTTAAAGCATACAACCGGGGCAGGAAAGTACGCCATTCAGGGCAAAAAGCCATCCATAAAGGCTATCCTGTCATGCTGGGAGGACAAGTGAGCTGGTGTCCTATCGAGAGCACGATCAATGGGACTCTGGTCTTTGATGGTGCCTTGTTCCCGCCCTTCGAGCTGGGGATCTTGCGAAACTCCGTAAAACTGGAACTTCGGGAAGGTAGAGTGGTTGATATCCAAGGTGGAGTAGAAGCCCAGATTTTTGCTAACTGGCTGAAATCATTCAACGATCCCAATATGTACCGGCTGGCCCACTATTCCCTCGGTTTTAATCCCGGTGTAACCAAACCCACAGGAAGGATAGTTGAAGACGAGAGGGTCTTTGGTTGCATCGAAATGGGTATTGGCAGCCAGGGGGCCCAAATTATGGGTGAATGCTGGTCCGCCGCTTCCCACACGGACGGCATTGTCTTGAGGCCCACCATAATTCTGGACGGTGTCACCCTTGAAGAGAACGGGATCTACCAATTGCCTGAAATCAGAGAATTCTGCAAAAAATTAAATATTACAGGCTATTAATAAGTTAGACTTTATCTAATGTTTGGCTTAAGGAAAGGGGGTGATTATCAAATTACACCGTGAATTCACCGGAGAGCGCTGGAATGTATTTCAAATTAAGAGTAAAGGGGGAAGTATATGGATAAATATAATGGCGACACAACTAAACACGTTTCTTTGTTTGAACCGCTTACCTTGGTTTTGATTCTAGCCACAGGTATTTTTGGAGCCATTATTGGCCTGCAATTAATTGTTTCATTGGGTATTACCGCCAATACATCCATTATAGGGGCCCTGATCGCCATGGCTGTCGCCAGGCTTCCTATCAGTATATGCCGCAGGTTTAGGAATGTGCACCGGCAGAACTTCATTCAAACTTCGATTTCGGGGGCCACGTTTGGTGCGGCCAACAGTTTATTGATTCCTATAGGTATACCGTATCTCATGGGCAAACCTGAGCTGGTAATGCCAATGTTGATTGGTGCGGGGGTGGCCATGATTGTCGATGCCACTATTCTGTACCGGATGTTTGACTCCAAGGTATTCCCCGCCAGTGGGGCGTGGCCGCCCGGGGTAGCTACCGCCGAAGCCATCATTGCCGGCGACCAGGGAGGGAAAAGGGCCAGGCTGCTGGGTTACGGTGTAGCCGGCGGTGTTTTGGGCTCTTATCTCGGTATTCCCATGTCTGCTTTCGGTGTGGCATTTATAGGTAACATCTGGGCTTTGACCATGTTTGGTATAGGCCTGTTGCTCCGCGGGTATTCCATCTCCCTTTTCGAGATTGACATCAATAAATTGTATATCCCCCATGGCATAATGATTGGTGCCGGGCTGGTAGCCCTGATCCAGGTTACCCTGGTGATATTCCGGAAGAAAAAAGAGGAAGTAGCCAGGTCAGAATCGGCGGCAGCTAAGGAATATAGTTTTACCAGGACGGAAAAAGACGCCCAGCAAACACTGGTTTACGGGGCCGCTGCCTACATTATTATCTCTGTTCTCATCGCTTTCTTTGGTGGTATTTATGCTGAGATGTCCTTAGGCATGTTATTGCTGTATCTTATTTACGCTGCTTTTGCCGCCTACGTTCATGAAATCATCGTTGGTATTGCGGCCATGCATTCCGGATGGTTCCCTGCTTTTGCTGTTGCCTTAATTACTTTAGTAATTGGAATTTTAATTGGTTTTCCCCCCGTTGCCCTTGCCCTCCTTGTTGGATTCAGCGCGGCCACGGGCCCGGCTTTTGCTGATATGGCTTACGACCTGAAGACAGGTTATATCCTCCGCGGTTACGGGAAAGACACGGAGTTTGAAATGACAGGGCGCAGGCACCAATTCTATGCCGAGTTGATCGGTTTTGCCATTGCTTTTGTAACGGTACTGTTGAGCTACAAGCTGTACTTTGCTCAGAATCTTTTCCCGCCCGTAGACAGGGTTTATGCCGCCACAATCAAGGCCGGCGTATCCAGCGACATAGCGAGGCAGCTGTTCTTGTGGGCCATACCGGGCGCCATCATTCAATTGCTTGGCGGCCCTGAACGCCAAATGGGCGTGCTCTTAGCTACCGGTCTTTTGATTTTGAATCCCAAAGCAGGTTGGGCAGTGCTTACCGCCATTTTGATCAGGACAATTATCCTGAAAGTCAAAGGCAAGGAAGCCGAGACCCCAATGAGCATTGTTGCCGCAGGCATCATTGCCGGCGATGCCTTATACAGTTTCTTCAGTTCGTTGTACAAATATAAGAAGCTGTAACGCCAGTTGGCGAGCAGTGTAGGGTGCTGTCTTTATGGAAAGCACCCTTTTTTTGTTTTATTTGACAATATTTTTTATATCATGGAATTTCAGGTTAAGCAGCAAAAGGAGTCTGCCTTCACTGTCATAGGGGTTGTAGCCTGTAATCTCTGTGATTTTTTGGAGCCTGTTGTACAGGGTGTTCCGGTGAATAAACAGTTTTTTGGCCGCATTGCCAATCTTGCCGTCGGAGTCTATAAAGGTTGCCAGGGTTTTTAAAAGCTCGCTCCCGTTTAACTGGTCGAAGGAGGTCAGTTTTTCCACGGTGTTTTCATATATTTTCATCATCATGGGGTGATTGGCATATTCGTATAGGAGATGATAAACTGTTAGGTCCTTGTAGAAGTATACGCCGCGTACCATACTTGAAACCCTGGGACCAATATAACAGCTGAGCAGGGCTTCTTCGTAAGCCGCTTTGAGATCTTGCAGAGTGTCATGTTCTCTGCTGACCCCAGCGATAAACGTATGCTGTGAGGAGGTATCGTTCAGAGTGTTCAGGATCCTGGCAAAATAGTCCCGTGTTAACAAACTGCCACTGTCCTGGGCCAGATGGATGCAGATGAGCTTGCTGTCATCGGCGATAAACGTCGTATCAGGGCAGTATTTTTCCGCCTTTAGGCGGGCCTTATCCATTATGGTCCCGGTATTTTTGCCCTTGCTGTTTTTTTCCTGTTTGCTTTCCTGGAGGCTTATGACCCAGACCAGGTTTTTCGTGTTGATGTCCAGCTTGTAAAAAGTAGCGTCCCGGTGCAATTCACTGTTGTTGAGATAGTTCCCGTGCAGCAGGTCCAGGAAAAAATCTTCCTTGGACTTGTTCTGAATCTTGTCTTTATGGTTGGAAATCATCCAGATGGTCAGATAAAGAATGGTTTCTTTGATTAGTTGCAGGTACTGAGGCAGAAAATCCTGATCATAGCTGGTATCGATGATGCACAGGTAGCCCAGCAATTGTTCCGGTTCTTTAATAGCAAATATATGGTAATAGGCATTTTCGTCCTTGTATGTAAAAGGCACATTTATGAACTTTATCTGGTCAGAGTGTTCCTGAATGACATTGATCATGCGGCTCACGGGGAGCCGCTCCAGGGCTTTGGTCGGGTGCTGGACAGTGTTTAATATCTTGTAACGGTTGGAGAGCATAAATATAGGCATGTTGATGTAGGTTTTTAACAAATGAAGAATGTTGTTAAGATCAAAGTTTTGATTGGCAATGGATGAAAGGTTGTTGGTGAATTGTTCAAAGACATAGGAAGAATAGCTCCTTTCACCCAGCAGCTTGCTCATAATGGGCCGTGTGAGGTCGCTATAACCCAGCTGTATGGGAATTTCAAGGAGGGGAACCCCAATCCTGTTGGCGAGCTCCAGGATTTCCGGCGAGAGTTTTTTCAGGAATCTCCCTGTTTTTATACCGATACCGGAGCATTTCTTGCTGTTTAAGACCTCTATGGCATGATAAAGGCCTTTTTGGTCGTTTTGGAAAACATAGCCGGTTGTGATAATAAAATCTCCCTCTTGGGCCCAGTAGATGCCATCGGGTACTTCCAAAATTTCCACATCTTTGATGACCCTGTTTATCCCTTTGGAGCCGGCTATAATCTGGATATCTTTGAAATTCTTATCCAAATACAATAAGTCCTTGACCCTTAACACACGGTTCACCCCCTTCGCCAGTATTCTGATCCCTTGTAGATGAGCTATCTTCTACAAAAGGCAAATAGCTGGTTGTTCAAATATTGGTCCAAGTCTGAAATTTTTTGCTTTAATTCTAGCATAATTTTAAAAACCAAGGTACATTAAAATGAAAAATGAAGCCAGGGTGATTACTGACTATTCCAGGGAATTGAAAGATCTAATTTTCTCAATAGGGTTTCAGTAATCCTGTCAGGTGTACAAAAAACTGACATATGTATACAGTAAAACAATTTCTTCTGATCAGAGAGCGTGTGTTTACACGCTCTTTTTTTAAAAAATACAGAAGTATAAGTTTGAGGAGGCATAAGTGCAACTAAGGCTTCCGCCTGCGACAAGGCTTGCACCACGGCACAAGTCTCGCTGCGTCGCCGTGCTCCTAGTCTCGTATGGCGCAAGCCAAGTTTTCTTTACTTGGCATACTTCTTGCAATATATAGTGATTACAACGACAGGGGGGAACAACCATGCGCGTATACGAACATCCCATCTTAGATTTTACAAGGGAAAAGAAGATTAAGTTTACCTATAACGGCCGGGAATTAGAAGGCTTTGAAGGCGAGACCGTTGCCGCAGCACTCCACGCTAACGGGATACGAACCATGCGGGAAAGTATTCACCTGCACCGCCCCCGGGGCTTGTTCTGCAATATTGGCAATTGTTCATCCTGTTTAATGATTGTGGATGGCAAACCTAATGTGCGGGTATGTGTGGAAAAATTACGGGAAGGTATGAATGTTATGACCCAGAAAGGGAAGGGTGAGTTGAAGTGATAGCGTGTGAAATTTGTGTTATTGGCGGAGGTCCGGCGGGCCTGATGGCAGCCCTTCATGCCGCTTCCTTGGGGGCTTCCGTTGTCATTATTGACAGGAATGATTACCTGGGGGGGCAGCTAATCAAGCAAACCCATCGTTTCTTTGGTTCCAAAGAACAGCGGGCTTCAGAACGGGGTGTCAATATTTCACGGGAACTTTCTTTTGCTGTGGAAGAGGAAGAAAACATTAAAGTTCTGACTGCCGCAACAGCCCTGGGCTACTATAAAGACGGCGTAGTGACTGTAGAGAAAGATGAAAGGTTCCTGAAAATCAAGCCCCAAAAAATCATTGTAGCCACCGGAGGAGCTGAAAAGACCCTGCCGTTTCCCAACAATGATTTACCTGGCGTTTATGGGGCCGGAGCCGTACAAACCCTCGTCAACGTCTATGGGGTCAAACCTGGGCAGCGGGTTTTAATGGTGGGAGCAGGTAATATTGGAGTTATAGTAAGTTATCAGCTCCTGCAGGCCGGGGTGGAGGTAGCCGGGATAGTAGAGGCGGCCCCACGGATTGGGGCCTACTGGGTTCATGCGGCCAAGGTAGTACGGGCTGGCGTACCCATCTATACCAGGCACACGATTAAGGGGGCCTGGGGGGAAAAGGAAGTAGAAGGTGCCACGACCGTGGAGTTGGATGATCAATGGCGGCCCATACCGGGGACAGAAAAAGATTTTGACGTGGATGTTATCTGCCTGTCTGTAGGACTAAGCCCCCTTACGGAAATTCTCTGGCAGGCGGGTTGTGCTATGAAATATGTTCCCGAATTAAGCGGTTATGTTCCCTTAAGAAACGTGGACATGGAGACCTCGGTACCGGGTATTTATATTGCCGGTGACGCAGGCGGTATAGAGGAAGCATCGGCAGCCATGATGGAAGGTGCCCTGGCGGGGCTAAGTGCCGCCAGAGCCCTGGGATATTCAGCATCGGACTTTAACAGCCGCCGGGCCAATATTTTAAGGGAATTGGAGAACTTACGCTCAGGACCGGTGGGAGAGAAAATCAGAAAAGGACTGAAAAAAGTGACCCTAATCGAGAGGCAAGAATTTAGAGTTTTACCTCTAAGCTCTAATTTCTAAGATCTAACAAAGGGGGTAGTATTGTGTTAGCAGAAAACGGTGTTCCCACCATAGAAGACCTGGCCCAGGTTTTACCCGCTCCGGAGAGGTTAGCCCGGGGGCCTGTAGCCATTGCCGAATGTTTTCAGGAAATACCTTGTGATCCCTGTTATCACAGCTGCCTGCGGCGGGCCATCGCTCCTTTTGCCGATATTAATGAAAGACCGCGGATTGACCATGAAAAATGTAACGGCTGCGGTTTATGCGTTAACCGCTGTCCGGGGTTGGCTATCTTCGTAGTTGACCAGACTTACAGTGATAGTGAGGCCCTGGTAAAACTGCCTTATGAATTTTTGCCTTTACCGAAACCGGGAGATATCGTTAGCGCTATTAACCGTTCAGGGGCGGCAGTGGGCGAAGCCCGCGTGGTGAAGGTCCAGTCCGGGAAGCAAATGGATGGTACAAATATCGTCTGGTTGGCCGTACCCCAAGATCTTTCTATGGAAGTGCGTCATTTTAAAATGGAGGAGGTACGGTAACATGGCGGGAAAAGAATATGCAAAGGAAGAAGAATTTACCATAATCTGCCGTTGTGAGGATGTGATCCTGGAGGAAATCCATTCCTTTATCAGCCGGGGCATAACGGACATGGAACAGCTAAAACGTCTTCTGCGGGTTGGCATGGGACCCTGCCAGGGCCGTACCTGTTCTGCTTTGCTTGCTGGGGAAATTGCCAGGACTACGGGCAAATACGTTGGCGACATAAAATTTACCACTTTCCGTCCCCTTGCTGCACCCATCAAACTAGGCATACTGGCAAGGGGGGAGAGCCATGACTAAAACGGCAGATGCGGTAGTCATCGGTGGAGGAATTGTAGGCTGTGCTACTGCCTATAACCTGGCCAAATTAGGCTGTAAAAAAGTAGTATTGGTTGAGGAAAAATACCTGACCAGCGGGGCTACCGGCCGCTGTGGTGCGGGAGTTCGCATGCAGTGGGGTACTGAACCTAACTGTATTCTTGCCCGGGACAGCATCAAAATGCTGGAAAACCTGGAAGAAGAACTGGAATATCCGGGCAGTATCGAATTTAAGCAGAGTGGTTACCTGCTCCTGGCCTATACGGAAAAAATGGTGGAGCAGTTTCATATGAATATTGGGCTCCAGCATAGGCTGGGTATTCCCTCGTGCTGGGTGACTCCTGAAGAAGTCAAAGAGATTGTACCGCATTTAAATACCCAGGGCTTACATGGAGCTACCTATTGTCCCAAAGATGGGCACTGTAATCCTTTCAAAACTACGGATGCCTATGCCCAGGCCGCCAAACGACTGGGTGTCGAAATTCTGACATATACCAAAGTCACTGACCTGCCCCGGAACAGCGACAAGATCAAAGGGATAGAAACTACGGCCGGTATTATTGAAACACCTCTGGTTATCGCCTGTGCCGGTGCTTATACCCGGCAGTTGGCCCGGCTGGTAGGCGTAGATTTGCCTATCTATCCGGAACGGCACCAGATTCTGGTGACTGAACCTGTAGAACCCCTGCTGGGACCTATGGTCATGTCCTTTTACCATGGCACCTACTGCCAGCAGGTACCTCACGGAGGTTTTCTTATGGGTTTGGGTGATCCCCATGAGGTTAAAGATTTTAACGAGGATTCTACCTGGCAGTTCCTCCATGAAACGGCGGCCAAAATTACCTTTATGCTGCCTGTTCTTAAAGAAGTAAGGGTGGTGCGCCAGTGGAGCGGTCTTTATGATTTAACCCCGGATAAAACCCAAATCTTGGGGGCTATTCCCGAAGTGCCTGGTTTCTTTGTGGCAGCCGGTTTCTCCGGGCACGGTTTTATGATGGCCCCTGTGGTGGGCAAATTGATGGCTGAGGTTATGCTGGGCCTGGAACCTCAATATCCTATTGAAATGTACGGGGTCAAACGTTTCGCCGAGGGCAGTTTGTATGTGGAACCCAGCGTAGTATAGTTAGTTCGCAGTTCGCAGTTGGCAGTACTTAAGTTATTAGTTCCTAGTTACTAGTGGTTTTGGGTCGGACTTCGGTAGTCGGCGATCGGATGTCGTTTTCCGGTTACTGGTCACTGGGCTCTGGTCACTAAGATTGATATCGGAAGTCGGAAAGCGGAAGTCCGAGCGGCGCAGCCGTATTTCTTAAAACAATATCCGGAGGTGAAGAAAATTGAAAAGATTGGCCAAAAAAGTAGAGTTGTGTACTGCATGTCAGATCTGTGAGGATCTGTGTTCCAAGACTTATTTTAAAGAGGAAAACAGGGAAAAATCATCCATCAGAATTGAGACTGGAGAGAAGGGGGCTTCGAGCATTAATGCCTGTACCCAGTGCGGTGTCTGTATGGAGGTTTGCCCGGCTTTAGCTATCTATCAAGACAAGAACGGTGTAATCAGAATAAAGAAAGACCTCTGTGTAGGCTGCTTTGTCTGTGTAGGATTCTGCCCCGTGGGAGCCATGTTCCAACATCACGAATACCTGGAGCCTTTCAAGTGTGTGGCTTGCGGGATTTGTTCCAAGCAGTGTCCTACGGGAGCCATTTTTATTGAAGAAGTAATCTAAATGATGATGGAGGAGGCGAAAAAGATGAGTGTAGAGAAGTTGAAAGAAGCCCATAGGCTGTTAGCCCAGTTTAAATACACACCGGGTACGGTGGAAAAAGGCTATGCCAACAGAACCTTGTATGTCAATCTTTCGGAGAATAAAGTGGCTGAAAAGTTCGTTATCCAGGAGATGAAGGAAAAATTCATCGGCGGCAGGGGCTTTGGGCTCAAGTTGTTATGGGATGGTATTACGGAAAATACCAAATGGGATGATCCCGAGAATGAAATCATCATCGCTCCAGGACCCATCGCAGGTATTACTCAGTACCCCGGTGCCGGTAAGTCATATGTGGTGAGTTTGTCACCCCTTACCCATACTGTCATTGACAGCAACGTGGGCGGTTATTTCGGTCCTCTTCTCAAGTTTTCCGGCTTTGATGCCCTGGAAATCCAGGGTAAAGCTGAGAACGACGTTATTGTCTTTATAGATGGCGTCAATGGAACGGTCACCATTGAAGAAGCACCCCTGGAAGATGTTAACAGTCATATCCTGGTGGAACAGCTTACGGAAATGTATGCCGCTAACGAAGAGGACAAAGTAAATGTTTCTGTGGTTTCTACAGGGGCGGCGGCGGAGCATACCCTCATCGGCATGCTTAATTTCTCTTTTTACGACAAAAGAAGGAAGGCTGTACGAATTAAACAGGCGGGAAGGGGTGGTATTGGCACGGTCTTCAGAAATAAGAAAATTAAAGCCTTGGTGGTCAGAGGCCCCAGGATTAAAGGCGACTTAAATCACCCCGCTGATAAGACCCTCCTGGATAAGGCAGGGATTAAACTTCATAAGGAGATTGCTACCCTGGACAATTCCCAGAACAAGATGCGTATCGGCGGTACCACCTATCTTACCAAGATCATGAACGATTATGATATTCTGCCTGTCAATAACTTTAAGTTTGGCTCCCACCCCGCTGCTAAAAATATTACTTCGGACGCCTTTATCAAATACTTTAACCTGACGGGTCATGACGGCTGCTGGTACGGGTGTACCCTGTCCTGTGCCAAGGCCATCAATGCTTTCGAATTAAAGACCGGTCCTTATAAAGGGCAGAAGGTCCTGGTGGACGGACCGGAGTACGAAACTGTAGCCGGCGTGGGGTCTGTTTGTGGTATCTTTGACCCGGAATATATCATTGAAAACAACTTCTACTGTGACACCTACGGTATTGATACTATATCTTTTGGCACCATTATGGCTTTTCTCATGGAGTGTTACGAAAACGGCATTATCAACAAGGAAATCACCGGAGGCCTGGAACTCAATTTCGGCAATGCAGAAGCTGCTATGGAAGTCCTGCATCAGATGGCCCGCGGTGAAGGATTCGGCAAGATTGCCGGCCTGGGTGTGCGCCGTCTGAAGAAGCTCTTCGTAGAGGAGTACGGCGCAGATCCTGCTTTCTTACAGGACATCGGCATGGAAGTTAAAGGCCTGGAGTATTCTATCTATCTTCCTAAGGAATCCCTGGCCCAGCAGGGCGGCTATGGGTTAACAAACAAAGGGCCCCAGCATGATGAAGCCTGGCTGATCTTTATGGATATGGTTAATAACCAGATTCCCACTTTTGAAGATAAAGCGGAAGCCCTCCACTACTTCCCCATGTTCCGGACCTGGTTCAGTCTCAACGGGCTCTGTAAGCTGCCCTGGAATGATATTGTACCTGCGGACAACCGCACCACGGCAGAACCTGCCAAAATACCCGAACATGTCCAGAACTATGTAGACCTCTTTAACGGCGTTACCGGCATGAATATTACGAAAGAAGACCTTATTACCCAGTCTGAGCGGGTATATAACTTCCAGAGGGTCTTCAACCTGAGAATGGGCTTTGGTACCCGGAAACATGACCAGATACCCTACCGCTCTATGGGGCCGGTGACCGTGGAGGAATATGAAGCCAGACCGGAAAGGTATGACAGGCAGTTAAAAGAAAAGGTGGGTTTTGATCCTGAGGGTAAGACTACGGAAGAGAAAATGGCTGCCTTAAGAAAATACCGGGAAGACCAGTATCAAAAACTGTGTGATGCTGTGTATAAGAGAAGGGGGTGGACGGAAAATGCTGTTCCGACACTATCGACCCTGCAGAGGCTGGGTATGGATTTCCCGGAGGTATTGGAGGTTGTGAAGAGATATCTATAAAATGACTGGGGGAATGTCAGAATGATCAAGGTCAACGGGGAAGAATCTCCCTGGGAGGAGGGCCTCACAGTCAAAAAGCTGCTGGAGAAGAAAGGTTATACTTTTCCCACCATTGTTGTACTCATTAACGGCTTATCTATTCCTGAAAATGAATACGTCAGTACCATCATTCCGGATGGTGCTGACGTAAAAGCCATTCATTTGATAGCTGGGGGTTAGGTTTAACATACCTGGCTTCCACCCTTATGTTAAACCAGTCTTTAATATCTGAAATCACCTATTTTACGGGAATGTATATTATTAAGGTCTGCCATAAATAGAGGGTCTTGCGCTGCGGCTTTTATTGCATTATATAATTTTTTTCAATAGTAATACTAATTTAAAAAACAGTCCGGTAATTGTTTAAAAACAATTACCGGACTGTTTTGTGTTATGTACGTCTAAAATTAAAGACTGTATACACCATACACTATTATAGAACAGTATACAATATTCTTTTCTTGTATACAATATTTCTTCTGAATTCCAGTTCCCATCCAGATGAAAACTGTTATAATATACACTAACAAAATAAATGGTGTTATGAAATTACCGGGTAGTACAGCAGTTCGGGAAATAAAGGAGGTATATTGTAATGTTACGTGAGGGAGTTGTAAGGATACCATCAGGATGCGCCATTAGCGGCATGATGAATAAAAAAGGCAAATGTTTCTCCGGGGAAGATATCATTAAATCCATCGCTATCATGCATGACCGGTCCAACGGACTGGGAGGCGGGTTCGCCGGCTATGGTATTTACCCAGACTTTAAAGATGATTATGCTTTCCATTTCTTCTTTGATGACGATACTGTCAAAGAGACTGTGGAAACTTTGCTGAACAAGCAGTTTACCATTATTTTTGACGAACCTATTCCTACCCGTAAAATAAAGGCCATCAAGGATGCTCCCGTGATCTGGCGCTACTTTGTTCAGCCCAAGAGTAAAATGGTCATTCAAGCAGGTTTACCTGAAGAAGAATATGTGGTCAAGTTTATCATGAAGGTCAACAGTGAAATTGAAGGAGCCTATATCTTTTCCAGCGGTAAGAACATGGGAGCTTTCAAAGGTGTAGGTTATCCCGAGGATATCGGCGAGTTCTTCCGCCTCGATGAGTATAAAGGGTATATCTGGACGGCCCACGGCCGTTTCCCCACCAATACTCCCGGCTGGTGGGGAGGAGCTCATCCCTTTACCTTACTGGACATTTCCGTTGTCCATAACGGGGAAATCTCCTCTTATGGCACTAATAGACGTTTCCTGGAAATGTACGGCTATAAATGTACTTTACAGACAGATACAGAAGTAATGGCTTATATCTTCGACTATTTAATGAGAAGACAGGGGCTGCCCCTGGATGTGGTGGTGGCCGCCATGGCCAGTCCCCTCTGGATGGAAATTAACCGGATGGACCCCGAAAAGCGGGAACTGGTAAAGGCTATCAGGGCTGTTTACGGCAGCCTCCTGGTGAACGGGCCTTTCTCCATCCTGGTGGGCACTAACCAGGGCATGATTGCCTTGAATGACCGTATTAAACTGCGTCCCTCCGTGGCCGCCATCAAAGGCGATTTCCTCTATGTGGCCAGTGAAGAATCGGCCATCCGGGAAATCTGTCCCAAGCCCGATAAAGTATGGGCTCCCCGGGGCGGTGAACCGGTCATTGGTCTTTTGGAAAATGCCCAGGTCAATTACAACTTTGCTGCGGGAGAGAATGAGCGTATTGCTATTAATTCCTAGCACTAGAAGGAGAAGATCTACATGACTTTAAGCTACTTGACACCGGCTTTTCTCGTGGAAAGAAACGATAAACGTTGTATCCAATGCAAGGTGTGCGTCCAGCAGTGTGCCAATGAAGTCCACCGCTTCGATGAAGAAGAGGGGGAGGTGCTCGCCGACGAGTTAAACTGCGTTAACTGTCAACGTTGTGTGGTAATGTGTCCCACCCGGGCTTTGTCCATCAGGAAGTCTCCCAATGAATTCAGGCAGAATGCCAACTGGACCGCTGATGCCATTAAGTCTATCTATATCCAGGCGGAGACAGGTGGCGTGCTTTTGACAGGGATGGGCAACGACAGGCCTTACCCCGTCTACTGGGACCATATGCTCTTAAATGCCAGCCAGGTTACGAACCCCTCAATTGACCCCTTAAGGGAACCTATGGAATTAAAAACCTTTCTAGGCCGTAAACCTGATTCCCTGGTTATTGAAAACGGTAAGTTGAAGGAAAAGATTCCACCCCAGTTGGAATTGGATATACCCATAATGTTTTCTGCCATGTCTTTCGGTTCTATCAGCTTGAATGCCATCAAATCGTTGGCCCGGGCTGCTCGACAGGAAGGAACCTTTTACAATACGGGGGAAGGAGGCCTCCACAAGGACTTATATGAGTACGGTGCCAATACTATCGTCCAGGTAGCCTCCGGCCGTTTTGGAGTTCATCCCGAGTACCTCCAGGCAGGAGCAGCCATTGAGATAAAAATAGGCCAGGGTGCCAAGCCCGGTATCGGCGGGCACTTACCCGGGGAAAAGGTGGGCCGGGAGGTATCGGAAACCCGGATGATCCCCGAAGGCACCGATGCTATCTCGCCGGCACCTCATCATGATATTTATTCTATTGAAGATTTAAGCCAGTTGATCTATTCTCTGAAAGAAGCCACCAATTATGAAAAGCCCGTTTCTGTGAAAATTGCCGCTGTGCACAATGTAGCCGCGATTGCCTCCGGTATTGCCCGGGCGGGTGCCGACATCATCGCCATTGATGGTTACCGTGGCGGCACAGGAGCAGCCCCTCTGCGGATTCGTGACAATGTGGGTATTCCCATTGAATTTGCCCTGGCTGCCGTGGATTCCCGCCTGCGGGAGGAAGGTATTCGCAACCAGGTATCTCTAGTGGTCGCCGGCAGTATACGAAACAGCGCCGATGTGGTGAAGGCTATTGCTCTGGGGGCTGATGCCGTTTATATTGCTACCGGTGCCCTCATTGCCCTGGGCTGTCACATGTGCCAGAAATGTTTTACCGGCAAGTGCAACTGGGGTATCGCCACCCAGGATCCCCAGCTGGTCAAACGCTTAAATCCCGAAATCGGGGCCCAACGGGCCGCCAATTTACTGCGGGCCTGGAAGCATGAGATTAAAGAAATGCTGGGCGGTATGGGTATTAACGCTATTGAAAGCTTGCGTGGAAACCGCCTGATGCTGCGGGGGATCGGTTTGACGGAAAAAGAGCTGCAGATTCTCGGAATCAGCGCTGTGGGAGAATAGGAGGGCTTTCATGAAAAGGGTATATGCCAGGGAAGAGTTCTGTGTGGGCTGTCGCTTGTGTCAAGTTCATTGTGTGACGGCTCACTCACCATATAAAAATGATATAGTGAAGGCTTTCAAGAAAAGCAATCCCCGCCCCTTACCCAGGGTCATTGTGGAAGAGAACCGTCCCCTCTCCTTTGCTTTACAGTGCCGCCACTGTGAGGAGGCCAACTGTACCAAAGCGTGTATCACAGGGGCTATGCAGAAGGACCCTGTAACCGGTGTGGTGACCAATGACGAAACACGCTGTGTGGGCTGCTGGACCTGCATCTTGGTCTGCCCCCACGGAGCCATTGTCCAGGACGAACGGGGCAAAAAGGTGGCCGCTAAATGCGACCTCTGCAGCGGCCTGAAAGAGATGCCTGCCTGTGTCCAGCATTGTCCCAATGGAGCGCTTCTTTACCAGGAAGACGAATCTCAGGTTAGGGCTTAAGGAGGGGAGAAAATATGGAATACGTAATCATTGGCAATTCTGCCGCAGCTATCGGGGCTGTGGAGGGAATTCGCAAAGTTGATGCAGATAACCCTATTACCATCATTGCAGCCGAACCGTACCATACCTATTCCCGGCCCTTAATTTCTTACTACCTGGCCGGTAAGGTGAGCGAGGATAAAATGTATTACCGTCCCCGGGATTATTACGAAAAATACGGGGTAAACTTCCGTGGCGGTGTGGCCGCTTCCGGGATTGATGTGGAACAAAAGAAAGTGATTTTGGCTGACGGAGCGGAAGTTTCTTATGATAAACTGCTCATCGCCACAGGGGGTAAACCCTTTATTCCTCCCATGGAGGGATTGGATAAAGAAGAGATTTACACCTTTCAAAAGTGGGATGATGTTAAGGCCATTGGGCAGGTAGCCCGGATTAATAAAAAAGCCGTCATCATCGGCGCCGGCTTAATCGGCATGAAGGCAGCCGAAGCCCTTTATTATGCAGGTGTAGATGTGACAGTGATAGAACTGGCTAACCGGGTTCTCAGTTCCATTCTCGATGAAAATGCAGCCAGTATCGTCCAGAATGTGATGGAAGAACGCGGGATAAAATTTGTTTTAAATACAACGGTATCCCGGATTTTGGGGGATAAAGCCGTGACAGGTGTGTTGCTGGCCAACGGGGAAGAACTGGAATGCGATTTTCTCATCGTAGCCATTGGGGTTATTCCTAACACAGATCCGGTAAAAAACACCCCTGTACGGGTGAACCGGGGCATTCTTGTGGACGAAAAAATGGCGACCAGTGTTCCCGATGTTTATGCAGCCGGTGATGTGACCGAAGGAAGGGACGCCATTCTCCAGGTTGACAGGGTTATTCCCATTTTACCCAATGCCTATAAGCAGGGAGAGGTAGCAGGGCAAAATATGGCAGGGGCTCAAGTAACCTTTTCCGGAGGATTTGCCATGAATGCCATTGGCTTTTTCGGTTTTCCCATGACCACGGCAGGAATCCTGGCCGCACAGGGTCCGGAATATGAGGAAGTAATCATCAGCCACCCCAAGGACAGGGTTTATCGCAAGCTGGTTCTCAAGGATGATCAGATCGTAGGGTATATTGCTCTGAAGGAGATTAACCGTATAGGTATGCTGACCAGTCTTATTTCCGAAAAAATCCCTGTGAAGCTTTTCAAGGATAAATTGCTGAAGAAGGATTTTGGCTACATTGACTGGCCAGATGAATTACGAAAAGAAAGAATGTTGGCGGGAGGGAGCAGCAGATGATTACAATCGATGCCCGCGGGATGAAATACAAAGAGTTAAACGAACTGGTGAAACAATCCATGGCCCATGGGGCCCAGGAGATCAGCATCAAGAACGTCAACGGCCATCGTTTTATCGGTGACGGGCTCAAGGGAAGACAAAAGATTATTATTAAGGGCACACCGGGTAACGACATGGCCGCTTTTATGGATGGGCTTCACCTGGAGATACTGGGCAACGCCCAGGATGCTGTAGGGAATACCATGAATGACGGCATCATTGTCATCCACGGTGATGCCAGGGATACCCTGGGCTACGCCATGCGCGGCGGCGAGATCTACGTGCAGGGCAACGTAGGCTACAGGGTGGGCATTCACATGAAGGGATATATGGATAAAAACCCAGTGATTGTGGTGGGCGGTAAGGCCGGAGACTTCTTTGCCGAATATATGGCCGGGGGTATACAGATTGTTTTAGGCCTTAACCTGAAATCCGGGGAAAAAATTGTGGGCGACTACTGCGGAGCAGGGATGCACGGCGGTGTCATCTACCTGCGCGGTGAAGTAGATCCCCAGCAGCTGGGTAAAGAGGTTAAAGTAGTTCCCCTGGAAGAGGAAGACTACACTATTTTAAATAAATACGTGGGACGATTTGCCGCATATTTTAAATTTGATGCCGAAGAGATTATGAATAAGGAATTCAAAAAACTCATTCCTTATAACAAGCGGCCTTATGGCAATATGTACGCCAAATGGTGATTTAGTTACTAGTTATCAGTTACTAGTTACTAGTATATGCGTGTGAATATATTACAGTAAATAAAAGGGTCTGTAGCACTTATATGCCACAGACTCTTTTTGTTTATTACTGGTTTACTAATAACTAGTAACTAGGAATAGGAACTAATTAATATGTCGCCAAATACCGATCGATTTCCCACTGGTGCACTCTGGTGCGGTATTCGTCCCACTCCTGGTACTTGGCTTCCAGGTAGCGGTTATAAACATGGGGGCCTAAGGCTTCCTTAATGACTTCATCGCGGGACAGTTCCTGCAGGGCTTCCTGGAGAGTACCGGGCAGGCTGGCGATACCCAACTCTTCCCGTTCCTGGGGAGACATTTCATAGATGTTGCGGTTGCAGGGAGGAGGAGCCTGGAGTTTATTCTTAATGCCATCCAGACCTGCTTTGAGGGCTACAGCCAAGGCTAGGTAAGGATTGCAGGTGGGATCGGGGTTTCTCAGCTCGATGCGTGTAGAAAGACCGCGCTTGGCCGGAATGCGGATGAGGGGGCTTCTGTTTTGGGCAGACCAGGCAATATACACAGGGGCCTCATAGCCGGGCACCAGGCGTTTATAAGCATTAACGGTGGGGTTGGTGATAGCGGCGATAGCCCGGGCATGTTTCATGATACCGGCGATATACTGCAGGGCGGTCTCACTAAGCTGGTCAGGTGCCTGGGGATCCCAGAAAATGTTTTTCCCGTCTTTAAAGAGGGATTGGTTCATGTGCATGCCGTTACCGGCCTCACCAAAGATAGGCTTGGCCATGAAAGTGGCATGGAGGCCGTGACGCTGGGCCACAGTACGCACTACCATCTTGAAAGTAATAATTTTGTCGGCGATATCCAGGGCATCGGAATATTTAAAGTCGATTTCGTGCTGGCCAGGGGCTACCTCATGGTGGGAGGCTTCAATTTCAAAGCCCATTTTCTCCAGGGTCAGGACCATATCCCGGCGGGCATTTTCCCCCAGGTCTACAGGTGAAAGGTCAAAATAACCGGCCTTGTCATGGGTGTTGATGGTGGGGGAACCGTCGGGGGCAGTATGAAAGAGGAAAAACTCAGCTTCTGGTCCCACATTGAAGGTAAAGCCCATCTCCGCCGCTTCTTTTAAGGCACGGCGCAGGACATAGCGGGGGTCACCGGCGAAGGGAGTGCCGTCCGGGTTATAAATGTCACAGATCATTCTGGCAACAGCCCCCTCTTCAATAGGGCGCCAGGGATAGATCACGAAAGTGTTGGGATCCGGATACAGGTACATATCCGATTCTTCAATTCTGACAAAACCTTCTATAGAGGAACCGTCAAACATCAGTTCGTTGTTGAGGGCTTTCTCCAACTGGCTAATGGTAATGGAAACATTCTTCGGAATACCTAAAATGTCTGTGAACTGCAGCCGGATAAAACGCACGTTATTTTCTTTACACAGCCGTAAGACATCTTCTTTAGTATATTTCTGCAAATCTCTAAACCTCCTTATGGCCAATATATTATCTACATTAGGTATATTTTAGCAATACTGTTTCTCCTTGTGCAAGTAAATTTATTGTTCTAGAAAAAAATAAGTTACCCCGAAGGGTAACTCGTGAAAGGGAAAAAAAGGGGAGGTATAGTGTATCAAACCTTATAGTGCGGCGTCGCCTTGCTCGCCTGTCCTGATGCGGATGGCGTTTTCGATGGTGTAGATGAAGATTTTCCCGTCGCCAATCTCACCGGAATAGGCTTTTTCCCGGATGATCGTGACGATATCATCCAACCAGCGATCCGGCACTACGATTTCAATTTTAATCTTGGGTAAAAGGTGGATGTCATAAGTGGTCCCCCGGTATATTTCTTTACGCCCTTGCTGGAGCCCGCAGCCCATAACCTGGGTGACAGTCATACCGTGGATACCGAATTTACTCAGGGCTGCGTTTACATCATCTAATTTTGTGGGCCTGATAATACACTCTATTTTCTTCATTGATTTGACCTCCATTCAATTTGAGGTAATTCAAGCAGTCTACTAAAGGTTTGCTATAAACAATTTTAGGAAAGAAGAGGCCAGTGACCTTCCCTTAAACTTGCTAGTGTCCTATTACATCTTTCAATTTATGGGGAAATCGGCAGTCGGAAGGCGAATAGGGGCAGTCGATTTCGAAAAGCCATTTTATTTGCTAGCCAGGGAGGTTGCTGCGATACTCTTAGGATTAAGGGAATAATTTTCGTATGCTTCTAAACCATGTTCGCCTAAATCCAAACCTTCCAGTTCTTCTTCTACGGTTACACGGATGCCTACAGTAGCCTTGAGCAGCATGAAAACGAGGGAGGAAAGTACCATGGACCAGGCAGCTACGCTGAAAACCCCAATAGTCTGGGTTATAAGCTGCGCTGCACCACCACCGTATAGTAAACCAGTTTCCTGAGCAAATAGACCCACACAAAGGGTACCAAAACTGCCGCAGACACCGTGTACTGAAATAGCACCAACCGGGTCATCAATGCGCATTACTTTTTCTACGAAACTCACAGAAATAACCAGGACGATACCGGCCAGGGCACCGATAGCCAGGGAACCTGCTGCGGTGACTACTTGAGCCCCAGCTGTGATAGCTACAAGTCCGGCCAGGGCGCCGTTTAAGGTTAGGCTCGCATCAGGCTTACCGTATGCCAGCCAGGTGTAGAATAGAGCACCGATGGTGCCGGCTGCTCCGGCCAGGAGGGTGGTGGTAGCGATGTGGGCGATATCGGAGGACATGCCAGAGAGGGTGCTGCCGGGGTTGAAACCGAACCAGCCAAACCAGAGAAGGAAAACACCTAAGGCACCCAGGGGGAAATTGTGGCCAGGGATTACATTAATCTTGCCGTCGGGGGTAAATTTATTAAGGCGTGCCCCTACCAGGTAGGCGCCTACTAATGCTGACCAACCACCTACGCTATGGACTACCGTGGAACCGGCCAGGTCGATAAAACCTCTCTGGAACAGCCACCCGCCGCCCCAGATCCAGTGGCCCACGATAGGATAAGTAACAGAAGTAATAACCACGGTAAAGAGACAGTAAGCTATAAACTTGGTCCGTTCAGCAACGGCACCGGAAACAATGGTGGCGGCCGTAGCGGCAAAGACGGCCTGGAAAAACCAGAAACCTTCCAGGGGAACAGTAAAAGCTTCTTCATTCACACCCTGGAGAGCAAAACCGGTAACCCCAAGAAATCCGGCTACGTCTTGACCAAACATGAGGGCAAAGCCTACTAAGTAAAAAGTAACAACACCAATAGCGACCGTGAGCAGATTTTTCATAATAATGTTGACAGCATTTTTAGCCCGGGTAAAGCCGGTTTCCACCATAGCAAAACCAGCGTGCATGATAAAGACCAAAAAGGCAGCGAGCAGGACCCAGATGGTATCAATGCTTTTTACCACATCAGCTACGGTAGGTTCAGCGGCCAAGAGAGGATAAGAAAAGATGAGACTGAGCAAGGTAAGCAGGAAAGGGAGCATAATTTTCTTTTTCATTTAAAATACCTCCTTGAAAATGATATTGATAGAAAATAAAAAAGGACATTCTTAACCCGGGAAATAAACCCGGTTGTTAAGAACGCCCTTGTTCTTCATAAGACCATACCACATCATTGTGGCAGAATAAATATTCTATTGTTTATGAAGACGCTAATCGTGATGACGTGAACCGTGAACCGTATTATAGCTAAACCCTGTTGTCTTTTAAATACGGTTAACTGTTAACGGTTAACGTGGTACTACAGGTATACTTAAGCTTCTAAAATGTTGCCAGATAACGGTCAATTTCCCACTGGTGTACTTGGGTGCAGTAATCCTGCCATTCAGCGGTTTTTGCAGCCATATACCGCTGGTAAACATGGGGCCCTAAGGCTTCAATTAAAAGCTGGTCTTTACTCAGTTCTTCCAAAGCTTCTCCTAAACTTACGGGTAATTTTTCAATTTTGTGTTCCAGCCTTTCCTCATCCGTCAATTCATAGATATTGGCATTATAAGGAGGAGGTGGTGCTAATTTTTCTTTGATTCCTGCCAGCCCTGCCTTTAAGGTTACGGCCAGGGCCAGATAGGGGTTGCAGGAAGGATCGGGGTTACGCAGTTCTATGCGGGTGGAGAGTCCGCGTTTGGCCGGGATACGGATAAGGGGGCTTCGGTTACCGGCGGACCAGGCAATGTAAATGGGTGCTTCATAACCAGAGATCAGCCGTTTATAAGAATTTACCGTAGGGTTGGTGATAGCGGCGATAGCCCGGGCATGTTTCATAACGCCTGCTATAAACTGAAGGGCAGTTTCGCTTAACTGGTCCGGGGCCTGGGGATCCCAGAAAATATTTTTACCATCTTTAAAAAGGGAAATGTTCATATGCATACCGTTGCCGGCCGCACCAAAAATGGGTTTAGGCATAAAGGTGGCATGAAGACCGTGACGCTGTGCTATAATCCTGACTACTGTTTTAAAGGTAATAATTTTATCGGCAACGTCTAAAGCATGGGAGTACTTAAAGTCTATTTCGTGCTGGCCGTTGCCCACTTCATGGTGAGCGGCCTCAATTTCAAAGCCTATTTTCTCTAAAATCAGGATCATATCCCGTTTGGCTGCTTCTCCCAAATCGAGAGGGGAGAGGTCAAAATAGCCGGCCTTGTCATGGGTGTTGAGCGTAGGTGAACCATCGGTATCCGTATGGAAAAGATAAAACTCCGCTTCAGGACCAACATTCATGATATAACCCATCTCTGCCGCTTCTTTTAAGACCTGTTTTAAAATATAGCGGGGATCGCCGATGAAAGGAGTGCCGTTGGCATTATAGATATCACAGATAATCCGGGCCACCGCTCCTTCTTCCACCGGACGCCAGGGAAAAACAAGAAAGGTGTTGATGTCGGGGCGTAGGTACATATCTGATTCCTGAATCCGGACAAATCCTTCAATAGAAGAGCCGTCAAACATAAGCTCTCCATTAAGTGCTTTCTCCAGTTGATTTGCGGTAATAGACACATTTTTCGGTATACCCAGGATATCTGTGAACTGCAGGCGGATAAACCTGATGTTGAATTCTTTTACCTTTTTCAGAACATCTTCACGGGTCATTGCCAAAACCATCACACTCCTTCCGGAAAAAATAAACGTCCAGGAACAAAACCTAGAAGGTTTGCTCACTGGACGTCATTGCCCATACTTTGAGATACTTCTTCGTATCTAGAAAATATGCTATTGTTTATACTTATTCTAACAGGGAATTAAACGAATGCAAGGGCATAGCTGAAAAAATAATGTATTCCTGAGTCCTCTTTATTGAGGACCTTTTAATTCATCATTAAGAATGATGGCTTCAGACAGAGTTTTCATGGATATGCCTTTATCCATGCTTTGTTTTTGTAAACGACGGAAGGCCTCGGGTTCTGAAAGCTTCAAATCACGCATGAGGATGTGTTTGGCTCTCTCCACCAGTTTACGGGTTTCCAGGGTATCTTTAAGTTTGTTAATTTCCAGTTCCATCTGCTCCATTTTCCGGAAGTTAGCCAGGGCTGTACGGATACTGGATTCTAAGGCCCATCTATTAAGAGGTTTTACTACGTAGGACATGATGTAGTGTTCTTCGATGGCATTCATTACTTCCTGGTGATGAGGGGAGGTTACAAGAATAACGGGGGCTAACTTTTCCCTGGCAATGATGAGAGCGGCCTCCAGTTCACTGTACTGGTATAATTCTACATCTACCACTACAATATTGGGACGGGCAGACCGGGTAAGGCGCAGGGCCTGGGGTCCATCGGAGGCCTCGCCCACCACGGTTAAACCCATTTGCTGCAAGAGAGAGGTGATTTTATTACGTTTTCTTGTATCTGAACTGCATACCACAACGGAGACGACCATCTCACACTCCCCTTTTCTCTTTCAATTACCCTTAAATATAAGGGAATTGATTAGGGGGTGTCAAGGTGCTTTGCGTAAAGCTAGCCGTGTATATTTTCAAAGGTCTGGCAGTTGGTGGTCTGGCATTCTTTGACAAACAGCGGACAGGGGGCAATTTTGGCAAGATAGAGTGCCCTGGCAGGGTTTCTTTTTAGCGGGCAGTTCATAATTACGCTCTACGGGGAAACGGCTCCAGCCGATAGCGGCCGTTATGGATTTCACCGGCTGCAGGAGGCAATGGGGAGTAACGCCGAGGTTGATTTTCCAGGCGTCGATGCTTTCCAGGAAAGCCTTCTGCCAGGAAAGAGGCCAGTCTCCATACCCAGGGCTGAAGCGAGCCGTGGGGAAATAACCTTGCCGCCTGATTTCCCGGGAGATATGCTGGTCTAACTGTTCGGCCATTTCCTCAACAGCGGCGGAAGCCACGCCATCCAGGATCAGGGCGTGGGTAGGTTCCCGCTGGCCCAGTTCCTCCAGTAAGTGATCTATGGTGCTGCCCAGGGTGACGGCCAACAGGGATACTTTCACGGACGTGTCAAAATGGGGGACCGTTTTCATCCCTTCGATGACCAAAGGGCTGGTCTCCAGGGTGATGCGTTCTGGCGAGATATCTTTTACCGCATAAGTCTGCCAGAGGCCCTGGGGTTTAGCCAGTTCTTTTATTGACTGCAGGTAATGTTGGATAAGGTTCATCAGTTCCGGAGCTAGCCGGGCGCCGGATGTAATGCCCAGGAAGGGGAAAATCTCCTCGGGTGAAAGGTTTAGGGGGAGTTGTACCAGTTTCATCTTAGCCAACCTCGGTTTCCTTGAGAAGGGCCTGCACTATTTTCACAGCTTCCACGGCATCCTTGCCGTAGCCGTCGGCTCCGATTTGCCGTGCGTAATCCTCAGTAACAACAGCGCCCCCTACGATAATTTTTACTGGGAGATTTTCTTTTCTGGATTCTTTAATCACCCGTTCCATTTCCACCATGGTGGTGGTCATGAGGGCGCTCAAGCCTAAAATCTGGGCACCTTCCTTTTTTACGGCCGCAATAAATTCTTCTGCGGGAATATTTTTGCCTAAGTCGATTACCCTGTACCCGTAGTTTTCCAGGAGGGCACGGACGATGTTTTTACCAATATCGTGGACATCTCCTTTCACCGTACCGAGGACGATGGTTCCCTTGTGCTCCAGGGCCTGTCTAGGAAGATGTTTCTTTAGCAGGTCAAAGGCTTTCTTGGCGGCATCACCTGAAAGCATAAGCTGGGGCAGGAAGACTTCGCCCTTGGCAAAGAGTTCACCGATTCTTTCGAGGGGTGGGATGATCCCCTCGTTGATGATGGTAAGGGGGGCAGCTTTCATTAGCAATTTTTCCAGGAGATTGACAATTTGGTCCTGCTGGCCGTGGATGATGAGTTCATGGAGGGTTTCCAGGGACGGTTCTTTGTTTGTTGATCCCGGATCTTTCCTTTCCTCCACGATAGGAGCAGTTTTCCCACTCCTGACCAGGTAGTTCTGGGCACCGGGGTCCCGTCCTGTAAGCAAAGCGGCAGAGGCTACAGTTTCTCCGACCCTGGTATCCAGGGGATTGACGATGGCGCCGTCCAGGCCGGCACCCAGGGCCAGGGCCAGGAAAGTACTGTTCAGCCACGAGCGCTGGGGAAGGCCGTGGGAAACATTGCTTACCCCCAGAACAGTGGAAACTCCCAGACGTTCTTTTACTAACTGGATGGCCCGGACAGTTTCCATGGCAATACCGGGTGAGGTAGCGGCCGTGAGGACCAGGCAGTCTATGACCACATCCTCTTTGGCTATATCATACTCCTGGGCTCGCCGGACAATCTTTTCGGCAATAGCCAGCCGCTCTTCCGCTTTTTCCGGGATACCTCTCTCGTCAAGGGTGAGGCCGATGACAGCGGCACCGTATTTCCTGGCCAGGGGCAGGATACTGTTAAGGCTTCCTTCTTCACCATTGACCGAGTTGATTAAGGCTTTACCCTGGTATTCCTGCAGGCCCTTCTCCAGGGCTTCGGGACGGGTGCAGTCCAGGACCAGGGGCACATCCAGGGCCAGCTGGAGATGCTGAACCCCCTGAGCCAGAAGATGACCTTCATCTAAACCGGGTACCCCCACATTTAAATCCAGGGCCAGGGCCCCGGCCTTTACCTGGTTTCTGGCTTCCTCGTTCAGTAAGGGCCAGTTTTCTTGCCGGAAAGCCTCGGCTATTGTTTTGCGGGCTGTGGGATTGATGCGTTCACCAATCATTAAGGGGAGTTCACTTGTACCCAGGGAGACTACCTGGGTACGGCTGGCCAAGCGGGTGGGGAAAGTCCGGGGTGAAGGCCATACGGGCTCCCGGGAGACAAAGGCCTGGGACATGGCTTTAATATGTTCCGGCGTACTGCCGCAGCAGGCGCCGATCAGGTTGACACCCAGTTGACGGAAAGGTTCTACGTAGCGAGCCATTATTTCCGGGGAAAGTTTGTAGACCGTTTTGCCGGCGATAAACTCAGGCATACCGGCATTAGGTTCTACCAGGAGTGGTAAATTGGTAGCTTTCCGGTAGGCAGCCATTACCTCCAGTAATTCCTCAGGGCCCGTGGAACAATTGGCGCCCACAAGGTCAGCCCCCATGGCTTCTAAGACTACGGCGGCGACCTCAGGGGTGGTCCCTGTAAGGGTACGGCCTTTTGTATAAGTTAAAGAACAGGCTACAGGCAAAGAAGTGTATTGTTTGGCGGCATAAAGGGCAGCCCGGGCCTCCCCCAAGTCCGAAAAGGTTTCTAAGAAGATAAAGTCGGCACCCCCCTCGGCCAGGGCCTGTACCTGTTCAGCGAAGACTTCCACAAGTTCAGTCCAGCTTATATCACCCAGGGGAGCAGGAAAGTGACCGCTTGGTCCCACAATTCCGGCGACAAAAGCCTTTGTTCCTGCCACCTCTTTGGCCAGTTTAGCTGCTTTTATATTAATTTCCCTAACCAGAGAAGAGGCGTGATATTCCTTGAGTTTGATGGCATTAGCTCCGAACGTATTGGTTTGGATTACTTCCGAACCCGCTTCCAAATAGGCCTGATGAATCTTTTTAATAGTCTCGGGATGTTCCGGCATCCATAGCTCCGGACTCTGCCCAGGCGGGAGTCCTAAGGCCGCCAGCATCGTTCCCATGGCGCCATCCCCAAGAAGTACTTTTGTCTTTAACGTACGAATAAAATTTGACACAGCTAACACCTCCAGTTTAGCTCATTCTAGCTAGTAATCGAGAGGAAGTCAATAATATCCGGAAGGCTATAATATCCGGAAGGCTAGTCATATTATTTAAGGGGGGACAATATACTTTAGGTAAAAGACCGTGTTTGAGGGGGATGACCATGAGTAAATTGTGGGAACCAGCGGGGAAATTTAACTACCGGTCCTGCTACAACAAGCGTAAATCACCTTGGGAAGGTCTCAAGAAGAGTGGCCGTTTCACAAAAATACTATGGCAGATTTTGGCTTCCCTTGTGATTTTTTTCTTAGTCTGGGGGGTATTCCAGTTTGAGGGACCTTTTGTATCTTCTGTGCAAAGTACGGTGAGGGGCTGGTTTACCGAGGATTACGATATCCAGCCGGTACTGAAGTTCTTTTCCAAGGTGGGATTATGGGGTGACAGTTTTGAGCGGGCTGCCTTTGAGACAATAAAAAAAGAGGAGGATTTAGGACCCCTGACGGTTCCCGTATCCGGGCAGATCACCAAACCATTTGGCTGGATTGTGGGAGCCGATAATGCTCAAATATTTCATGATGGGATTATTATCGCCGCACCTGAGGGCACTCCTGTCAAAGCTGCCTTAAGCGGCGTGGTTACTCTTATTGGCAATGAAGAGGCTTTAGGACGGGTGGTGGAAGTCACCGATGCAAAAGGAGTCGTCTGTAAATATGCACACTGTAAGGAGATTCTGGTGAATCTAAACGACCAAGTATCTCAGGGTCAGGTGATTGCCAGGGTAGGCAAAACGGGTAAAGCTGCCAATCCCCAGTTATATTTTAAAGTAACCAATAAAGATGAGCCCCTGGATCCGGCCAAACTCTTCATGCCTGTGAGCAGCAAGACTTAGTTGTTAGTTGGTAGTATCTAGTTCGCAGTTGGCAGTGGAACAACGCTTCCCGCTTCCCGACTCCCGAAGTGAAATGAATTTACGGGTAACTGGTAGCGGGTGACGGGTAGCGATATAAAATCCAATTCTGGACACTGGTTACCGGCCACTGGTCACGGGTCATAATAGTTGTTAGTGGGCAGAGGATATGATAGATAATCATTTCATGAGACCACGTCGCTGGTCTCATTTTTACTTTCCTTACTGCGCTTTAGCCTTCTTATGTCATGTCAATCCATTAACAACCAACAACTACCAACTACCAACTAACAACTGAGTCATTGCCATCTGCAGGAAAGAATTGTATATTAGACATAGTAGATTTTTTCTAGGCCTATTTATCCATAATAGATATAATAAGGAATCATGGTTTTGAGGAGGCAATTGATTTTGAATCAGTTGAGGCAAGTTCTGGAAGGAGAAATTTTACCAAAAGTAATTAAACCATTACGCTATGTGGGCAATGAACATAATGTAGTGAAGAAAAACTGGGATACGGTTAAGCTGCGTACCCTTTTTGCTTTTCCCGACCTCTATGAGGTGGGGATGTCCCATCTGGGGCTGCGCATTCTTTATCATCTGGTGAATGAACAGCCGGATTATTTGATGGAACGAACTTTTGCCCCCTGGACCGACATGGAAAAGGAGCTGCGGGAAAGAAACATTCCCCTCTTTGGCTTGGAATCTTACCGGCCCCTCAGGGATTATGACTGTATCGGTTTTACTTTGCAGTATGAAATGAGTTATACCAATATCCTGAACATGTTGGATTTAGGTGGTATACCCCTAAAGGCAGAGGAGCGGGATGATTCATATCCTCTGATTATGGCCGGGGGACCGTGTGCCTATAATCCTGAACCTCTGGCAGATTTTTTCGATTTTTTTGTTATCGGCGAAGGAGAAGAAGTTATTCTGGAAATCTTTGAACTGATAACAAGGCACCGGGAGGTTCGCCAGGGTCGCCAGGAGAAAAAAGTACTCCTTAAGGAATTGGCCCAAATCCAGGGTGTGTATGTTCCCGTTTTTTATGAACCACGTTACGGTGATGACGGGAAATTACAGGAAATCAGGGTAAAAGAACCCGGTGTGGCGCCCAGGATCGTGAAGAGAGTGGTTAAAGACCTGGATGAGGCCTATTTTCCAGAAAAACCTCTGGTGCCTTACATGGAAGTAGTACACGACCGCATTATGCTGGAAGTGCTGCGGGGCTGCAGCAGAGGCTGTCGTTTTTGCCAGGCGGGCATGATCTACCGGCCCGTACGGGAGAGGAGCAAAGAAGTATTAAGCAGGCAGGCGGAAAAACTGGTGGAAACCACGGGGTATAATGAAATCTCTCTTACCTCCCTTAGTACCAGTGACTATACGTGTGTGGAGCCTTTGCTGCAGGAACTGTTGGATAAGTATCAGAAAGAAAGTATTGGGGTGTCACTGCCCTCACTCCGGGTGGATTCTTTTTCCATGAACCTGGCTCAGGAAGTACAGCGGGTCAGAAAGACAGGACTTACTTTTGCCCCCGAGGCGGGAACCCAGCGTCTGCGCGATGTCATTAACAAAGGGGTTACGGAAGAAAACCTCCTGAAAGTAGCTGCTACCGCTTTTGAGGCGGGATGGTCCCAGATTAAACTGTATTTTATGATCGGTCTCCCTACCGAAACTTTTGAGGATATCGAGGGTATTGCCATTCTCGCCAAAAAAGTTTTGGATATTGGCCTCAGTATTACCAAGAGCCAGGGGCGCCATAAGTCTCCCAAGGTCACCATCAGTGTCTCTTCCTTTGTCCCCAAAGCCCATACACCTTTCCAGTGGGAAGCCCAGGATAAACTGGAACTTTTAAAAGAGAAACAGCAGTTTTTAAAAAGCAAAATAAGCGATAAGCGAATAACCTACAATTATCATGATGCTTCCTTAAGCCTCCTGGAAGCAGTTTTTGCCAAAGGTGACCGGCGTATGGGGAGAGTCTTGGAAGAAGCCTGGCGCCAGGGCTGTAAATTTGACAGCTGGTCGGAACACTTCCGGTTTGCTGCCTGGATGCAAGTCTTTGAAAAGCTTGGCATTAAGGTGGAAGATATCGCCAATGTGCCATTTTCTTATGATGATGTGCTGCCCTGGGACCACATTGACATGGGAGTGACCAAAAAATATCTCTGGTTGGAAAGAGAAAAGGCTTATCAGACTGCTACAACCGGGGACTGCCGTTTCCAGCATTGTACTGTGTGTGGTATCTGCCAGGATTTAGACGTAGCCATGATTTTGCGGAAAGGTGGGAAAGTCGATGTTACTGCGCGTTAAGTACGCTAAAACACCGGAAGGGCGTTTCCTCTCCCACCTGGATATGGCCAGGACCATGGAAAGGGCCTTTCGCCGTGCCCGCTTACCGCTGGCTTTCTCCGAGGGTTTTAATCCCCATCCCAAGTTCTCCTTTGGTTCTGCCCTGGCCGTAGGGGTAACCAGTGAAGGAGAGTACCTGGATATTGAATTAAGAGAAGACCTGCCCGTGGAAGAAGTGCGTTCCAGGCTGGAGGCTGCCTTACCGCCGGGACTGAAGCTCCTGGAAATGAAGAAATTAGAAAACCGGGGAGAAAGTCTGACCGCTCAGATTAACATGGCCCGTTATATACTTGCGATCCCTTTGCTCCAGACGGTGAGCCGGGAGCAGTTAGATGAAGCAATTGCCGCCATCTTGGCCCAGTCCGCTTTCACCATTACCCGGCAGGGGAAGAAGGGACCCCGGGAAGTGAATATCAGAGAAGGCATTTTCGATCTCAAGGGGAAAGTAGAAGATAATATTGTGCTGTTAGAAATGGATCTGCAAACCGGCAGTGAAGGAAATGTTAAACCCGATGAAGTACTGCAAATGCTAAGAGATAAGGGAAATATCCCCTTGGCACCGATTGTGAGGATTCACCGGCAGGGCTTGTTTATCCGTAAAGATGACAGGATCAAGACCCCTATGGAGGAATAGTACACGATTAGCGCTAGCCGACATCCGACATCCGATTTTAAGAGTACTTTTTCAGAGAGTTAATTTGTCAGTGACCAGTGTCCGAAGCCTGACGTCTTTCATGAGTGGGTTAACTTTTAACGGTTCAGCTGAAAATTACTGCCATTTATGGTCTGTCGGAATTCGGAAGTCGGAACACGGAAAGTCGTTTTTTGAGTAGGAGTGACCATTGATGTACAGAGAAATACTCGTACAAGTCGCAGAAGAGGAAACGAAAGTAGCTGTGCTGGAAGAGGGACAGCTGGTGGAAATCTATGTGGAACGGGCCCTCAACCAGCGTTTGGTGGGCAATATTTACAAGGGTGTGGTACATAATGTACTGCCTGGCATGCAGGCTACCTTTGTCGATATCGGGCTGGAGAAGAATGCTTTCTTGTATGTGGAAGACGCTCTGGCTAATGTCCTATGGCAAGATGAGGAGCATGTTCCTGTAAGAGATGGGGTACGTCCCAATATTCGCGATATCGTCAAAGAAGGACAGGAGATTGTGGTCCAGATTGCCAAGGAACCGGTGGGTACCAAAGGGGCCAGGGTTACCACCCAAATTACATTGCCAGGACGCTACCTGGTACTCATGCCTACCGTGGATTATACGGGTATTTCCAGGAGAATTGAGGAAGATGAGGAAAGAGAGAGGCTCAAGGCCATTGCCGAAGAGATTAAGCCTCCCAACATGGGGGTTATCGTCCGTACCGTTGCCGAGGGTTCCCTCCGAGAAGACCTGGAGCAGGATATCAAAAGCTTGCTGAAAATCTGGCAGCGTATCAAAAACAAGGCCCAAACCGTTTCGGCGCCGGCTCTCTTACATAAAGATTTAGAACTGGTCCAGCGCATTTTGCGCGATGTCTTTACTGATGATGTCCAGCGTTTAAGCGTGAATTCCCGTCCTGTCTTTGAAAAGATTATTGATTTCTTGGAAGCCACGGAAACCCATCTTAAAGGGAAGGTATTTTTAAGTGATACCAACAATCTTTTTGAAAAATATGCCATCGACCATGAGTTAGCCCAGGCCCTTAAGAGAAAAGTATGGCTCAAAAGCGGGGGCTATCTGGTGATTGACCAAACGGAAGCTCTCACGGCTATCGATGTGAATACGGGAAAATTCGTGGGCAGTACGGATTTAGCCGATACTGTTCTGAAAACGAATTTGGAAGCTGCCCTGGAAATAGCCCGGCAGCTGCGTTTACGAAATATTGGCGGTATTATAATCATTGATTTCATCGATATGACGGATCCCCACCACAAAGAACGGGTACTTAAGGTCCTGGAGGAGGAATTGAAAAAAGACAAGGTTAAAGCCCACATTTTGGGCATTACTCCCCTGGGGCTGGTAGAAATGACCCGTAAAAAGGTGCGGCAATCCCTTTCCAGTACTTTGGAAAAATGCTGCCCCTATTGTGAAGGGAAGGGAACGGTACTTTCCGAAGAGACCGTCCTCCTTTCCCTCAAGAATGAATTAAAAGAAGTGGCAGCCCGGACAACCTCCGATACTCTCCTGGTGGAAACTCATCCTCATGTGACGGCACTCCTGACCGGTGCAGGAGCCAGGGAACTGAGGAACCTGGAACAACGACTGGGCAAACGGATCATTGTTAAAAACAAAGAACAATTTCATTTAGGGCATTATGAGGTGAAAACACAGTATCCTTGACATCTCCAGCCATCTATGATACTCTTTCTTATTGTAGGCGCTTACGCCTGCCAAACCGCACAACTCAGGTTTAAATGCGTCAAGCTACCTTGGAGATGGCGAGTCTAGGACAGGGAGGTGTAAAAATGTACGCAATTATTGAAACCGGTGGTAAGCAGTTTAAGGTACAGGAAGGCGACGTTCTGAACGTAGAAAAACTTCAGGCTGCTGAAGGCGAAACTGTGGAAATTACCAAAGTCTTAGCCGTTGTTAAAGATGGCGAGGTTGTTGTAGGTACTCCCGTAGTACCGGGCGCTAAGGCTGTTTTAAAGGTTTTAAAGCATGGCAAGGGTGACAAGATTATCGTTTTCAAATATAAGCCCAAGAAAAACTACCGTAAAACCCAGGGCCATCGTCAACCCTTTACGAAAGTTGTTGTAGAAAAAATCATGGCTTAACATGATACACGCGGATATTTATTTTGACGGTTCCCTGTTGAAGGGTTTCATCATTAAAGGTCATGCCGGCATGGCGGAATCAGGGAAGGATATTGTATGCGCCAGCGTTTCAGCCCTCGCCCAGACAACCCTTCTCGGGTTAGACGCCTATTTGACGGTGAAGCCGAGATGGCAGCTTGATGACGAGGGTTACATAGAATGCTGGTTACCGGAAGGCTTAGCTCCTGAGGAAATGACGAAAGCCCAGGTAATCATGCATACTATGGAACTTGGACTTCTATGTATTGAAGAAAGTTATGGACAGTATCTGAAGGTCAGCAAGAGGAGGTGGACCAAATGCTGTTAAAAATGAACCTGCAACTTTTTGCTCACAAAAAAGGGGTGGGCAGTTCACGTAACGGACGGGACAGCGAGGCTAAACGCCTTGGTGTGAAACGTTTTGACGGGCAGTTTGTTACTGCCGGTAATATCCTGGTTAGACAAAGAGGTACTAAAATCCATCCCGGTGAAAACGTGGGCATTGGTAAGGATGATACACTCTTTGCCCTGATCGACGGATATGTGAAGTTTGAACGTAAAGGGAAAGAAAAGAAACAAGTGAGCATTTATTCCGAAGCAGTTATGTAATGTTAAGCCCCGGTTAAACCGGGGCTTTCAATTTTTCTTTTGTGATGGTAAATTATAGATACAAAGGTAGGTATTTGTGCGAAACTGGCGATAAGGTGTGAAGCGTGTGGCAGAACTGGACTATTTGGAAAAATTACTGGAAGCCCAGAAAATCATACGGCATGACTGTATGAATCATTTTCAGGTGGTTCACGGATACCTGCAAATTGGGCGGCCTGAAACAGCCCGGGAATATCTGATGAAAGCGACGAAGTCTTTTCAGCGCTATAGTGTGCTGGGGAAAATATGTTTACCACAGCTTCAGGCCTACCTAACCTGGGCTTTGGCTTCTTTGGGCGAACAGGGTGATTTTTTAACAATCCAGGTAGAAGACAGCCTGGAGGCCTGGAAAGAGGACGACGGGGAGGTAGCGGAAGTTATCTCTGCTTTGTTTGAGCCGCTGCTTAAGGATCTTCCCCAGCAACAAGTACAGTGTCAAATGTTAATCGGTGGGAAAGAATATACACACATTCACCTCCTCGTCCATGGACAGGAGTACCTGGTTAAGGAATATGCGGGAAGGATTAAAGCCTGGAGCGAGGCCCGACACTTTAGGAATTTTACGGTCCGGAGTGAGCTTACCGATGTCTTAAGAATTCAGGTAGGAAAAGAAACCAACAATTACGGTAATAATAGACAGTGAAACTGCAGGTGAGGTAGGGAAATCCATGTTTTATGATTATGCCAAGATTTATGTAAAGGGTGGGGACGGCGGTAACGGTATCGTCGCTTTTCGCCGGGAAAAATACATACCGGAAGGGGGACCTGCCGGCGGTGACGGAGGTCAGGGCGGCAGTGTGATCCTGGAAGCTGATGAAGGTTTACGTACCCTGGTAGACTTTCGTTATAAACGCCATTTCAAAGCTCCCCGGGGCCAGAATGGTATGAGTAAAAACATGCACGGTGCTGATGGAGAAGATTTAATTGTTAAAGTACCCATAGGAACAGTGGTGAAAGTAGCTGAAACCCACGAAACCATAGCCGACCTGTCCCAGCAGGGACAGCGCTTTGTTGTAGCCAAAGGTGGACGCGGGGGCAGGGGTAATGCCCGCTTTGCCAATCCCGTGAACAGGGTTCCCGAAGTGGCCGAAAATGGCGAACCCGGGGAAGAAAAGTGGTTGGAATTAGAGCTGAAACTGCTGGCAGATGTTGGTTTAATCGGTTATCCTAACGTCGGCAAGTCTACCATCATCTCTCATGTCTCTGCTGCTAAACCGAAAATTGCTGATTATCATTTTACTACTATTGACCCTAATTTAGGTGTGGTTAGACTGGAAGAAGGCAAGAGCTTTGTTTTGGTGGATATTCCCGGTTTAGTAGAGGGAGCCAGTGAAGGAGTGGGTTTGGGACACCGCTTCCTGCGCCATGTGGAGAGAACCAGGCTTCTTTTGCATGTTTTAGATATCTCTGGCTCTGAAGGTCGTGATCCCCTGGAAGATTATAAAATAATTAATCAGGAATTAGAGAAATATAATCCGGTTTTAAGCATGCGCCAGCAAATCATCGTGGCCAATAAAATGGATCTGACAGGTGCCGTGGAAAACTTGGAAAGATTAAGAGAAGCCTTGGGTGAGGAACATGAAATCTATCCTGTCTCCGCCGTCACGGGGGAGGGGCTCAAGCCTCTGATGTTCCGGGCCGGTCAGTTATTGGAGGAGATTCCGGAAACTCCGCTTTTCATTGAAGAAGAAGGCTTAAAAATTACGAAGGTAGCAGGAGGACCGCCCTTCGAGGTCGAATATAATGATGATGGTGCATGGGTTGTTTCTGGCCCGGAAATTGATAGATTAGCGCAAAAAACAGATTTTTCCAATGAAGCGGCAGTGAGGCGTTTTTTGTTCAATTTGCGTAGAATGGGTGTAGAAAAAACCCTGCGGGAAAAAGGGGCTAAGGATGGTGATGTGGTTCGTATTAAGGATCTAGAGTTTGATTTTGTTGATTAAAAACTAAATCCTTAGCTTTTGACAGAAATGGAGGTACCTTCACACACCATGCAGTGTTTTGAATGCGGTAATTGCCGTGAAGATGTGGTCACATATTACTGCACAGCCAAAAATGAGTTTGTTATCAAGAATACGAACAATGTCATCGAGAAACAAAGAGGGAATTTTGGCTGGAAAAAGGGTGATCCCCGTTATGAAACCAGGAGAAGGTCGAGCCGCGGGGAGGAAGCAAAGAAAATAGTGTAAGAAGATAAAGGTCTATCCGGTTTTGTTCCCGGACAGACCTTCTATTTTTGTTCTTGTTATTCGGATGTCGGATGGCGGATGGCGGAAAGCGCAGGTTGTCCAGCGGCTCTCCTAGGATACTTTTTGCCCAGACAGGCTCCGGTAATCTGCAGGTTTTGGTTCAGGGTCACTGTAGCAAAAAAGGGATGATAATCCCGGAAACGATAGCGCAGGTCCGTAAATTTTACTTCATGTCCCTCTGAACAAGTTTTATAAGTTATCATGGGATGACGGGCAAAATCCTGAAAAGCCTGGATAGGTTCGGCTTGCAGGGCGATATTCAATAGGCCAGGCGGAACGCTGTTTTTATAATATACCCCTTCTACCTGGAGGGTAGAGGGTAAACTGGCCCTTCCCGTATAATACTTCTCCTTTTTTTCCACGATAAAATCCCATTTCGAAAAATTTAAGGTGGGAACGAGACTTAAAGCGTCAATACCGGGAGCAAAATGCTCTACCAGGAGAAGGTAGAGTTTCCTGCGTGTATAGAGGCGGACCAGAATATAAATGAGGATTAGCGAGAAAACTCCTAAGAAAACCCAACCGGGAGGATAACCCCGCCAGGTAAGGACAAAGCCTGCACCCAGGAGAAGGAGTATAGGTACTTCAATAATCATCAGGACATCCCAGGCCAATTTCGTAGGGGAAAAGGGAAAGAAGGCCTGCGTTCCGTAGGATGTTAACAGGTCAAAAAAGACATGGAGGACGGTAGCTGCCAGTGCCCATAGAAAGACAAGGAGAGGGGAAACAGAAGGAAAGATTATTTTTAAGACTAGGGTAGTTACACCGGGAATCAAAAACTGGGCCATGAGGGAATGGGAGAAGCCCCGGTGGTGTTTAAGATAAGCAGTTTCTCCCTTAAAACGAAAAAAGATGTCAAGGTCCGGCGCCTGGGAGCCAGCCATAGTTGCCCAAAAGATAGCTTTTTGGGTTACAGGATCCTGAGCCACCTGGGGTGATAAATGGGCCAGCTGAGTAAGACCTATGGCCGTTAACGCATGTGTCAGTGTGTCCAAATAGTATCAGCCTTTCCTCAAAAGTATTCATTATCCATTATAACTGTTTTCCGGTGGTTTTATGACGCAAATATTATTACTAGACATCCATGCCGGTAACAGCACCAGCAGAAGAATGAAATTATTCTTTCAGGCTTGCCATCATGTTACGCTTTCGGCTCCCCGCTTCCCGAATTTTTATCTTATGATTTATTTCCGGGTAGCGGGGATCGGGTAACGGGTAGCGACCACCGTGTTTACGGTTAAAATGGATGGCAAGCAATAGACCCTGCTTTATTGATGTGAGAAGTACTACGCCTATGCCGGCACATACCATGCTGTAAAACTTTTTAGAAAAATAGAGGAATTCCCCCCTCCGCAGCTAATTTATACCTAAAAAAGGGGGGATTTTCATGTTGGAACAGGATTTGGTAACGAAGGCCAAAGATTTGGCGGCAGCCAACTTTAAGGAAAAGATGAACTGCGCAGAATCTGTCTTTTCTGCCCTACGTGGTGTAGGGTTAATCGATTGTCCGGCGGAGACAGTAGCCCTGGCAACCGGCTTCGGTGGTGGGATAGGCTTGACGGGGTATGCTTGTGGGGCACTGCTGGGAGCCGTGCTGGCTGTGAGCAGTGTCTATGGTCGGAAGAACCCCTTGGAAGGCAGTACAGGAGAAGAGAGATTGCAAAAACTTTATGGAAAACCGGGGATTTACCGCCTTTTTAATTCCATGCCCCAGCAATTCCAGGCCCGTATGGGAGCCGTAAACTGCCGGGAGCTATGTGCGCCTTATGAATGGCAGAGTAAGGAAAGGAATCTAAACTGTCGTAAGGCTGTGGAGACGGCGGTGGAAATCGCGGTAGAGCACATCCTGGCCGGTAGAACGGACGGGTTAATGCGTACTTTTGGACCGAATGTGGCCGGGGCCGAATAGAAGGGGGCTATTACAAAAAATGGAAAATGGTATACTATTATTATAAGTATTAAGAAGAATAGCGAGGGTAATGTATATGAAACCACCCATTAAAGCCGATGAGTTTATAAACAGGAATAAAGAATGTTTTTTAAAAGCTACAGGAGGGAAAAAAATAAAAGCGCCAAGAGCCAAACCAAGGAGCAGGGAAGAATTCATTGCCATAGGTCGGGCAGTAGTTGCTGCAATAAGAAAGGCTGAGGCTGACGGCCGTTTTAGTTATGACCCGCAGAAAGGATTGAGAATCAAATGGAAGAGCTAAAACGGAAACTCACTGAGATTCTATCCAATCAAGACAGTATAATGCGCCGGATTGGTGTAGTGGCAATATTAACTCAGGCTTTTAAGAAATATTTTATCATTCCTGTCATAGTAGGCGGATTTGCAGTAGAGCTGTGGACCATGGGCAAGTATGCCACCATGGATATTGATTTAATTGCCGATGGTATAGCTGAATACGGTTCTATCTTACGTGAACTGGGTTTTAAGAATAAGGGTGGTGTTTGGACCTATCCCGGAAGTGATATTGTCATTGAGTTCCCAAAGCCTCCATTGGATGGTGATTACTCCAGGTTACAACCCCTTGAATTTGAAGATTTCCAGCTCTATGTTTTGGGCATCGAAGACATTATTTTAGATAGAGTTTCTGCTGCCAAACACTGGCAGGATTTGTCAAGTAAGGAGTGGGCCACTTATCTAATAGCCGCACACTACGATAAGATTGATTGGACCTATTGTGAAAGAAAGGCCGAAGAAAAACAAATTATTGAGATGCTTCAAGAAATCAAAACAGAAGCACAAAACCTTAATAAAGGATAGGTTAAGCCAGGGAGAAAGCTCCTTGGCTTATTTGTATGAAATCCTCATGCTACGTGTTATGTTTATGTTGGTAACAAGTACCAGCCATCACTCACCTCATTCCCATGTTATAATGTCAGAGTCGAATATTGTCGAAAATGAGGTGAGGACGATGGATCCACTTACACATGCTATTGTGGGTATGGCATTGGGTGCCCAATCGGGCGGCGGGGTATCCCTGGCTAACGGCGCTTTGATGGCGGCAGCGCTGGGGGCGGTAGCGCCGGATTTGGACGTGGTGGCCCAGTTTTGGGGGGATTTGGCATATTTAAAACAGCACCGGGGCTTTTCCCATTCCCTGCCGGGACTTACGGGTATTGCTTTAGTGGTAGGTGGACTGCTGAGTCCTTTTTACCATGACGTATTCTTCCTGAACCTGGTGGGCTGGGCTTTTGTGGGAGGTTTTTCCCATACCATCTTGGATTTGTTTAACTCTTACGGGGTGCAGATTTTTTGGCCGTTCAGCAGAAAAATGTATACGGCCAGCCTTTTGATGATTTTTGATCCTATACTCATGACTCTTTGCTTTACGGCTATAATTTTAGGAGCACGCGGTGTTAAATCTCCCTGGTTAGGTGGAATTTTTGTTATTTATCTTGGGGTTCGCTGGGTGATGCGCATGTGGGCCACCCACCTGGTCAAGAAGCGTCTCTCGCGGCATTATCACGAAATTAAAGTGGTGACCATGCCTTCCCTAAACAGTCTTTTCAAATGGGATTTTATTGCCCGTGTACCCGGGAGAAACATTGTGGGTAGTGTGGACCTCCTGAGAAAGCGCCTAAAAATCCTGCGCAGGCTTCACTACATCAAAGAAGACATGAAGAAAATTCTGGTGAACTCCTGCCTGGGCAGGCACTTCCAGCAATTTACGCCTTTCTTCCATGTATTTTACGAAAAGCATGAAGATAAAGTCATTGGTCGTTTCATGGATTTGCGTTATTACGTGAAAGATAGATTCCTCCATAATGGTATGATTGTCATGAACGAGGACCTGGATGTGGAGGAGGCTGTCTTCCAGCCCTACAGCCTCTCCCGCCGTGTTTATCTCTCCGATTAAAAAGACCCTGGACTAATGTTGGTCCAGGGTCTAATATTTATATTATTTTGGTTTTTTCTCGGCCCTGATTAAGCGTAGTTCCCGTTCATAGGTATCTATCTTATAATCATAATCCAGCAGGCGTCTAGAGATAGAAGAAACTTGTTGTTCAATCCTTGCTTGTCCATCCTTCAGGCTTTCAAAATAATCCATTTGTAGGGAATTGGCATCAAAAAGAACACGAACTTTATCGAGCAATTCATTCTCTATTCGCACCACGCTGGTTTTTACTTCGTTTAAGCCATTCTGCAAGGACATAGTCTCCTGGGCCACCATATCAATGGATTGTGTGTTTTTCTGGGTATTACTTTCAATAGATTGGATACTTTTTTGTAATTGGGCCAGTTGTAATAAGACTAATTCCTGAAATTTTTCATTATCCATAAACCCCACCCCCAACTACTTTATTATCTATAGTAAAGATTTGGTGTACTGTAACTCCATTATACGTTACCTAATACGACAAAAAAATAGTTCAAAAGGGGGGATAACATGTTTTATTCAGTGAAGCAGGAACCCCCGGAGAGGGGATTAGAAAGTAAAGATTATGGCTAAACTTGAAAGGGAGGGATGACCGTGAACTTATTCAAAGCTTGTAAAAAAATCTGGAGGAACTGGCGTTATCACAGAATGCTGCGCGACTACTACTGGAGCCAAAGCCAAAAACCCCGGGGGGAAAGTATTTTTCTGTATCTCTTAGGTTTTTTCGTAGCGCTGCTCTTTGTTTTTCGCCGCTCAGCCACTTTTCGAGAAGCCCTGCTCTCCCTGGCTTTCCTCTTCGTTCTCCTGGTTCTTACCGTCAATGCCGTCAACAGGAGAAAATTTGCGGAGATCAAAGGCCAGTGCCAGCAAAGTCTCATAGAAAAAGAGTTTGCCAAACGCCTGGAGAATACTCCTGTAGAAGAAGTGCTCCATTGTTTACGGGAAGAAATCATAAAAAAATATCCCGTTCAGGATTTAGCCGCCGGTGAGGATTATTTAACCGGCAACTATAAAGGAGAAAAGCTGGCTGTTTTGTACCGGCACCTGAACGAGGGAGAAGTCCTGGAAACGAAAGATGTAGTACGGATCGTACGGCACTGCCAGCAGAAAAATATCGAGCAGGTCCGTATCTTTACAAATAGAGATTTCAGTCCCAAAGTCAAAGTCCTGAAGGAACGTTATCCTTCATTAAAAGTATATAACGGTGATCAACTGAGAGGTATCCTCAAAGATAGTTATTTGCACCCCACCACTGAACAAATTACCGCTATCGTTGAAAAAGAGATTTCCCAGCGGAAAAAGAAACTAAGTATTCTGAGAAACCAGGCTCTGCAAAGCGAAAAATTTTTCACGTATTTTGTTTACAGTTTCGTTTTGCTCTGCCTGGCCAGGCTTAAGGTTGGTGTCTATTATCTCAATCTTATTTTTGGTGTTCTGCTTTTAGCATTAGCTGTATTGTCTATCATCAGGAGTACCTCGCCGGAGGAAGAAGAAATCGTATTTTAACAAGAAATAAAATAAGGGGGTCACCCCCCTTACTGCAACCTCGTTTTCACAGCATTTTTCTGCTGGTTATTTTGTTGTTGTTGTTGAGGCTGCATAGCCTGGTTAAATACCTTGTACTGAGGTTCTTGTTGTTCAATATAGTCGCAGCGGGCACTCATACCTTGGCAGATGCTTTCTAACTGCTGGGCATACTGAGCAAACATTTGCTTGGCGGTCTTGTCTTCGGTGTCCAGGGCAAAAGATTTCATATTAGCCGCTGCAGATTCTAAAGTTGCCAAGGTCTGGTGCATTTTTGTACCAATTGTCATGGTAAAAACCTCCTTAAGGTATTTTAGTTGGGCCGCTATTATTATTTGCAGTTGTAGAAATAATATAATTAGTATAATTAGGGGGATTATGAAATTAAAGTTTATTTAGGCCAATAAAGATAAGGGTAACGCCGCATAAGATGGTTAACATTTTAACCAGTGAAACCTTATCGGAGATACCAATAATACCCAGAGTTGTCACTAAAATCATAATAGTAGGGCCAATCATGGCCAAAACAGCGTTAATTTTTAAAGCAGTTTCCACCCGGTTGAAGTAAAGCATCAGAGCAGCTGCTGAAAGTTCGATACAGCCAGAAAGGACCCGCAGCATACCCATAGCAAAAACGATCGAGAGAACCTTTGCCAATAGTCCCACCTCCTGGTGAGAATGTATGCCAGGGTGGTACTATTTAATACCAGAAATGTTATAACTTTATCTCCTCAGGCATATTTTTAAATATAATTAACCTGGGAGGAGAGTTCTAATGTGGGGTGAAACACTGCTTGTCATCTTAATTCTGGTCGGTGTCATTGGTAAAGCTCCTCTCATCGCTACATCGGCGTGCGTCTTACTAGTCTTAAAACTAACTAACCTGCAGCATTATTTCCCGTTAATAGAACGGAGAGGCTTAGAACTGGGACTCTTGTTTTTAATGCTTTCGGTTTTAATACCTTTTGCCGGGGGAAAAGTTACGCCTAAAGACCTGAAGGATAACCTGTTGACAGTACCCGGTTTATTAGCCTTGCTGGGTGGGGCCCTGGCTACTTATATGAACGGTGACGGTTTACGGATGTTAAAATACCAGCCCGAGTTGCTTTTAGGGCTGGTGGTGGGTTCTATTATCGGCATTGTCTTTTTTAATGGTATTCCGGTAGGCCCACTAATGGCAGCGGGGCTGACAGCCTTATTCTTAAAACTGTTTAGTATTTTTCGCTAAAACTAGGAAAAGATTTTTCTTAAGTTCAAAGGTACTGGGTTCGCAGGGCAGTAACCGATGACCCCTAACCTGTGACCGGTTACCAGATAATTACTCCACTGGTCACCGGCCAGCGGACTCCGGTCACCAAAATGGGAAAGCGGAAATCAAAGTGGCGGCATAGCCGCATTTTTAACAAAGCCGTTTTATATTTTTAGTTTGCGTATTGATCATTTCATATCAGCAAAAACTAGCACTCAGACAGCAATAAAGGGAGTGTGTTTTGCTTTGCAGAAAAAAAGCCTCATGTCTCTGGGTGCGTTATGCGGTGTCCCTTTTATCATGGTTTTGGGTAATTCCATGCTTATTCCTGTTTTACCCCAAATGAAACAAGCTTTAGATATATCCCAGTTTAAGGTTAGTTTAGCCATTACCCTGTTCTCTATACCTGCCGGGCTGGCTATACCGGTAGCAGGCTTCCTTTCTGACCGTATCAACAGGAAAAGCATCATTGTCCCTGCATTGATTACTTACGGTTTAGGGGGGGTTATTGCCGGACTTGCGGCAGTTTTTTTCAAGTCCTATACGTTGATTATGGCAGGCCGTATTTTGCAGGGGATAGGAGCGGCCGGGACAGCGCCCATAGCCATGGCTCTGGCCGGTGACATTTTTACCAGCAGTGAACGCAGTAAGGTGTTAGGTTTGCTGGAAGCGTCCAACGGTTTAGGCAAAGTCGTAAGCCCTATCCTGGGTTCTCTCATAGGATTGCTGGCCTGGTGGGCAGTATTTTTTCTTTTCCCTGTCCTTTGTATACCCATTGCCCTGGGAATCTGGTTTCTGGTAAAAGAACCCAAGAGTCAAAACGAAGCCAAACCGGTAAAACAGTATCTGACTACTTTAAAAAAGATTTTCGAAAATAAAGGGGTGTCTTTAGTTTCAGTTTTCCTGGCCGGGACGACCGTACTTTTTGTCTTATTCGGCGTATTATTTTACTTATCAGATCACCTGGAAACCAAGTATAAAATTGAAGGAGTCTTAAAAGGCCTGATTTTAGCCATTCCTGTATTGGCTATGTCCACCACTTCGTACATTACCGGCATAGTGACACAGAAAAAAAGTTCCTTTTTTAAACTGTTGGTAGTAGCAGGACTTTTTCTTTTGAGCGGGTCTATGGCCATCGTACCGTTTTTCCGGGACAATACCTATATTTTAGTTGGAGCTCTTATTTTTGCGGGAATTGGTACCGGCTTAGTCCTACCCTGTCTCAATACCCTCATCACGAGCTCTTGTAAAATCGATGAACGGGGAATGGTTACTTCTTTGTATGGAGGCGTTCGCTTTTTCGGTGTGGCAGGTGGACCGCCGCTTTTTGGGCTCTTGATGGAAAAAAGCCCCACCTGGACTTTCTTAGTGCCCGCTATTTTAGCCGCCAGTGTAGGTGCCATTAACCTCTTCTTTCTGAAACAGGATGTATTAAAGAAGGCTGAAACTGAGAAAGAACAAGAAAAGAATTAGACTGGCTCCGGCTGATATTATTTGTATATAATAAAAAGGGAAATAGGCTGTTTATGTAGAAAAATCTTTAACGTATCTTCGGAGATACTTTAGGGAGGGTGATAAGATGAACATTACACCAAAATTCATAACAAGAAGTGCTTTATTATTAGCTCTAGCCATTGCCGTCCAGAGTTTTAAGCTGCCCCAACCCATAACCGGTCCCCTGGTGAACGCTATACTTTTCCTAGCAACCGCCACCGTAGGGACTATGAGCGGCGTCATAGTGGGTCTTTTTACACCCGTTCTGGCCTTTGTCTTTGGCATTATGACTCTTTTTCCCGCTGTTCCCCTGATTATGGCGGGTAACGCCGCCCTGGCCCTTGTTTATGGAATCTTACAAAAAAGGCCTGTGACAGGCATTGTTGCTGCTTCCCTGGGCAAATATGCCCTTTTAACTTTAGGTGTTCATTATGTCTTACCCCTTTTCCTCAGCAAACCGTTACCTGCTAGAGTCATCTCTCTTCTCACCACACCCCAGCTTTTTACTGCTTTAGCCGGTGGGGTATTGGCTTTTCTGGTTTTACAAGGATTGTCGATGCTGAAAAAAGAAAAGGAAACGAATTCCAACCAATAGCAAGCTGAGAGGAAACAATGAGTGAATTAAAGAACACATCCAAAATATATACTTTCTACAGGTCGCCTTCACCGGAAGATCCTTACCTGAACCCTGGCAGGCACGGTTCCATCATTGATTGTTTTGACCATCACTGTAATACTTATCACACCGTAAATTCCGCGGGAGAAGTGGACTTTTATTTTTTGCTCCCGGGGGATTCGGATATAGAAAACTTATTGGAAGAGGATGAAGAATTAGATTTGCTGATTGAGCATCCGGGGGGATTAGAGCTGGTGATCTCTTACCCGGACGACAGGGGAAACATCAGGGGTTGTTATCTCTTTTCTTTGTCTGATCCTATGCACAGTTATAGTTTGAAATGGCTGGTGACCAATAAGAGGCTGAATATTTATTATATCGTTTTATACGAAGGGGAATATGTTTGTACCGGTGTAAAATGTGTTTATCTTCCGGAGATTGTGTGTTATGAGCTCCTGCGTTATTTAGAAGGGAAAAAACCCCTTTTGTTTCCCAAATTTCATAACCATTCCCTTAGCGACGAGGTCTTGACAGAGGAAAGGTTAAGGAGAGAAGCCTGGGGGTTTTATCTGGATTATACCGGTATGAAGAGCAGGATAGGTAGTTCCACGGATGCCGAAGAAATTATTTCCCGCCACATTCTCCACGGTTTGGCCTGTTTGCAAAGGAGCAGGCGGCCTAAAATCAAAGAGGACATGCTTATCTTTTGGGTGGGACGTAAGATTAGTCTTAATCCCCACGATATACCCAGCGAATATTATAGTGTCTATCTCTCCGGTGACTTATTAAGCGGCCATGCCTCCCGCGATCCGGTCAGGCATGTGATGGAAGAGGTTCTGGGGGAAATTCCCGAGTACCGCGGAAGTTCCTGGGTTTGCCCTGTGGCTGAAGAAGGGGTTCCTCTGGTTGTGATCAGGAATAATCACCTGTACCGCCTGGAACTGTCGCCGAACTTTTACAACTCTGCCCACCTCATCTTTCAAGAATGCAGCCTGCCTCACACCGGTTATCAAAGTTATTATCAGGAGGTCCTCAGCACCGGTAAGTATAACCGGTCCAATGCCAAGATTTATACCTTTCCTGATAAAAGCAGGGATAAAGGCGTCCAAACATTAGACGAGGTAAAACCCTTTTCCAGGGGCGATCTGCTTAATATCATTGAAGAGGGGCGAGAAGAGAATTTATCCCGGATTTTCGCCACGCTCCCCCAGGTCCCCGGTAAAGATATGGACGAAATTGTCGTCTCCATCTGCGAAAAGTTTAAAAAGAAGGCGGAACCGTACTTTCTCGCTTTTCTTGATGTGTCTGCTTTTCCCCTTAAAGCTGCAGCTATTATGGGCGTGGGTATTCTGGAAAGTGTCAAGGCCATACCCAATCTCATCGAGATCATGAAAGGACCTGCACGGGAGGCAGTCTATGCCAAATATGCGCTGGGTATGATCGGAGACCCTGCCTTTCCCTTTGTGGAGCCCCTTTTGCGTGACAGAAAAATGGACATACGCATCAGGGCCATTGAAACATTAAGTCTCATCGGTACGCGAGAGGCCTATGCAGCTATTGAGAACATGCAAAAGGACCGCAGCGCCAAAGTGGAACAAGTGAGGAAGCGGGTATTAACACCGCTAAGCTAAAAGCCAACCCGGAGGTTGGCTTACTAATTGCTTACTTTTTGTTCTCGATGTTGGATGATAGTCAGGAGGTCCCTTAAATCCTGCAAAACATAAGTTGGTTTTTCCGCTGCCAGAGCCTCTGGCGGCAAAAGTGAATAGGAAACCAGGGCGCTGTCTACCCCGGCATTTCTGGCGCAGCGTAAGTCCATGGGGCTGTCTCCCACCATTAAGGCATGTGGGGCTTTCACCTTCATTTCTTTCAGTGCTTTTTCAATGGGTGCCGGATGGGGTTTGTGCTCTGGAATATCGTCGAGTCCGATAATCACTTCAAAAAAGGGGGTCAGCCTAAACAGTTCCAGGCCTTTTAAGGCTGAGGGTTTAAACTTGGAAGTGACAACACCCAGTTTTATTCCCATCTCATAAAGCTGGGCCAGGGTTTCCCGCACATGGGGAAAAATGGTGGTCAGTTCATCGTGTTTTAGCGCATTATGGGCCCGGTAAGTGGCAACCAATTCATCAACATTCTTTGGGGCAAAGCGGCTTAATGTCACTCGCAAGGGTTCTCCAAAATACGGTGTGAGTTCCTGGGGTTTAACTTGGATACCAAGATGCTTTTCCAGGGTATACTGAAAAGTATGAATGATTAAAGCATTGGTATTGAGTAAGGTCCCGTCTAAATCAAACAGGATGGCCTGGTACATTTCTAATCCCTCCAAACATTTTCCCGATAATTGTACCCCTTATTAGAGGAGACCCGCAAGTGAAAAATAAAAAACCCTGCTGGAAAGAAATCCGGCAACTACCAACTACCAACTATCAACTATCAACTAGTAACTAATAACTAGTAACTAGTAACTAATACGAGGTGTTTAGCGTGAAAACATTCTCGACAAGCGTCGAAGACCCCTGAGCTTAAAAAAGGGTATAGCAAACAAGCCCTAACGGAAGCAGAGCGCAGAAAGATTAAGCAGGCAGCGTGATATGTTCGGGGTTTACGATACCATGGGCAACCAAGAGTTTAGCAGCTTGCCTCAAAGCTTTCTCCTTTTGCTTATTGCGAAGCTCCACCGGCATATCAACATGGTAGAGGTCACAAGGATTGAAGACTTCACCTGATTGGAGCATATGATAAGTGGCTGTAAGTATCATTCTGGCAATGGCGATTATGGCTCGTTTCTTCCCTCGGCGCTTGGATATCCGCTCATATTTGATACGGTAGTAAGCGGAAGAATTCGATTTTACAGCGGCATGGGCTGCTTGCACGAGCGTGGGCTTGAGATAAACCCCGGCCCTCGTAATGCGAACGGACTTCTTTTTGCCTGCGGATTGATTGTTGCCGGGCGTTAGTCCCCCCCAGCAGCATAAGCGTTTCGAGGATGAGAACTGAGACATATCCGTACCAATTTCGGAGAGGATCGTAATGGCTATGTTACGGTCAACTCCGGGAATGGTACACAGTAGGGCAATGGCGCTTTCCAAGGGTGCAGCCAACCGGGCGATGGTTTGGTCGAGGTCGGCAATGAGCTGCTCCACGAAATCCAAGTGTTTGCGGACGAAACGGATGCGTGTCTTCTGTTCCGCAGACATTTGAAAACCCTCAATAGATTCGATGACCTCGTCGGCTTTCTTCTTCAAGGAGCGTTGCAGCAAGGAAACGCAATGTTTTGGATCGAAAGAATCCGAGTTTACAAGGTAGTCCGTGATGGAAGAGGCAGATTTGCCAAACATGTCGGAAACGACAGCATCAAGGGCGACATTGCAAACGGTGAAAGCGTTCTGAAAGCGGTTCTTTTCGCTGGATTTACAGGAAACGAGCTTGAAGCGGTATCGCGTATACTCCCGCAAAATGCGGATGTTCTTGGACGGGATAAAGCTACCGGGAACCAGACCGAGGCGAAAAAGATCGCCGATCCACTTGGAATCCTTGACATCATCCTTGTTGCCCTTAACAGCAGCAACCCACTTGGGGTTGGCGACGGTAACCCGGATGCTGTCCTCCAGCAAATTGTATATGGGAACATAATACTTCCCGGTGCTCTCCATGCAAACGTCAAAGCAGTTGTTGTCAATCAGCCACTGCTTAAACGCCAGAATGGATTTGTTAAAGGTAGAAAAACGCTTTTTTTTGTAACTCGGAACGATACCCTGCGTTGTGATGAGCGTAGCGACGAGAAATGTCTTGTGTACATCGACGCCACAACAGATGGGATAAACGATTCTCAGAATTCTCCCTCCTTGCAATGAAATTGTGAGGGAGAAGACAGTGACTGGATCGCCGCACATTTAACGCTGAGTTAAAACAATGATTAGCGTGCGGCCTCATGGCACCACTTATTTGTGCTTGTAAGGCGATCCTTACACTGGTTTTTATACTGATTTAAGCCAAGAGGCAGTCTGCAACTCGCCTCACCGTGCTTTGTAGTGTGCCTTCTCCTCAGACAGATTGTACTGTAATCAGGGTGGGTGTGCACCTGTTTTCATTACTATTTGTGTCGCCCGCACCGGCGGCGCGAGATGGAGGTTTTTATGATAAACCTGCTTGTAACGGCAGCCATTATCCAAAAGGGTGATAGGATATTAATTGCCCAGCGCCTGGCCGGGGGAAAGCTGGCTAACAAGTGGGAATTCCCCGGGGGCAAAGTGGAAGCAGGGGAAGAACCCGAGTCCGCCTTGAAACGAGAGATTATGGAAGAACTGGGCTTTGAGATTGAGGTGGGTGATATTGCCGCCGTTATTACCGAAAAAGAGGAAGAAAGAAATATCATTCTTTTGTATTATTACTGTTATCCTCTTGCCGGTTCACCCAGAGCCTTGGACTGTCAGGATTATCGCTGGGTAAGAATACCAGACTTAAAAGCTTTTGACTTTGCACCTGCCGATGCTAAAATGGTAAATAAATTATGCAAAAATTATATGGAAAAGAAGGTCTTTGTACTACCAGGGTAGAATGTTGCCAAAATTTTAACGTAGTCAATTTTGAGTATTTACGGCAGGAAAACAAGAAGCTGTAAAAAATAGTTTTCACAAGGAGGAGTTGATCCTTGAAGAAGTACCTCCACATCAATCATTACGTAAGTGTCATTGCGTTTCTGGCACTCATACCTATTGTCTTGCTGGGTTTTACCCTAACCTTCAACCTTATTCACGAAGGGGAAAACCTGAAAAGACAGCATTTAGCCCTGGCAGCCCACCTCTCCGGTGAGGTCCAAACCTTTTTTAACCAGCATGTTTTAGCTCTGGAAACTCTGGCTGCCGAAATGAAACAGCTCCATGTGCCGCCCGAGGAACTAAAAAAATTGGTAGGACAGGTGGCTAAACACTACCCCGGGTTTTCCGAAGTATATGTAGAAACAGCGGAATGGAATTTGAGTTCTAATACGGAGCATGTTCTTTTTGGAAAAGGGAAAGGCTGGGAAAGGCTGGAGAAGGAAAGGATGTCCTATTCCCAGTTTGGCAATGTTAAGGCGCTCTTTGGCTTAGAGGAAACATCAAGCGGCCGGCAGAGAAATATATTTCTTATCGTTCCTTTTTCTGCCCGCGGGTCAAGTTCCACGGGAATCATCGCGGCCACCCTGAATATGGAATACCTGGACAGGCTTTTACAGAAACAAAAAGTATATCCTTCCGGGTACTCCGTACTGGTTGATGCCAATAACCTTGTGATCTATCATCCCGCCGTCCCCTCGCTGAACTTTAACGAAATGACTTTACCCGTTTTATCGGCTTTGCGCCAAGAGACCCATGGCACTTATGAATATTACTCACCTATTTACCAGCGCACGGAAATTGCCAGCTTTGTTACCCTTTCACCCGCCGGCTGGGGGCTCTGGGTAGCTGCACCCCGCCAGGAAGTAATTGCACCGGTATACAAGGCTGCCGGACTTTCCCTGGGTATCATAATCTTAGGCATTATTGTTATTGTGGTCATAAGACATCTTTTGCTTGTCAATATTTCCAAGCCTTTGAAACACCTGAACAAGGCCAGTTCGGAATTGGCCCAGGGGAATCTTGCTTACAGGGTTCACCTGGATAATAGCCTGCCCCTGGAAATATATGAACTTAGCAGTAATTTTAACTCTATGGCCCAAAGCCTGGAGGAGATAAACTTCCTTCTAAAAAAACACGGTGCGGATTTGGAGCATCGTGTGAAGACCCGGACCAGGGAACTGGTGAGGAAGAATAAGGAGCTGGCCGCTCTTTATGCGGTAGCTTCCTCAGTAAGCAGTACAAACAATCTGATGGACGTGCTGCGTGATGTATTAGAGGAAATCAAGGCGCTTTTCGGGGTAGAAATATCTACAATATTTTTAAAAAACGAGGAAGAAAATGAACTAAAACCGGCAATTTGGCGTATTGACTACCCCGACGGGGATAAATTGGTATATACTGATTACACCGGGAGTTTTAGCGAGCAGGTTATTAAAACCGGTACACCGATTATCGTTGACAATATGGGGTCACATGAAGAACGGATTCCCATTTCTTTCCGTAAAACTAATCTCCGGTCGTTGATTAGTGTCCCCATTATTTATAACAATAACATCTTAGGCGCCATTACCCTGTCCACCCGCCAGTTGGGACGCTTTTCTCAGGATGACCTCTCAATTTTACAGGCTATCAGCAGTCAGTTGGGGGTAGTGATCAGCAACGTATCCCTTTTCAATAAAATAAACCAGGAACATCATACCTTTTTAGCGGTCATCAACAGTATGCATGAGGGCTTAATCCTGGTAGACACCAGGCAAAAGATAGTCTATGTCAATCCCGTATTTTTACAGATATTTCATCTGGAAAATGCGTCCTGGCAGGGTTTAGACGTAAAAGAACTATACCAGCAGGCCCATCCCGAAGTAAAAATAGTGATACCTGTCGCGGAAATGATGGAGGACTATTTTGAACAAAGGATTGGTCCGCCGCGGGAAGCAGCGGTAACGCACCGCGGGAAAACCCGTTATTACCTGATCCAGGGCTTCCCTGTTTCTTCAAGTGAAGGTTTCCTGGGTTATGGCTATATCACCCGGGATATTACGCGGGAAAAAGAGGTCGATTCCTTAAAAAATTCTATCCTTTCCACTGTTTCTCATGAACTGCGCACTCCCCTCACTACCATTCGCGGAAGTGCCGAATCCTTGCTGAGGCAGGACGTAGTGTGGAATCCCGGAGAACGTGATGAATTTATTCACGCTATCGTTAATGAAAGCCAGCGCTTAAGAGAATTAATTGACAATATTATGGATATGTCTAAAATAGAGGCAGGTGTACTAAAATTAGATATACATTCTGCAGATGTTACTAAGGTCATTAACAGGGTTATCAACCGTTTTCAACAAAGGTATCCCGAGGCCAGGATCACCACGACTTATTCACGACACTTGCCCTTTGTACCATTGGATGAAAGAAGAATTGAACAGGTACTTAATAATCTCCTGGAAAATGCTATTAAGTATTCACCGCCCCATCAAGTGATACACATTACTGCCGAATACCTTCCAGGGGAAAAGCACATTAAAGTAAGTGTGGCTGATCAGGGGATTGGGATCGCTAAAGAACATCATCAGGCGATTTTTGAAAGATTTTACCGGGTGAACAGCAGCTGGACGCAAAAAATTGGGGGAAGTGGTGTGGGACTGGCCATTGCTAAAGGTATCATTGAGGCCCATGGCGGTTCTATTTGGGTGGAAAGCAGCTTGGGACACGGCAGTAAATTTTATTTCACGATACCATGTGAGTTGATAGAGGAGGAATGAGGATGAAAAAACCTGTAGCTTTAGTGGTAGATGATGAATCCAATATTTTGCGCTTCGTACGGGTCAACCTGCGCGCAAGTGGTTTTGAGGTGGCTTCCGCCACAACGGGAACGGAAGCTCTGGAACAGTTCCATGCTGTGAATCCCAATGTGATTATTCTCGATATCATGCTTCCGGAAATAGACGGTTTAGAGGTCTGCCGCCGGATCAGGCAGGTTTCCGATGTACCTATCGTCATGATCACAGCTAAGAATGATATCCAGGATGCCGTGGAAGGATTAAATGCCGGAGCCGATGATTATATTACAAAGCCTTTTGCCGTAGAGGAGCTGTTGGCTCGCATTAATGCCGTATTACGCCGGGCTAAGGCCAATATTACCCAGACCAATACGGATAAAATCAAAATTGGTAATTTACTGATTGACATGGCCCAGAGACAGGCAGTAATCAATGACCAGCCTGTGCATTTAACACCTACTGAGTTTAAGCTTTTAACCTATCTTGCCAACAATGTGGACAAGGTAGTACCCCATGAGGAACTCCTGATGGCCGTATGGGGCAGTGAATATAAGGAGTGCACCCACTACCTGCGCGTCAGCATCGGTAGATTACGGCAGAAGATTGAAGCTGACCCTGGTAATCCCGAGTATATTGTGACGTGCAGCGGTGTGGGTTATATGATTAGAAATGTAAAATAAGTTTAAAGGGGCGAGGTAATTTTTTACCTCGTCATTGTTTTTTTCGTTAGCAGTAGGAAAAAACGTGAAAGTGGCGAAATATTATAATATATATTAAAAGATAGAGGGATAATTTGGAGGGAAAGAGATGAATTTGGCAGAAGTGAGGGCCAAAGCTAAAGAGAAGCTGGCAGGTATTTGCCAGGTATGCAGGGTATGCGATGGTAGAGCCTGTGCCGGTCAAGTACCCGGTGTGGGCGGCATTGGTACCGGAAGCAGTTTTAAAAGAAATGTGGAGGCCCTGGCTAATTGTTTTCTCAATCTAAGGACCATGCATGATGTGGCAGACCCTTCACTAACCTGGGATTTTTTCGGAAACACTTTGAGGATGCCTGTCTTGGGTGCAGCCATAGGTGGCGGTAAACTCAATTATAAAGGGGTTATCAGTGACGAGGAACTGGCCGATGCCTTTATCAACGGGTGCCACCAGGCGGGGATCATAGGCCAAATTGGCGATGGGCCTGATTTAAGTATATTCAGGTACGGTTTGGAGAAAATTAACACGTTAAACGGTTGGGGTATCCCCATTATTAAACCCCGGGAACAGGAAGAAATCATTAAACGGATTAAGATGGCTGAAGAAGCTGGCTGTAAAGCTGTGGGGATAGACATTGATGCTGCGGGATTAATTAATATGAGAGCAGCAGGGCAAAAGGTAGAACCTAAGACTTTAGCCCAACTCCAGGAAATAACGAAGGCGACCAAACTTCCCGTAATCCTTAAGGGTGTCATGACTCCGGAAGAAGCAGAGAAAGCGGTTCAGGCCGGAGCAAAGGCTATTGTTGTTTCTAACCACGGCGGGCGGGTCTTGGACTGGACACTGGGAACGGCTGAAGTATTGCCAGGCATAGCTTACATGGTTAAAGGGAAAATTACTATCCTGATGGATGGCGGTATTCGTAACGGTTGGGATGTCTTGAAAGCCCTGGCCCTGGGGGCTGACGCTGTCATGATGGGACGGCCTTTAGCCATTGGGGCTGTGGGTGCCGGTGCCCTGGGCGTGAAACTTGCCTTGGATCAGGTTTACAATGAGTTATACGTGGCTATGATTATGACCGGTACGACTTCTGTCCATGATGTTCATTTTGACATCCTGCGGGAAAAAAGGGGGAGAGGTTTTGTCGATTGAGACTATTGCCAGCTGGTGGGTTGATGCCGGTTATCGCGTAGTCCTTACCGGAGCCGGGATGAGTACGGAATCTGGTCTGCCTGATTTCCGCTCACCTAAGGGCTTGTGGAAAGAAAAAGACCCCCGCAAGCTAGCTTCCATTTCCGCTTTATTTGCTAATCCCGGCGAGTTTTATGAGTTTTACAGGATGAGATTAGCCGGGCTAAATAAGGCCGAGCCCCATAAAGGTCACCTGGTCCTGGCCCAACTGCAGAAAGAAAGGCTTTTAAATGCCATTATTACACAAAACGTGGATGGGCTGCACCAGAAGGCGGGAGCCGTACGAGTAATCGAACTCCATGGTAATTTGGGAGAGGCTGTATGTTTAGACTGTGGTGAAAAGTACAGCAGCAAAGCCCTGGAAGAAAAGGACTTTCCCACATGTAGAGCCTGTGGCGGCAAGCTAAAACCCGGTGTGGTGCTGTTCGGGGAAACTTTACCCTCTGAGGCTCTGCGCCAGGCCGATATGGAAACGAGAAGAGCCAAACTTTTTGTGGTCATCGGTTCTTCGTTAGAAGTCTCACCGGCCAATTATTTTCCTTTGCTGGCCCGTGATGTGGGGGCCAGGCTTGCCTTTATCAACCTGGAACCAACGGATATGGATGACCAGGCCCACTTAGTCATACGTGGGAAAGCCGGGGAAGTATTAGAAGAGTTATATGCAAAAATAAAATCCCTCTCTGTTTGAGAGGGACTTTATTTCGTCTTAGGCATTACATTCGTGAACCGTAAACCGTAAACAGTGAACCGTAAATGTATTCCGTTTTCCGACATCCGACTGCCGATGGAAATCACTAGTAACTAGCAACTAGTAACTAGTTGCTAAACTGCTGCCAACTGCCAACTGCGAACTATTATTACTTCACTGCTGCGCCCACTCTCTTCTTCACCTGTTCTTTGAGACGGGCTACCTCGGGGGTAGTGGGTTCTTTCCTAAGCATCTGGAGAACCCTTTCCCAGTTGACGTTCTTTTGATCCCGCTGCTTTTTGTAATAAGGCAATTCTTGACCAAAATACTTTTCCAGGTCCTTAATTAATCTTTTAGTTTGATAGTAGTGGCGCCACCGGCGGCCCACAGTAAAAGCGTAAAATAAAAAGACCATATAAAGAATGAGTAAAAGTCCTTTCCAGTCTTCCAATGCTTCAACCTCCGTCAGAATAGTTATTAACATATTAGTTTCGCGAGAAGATACAAAAAACCTGCTGGCGATAAGAACTTTCTTCATGCACTTTTTTGCTAAAAATTTGTCAGAAAAGCAAAAAATAGGAGGAAAGATATAAAATACAGCGAAATAAAAGTTAAAGGGAAAAATATTCTTGTAAGGAGTGAGGCTGTGTGGCGGACCAGCAGTTTGTGGTATTTAAATTACATACCGAGGAATACGGTATTGAAATTAAAAACGTACAAGAGATAGTCCATATGCAGGAAATTACCAGGTTGCCCCAAAGTTTGGAGTTTGTAGAGGGTATTATTAACTTAAGGGGCCGGATAATTCCTGTCGTTGATTTAAAAAAAAGGTTTTACGGTGTTAAAACGGAAACAGGTGATAATACCAGGATTATCGTCATTGACCTGGGCAATCAGGTACTGGGCATTATGGCCGATGAGGTATCGGAGGTACTGCGGCTTAATGAAACCATGATAGACCCGCCTCCCGCCATCATTATGCAAATGTCCTCCGGAAACGGTGTCAAAGGGATAGGAAAACTGGAGGACAGGCTCTTAATCCTGTTGGATTTGACTAAAGCTTTTTCCCTGGAGGAAAAGCAGCAAATCCAGGCGACGGCAGGTTAGTTGGTAGTTGGTAGTTGTTAGTTGTTAGTTGGTAGTTGGTAGTTGTTAGTTGGTAGAAGTCACACCCTTAATCCAGGGGAATGGCTTCTTTTATTTTTAAAAAAATTTCGGAAACGGAAAGCGGATAGCGGAAGTCGTAGTGAGAAGCGGTGCTATTAAAGATTTTTTTCACAAACTTCCTTTGTACAGCAGGATTTTTCCCTTCACGTAAAGAAAGTTCTGTTAGGAGTATTGGAAAAGAAAGAGGGAAGAAGATGTTATTGAAAGACATCTGCGATTGGCTGCAGGGAGAGGTTTTGACCGGTAGAGACAAAATGGGGATGGAAGTTCAGGGTGCCTGTGCATCAGACCTGATGAGCCATGTACTGGCCAATGCCGGGGAAAAGGCACTCCTTATTACCGGACTGAATAACCTCCAGGTAGTGAGGACGGCGGAAATGAGTGATATTGAAGCCATTATCTTTGTACAGAATAAACGGCCCGCCCCTGAGGTACTCGAGTTAGCTAAAGAAAAGCATTTACTTACGATATTGACACCCTATTCTATGTTTACCACCTGCGGGATTTTATTTAAGAACGGTTTGCGGTGTGGTTTAGATGATGGACGATAATAAACAGTTTAAACCTTTAAAATTGCATTTTACTGTGGAGCAGGGTGACTTTATCCGGGCAGGTGAAGCCAGTTCCAAAATAAAAAAGGTGCTTAGCCAGTTGGGTTTCCCCGGTCCCCTGATCAGGCGTGTAGCCATTGCGGCCTATGAAGCGGAAATGAATATCGTTATTCATTCCTGGGGAGGGGAGTTGGAAGCGGAGATTGGCCCTGAGCATGTGAAAATAGTTGCCAGGGATAGGGGGCCGGGTATCCCCGATATTGCTCTGGCTATGGAAGAAGGATATTCCACAGCCCCGGATAAAGTACGGGAAATGGGGTTCGGCGCCGGTATGGGGCTGCCCAATATCCAAAACTGCGCCACAGAGTTTATCATTGAATCGGGAGAGGGTAAAGGAACGGTTTTAAGAATCCTGATAGCGGTGAAGGAGTGATTTCTTATGGCGGCCTACTTTCACTCTGTTACCCTGGAAAAAGACAAGTGCATGGGGTGTACGAACTGCATTAAACGCTGTCCCACAGAGGCTATCCGGGTACGGGAAGGTAAAGCCAAAATTATAGACGAACGTTGTATTGATTGCGGTGAGTGTATCCGGGTTTGCCATAATCATGCCAAAAGGGCTCTCACAGACCCTTTGGAAATAATAAAAGCATACCCTTATCCTGTAGCCTTGCCCGCCCCTACACTATACAGCCAGTTTTCTCATAAGTTTAAAGTGGACCAGATTATTCAGGGCCTGTTGAATCTCGGTTTTTTCAGGGTTTGGGAAGTGGCAAGGGGTGCGGAGATCGCTACGCAAGTTCTGGTAAAATATCTGGAAAACCATGCCTTACCCAAACCTGTGATTTCTGCGGCTTGTCCTGCGGTCCTGAGGCTCATACAGGTCCGTTATCCTGAGCTTTTAGAACATGTTATCCCCATCGAATCGCCTATGGAAATATCCGCGCGACTGGCTAAAAAAGAGCTGGAAGAGGAAGGATACCCTGTAGAGCAGGTGGGTGTTTTCTTTATCTCACCCTGTGCAGCTAAAGTGACCAGTGTAAAAAATCCTTTGGGGGTGAAAAAATCACAGGTAGACGGAGTCATAGCCATCTCAGATATTTACGGCCCCCTTTTAGCCCAGCTTGCAAGCACAGCCTCCGGTTCCATACAACCAAGGGCTTCCGGAGCCGGTATAGGCTGGGCGGTAATTGGGGGAGAAAGCCGTCTATTACCGTTTAACCAGACACTGTCGGTAGATGGAATTGCTAATGTGGTCCGTGTTTTAGATGATATCGCCATGGGTAAACTGAAAGAAGTCGATTTTATAGAAGGACTGGCCTGTATGGGTGGATGTGTGGGAGGCCCCTTAACTATTGAAAATTCTTACCTGAGTAAAACACGTATCCAAAATTTAAGTAAGAAATACGGTATGTCTTATCCGGAAGTTGCTCCAGAATTTGCTTGCAGTGAATTTTTCTGGACGGAAAAGATAGAACCCTGCAGCGTACTGGTTCTTGATGAGGATTTAGCTCTGGCCATGCAAAAGCTGGAGACTCTTGATGAGATTCATAAAGCCTTACCCGGCCTGGACTGCGGCTCCTGCGGCGCTCCCACCTGCCGGGCCCTGGCCGAAGATATCGTCAGGGGTTTGGCTGTAGAAATTGACTGCATTTTTAAATTGCGGGAGAAGGTAACAGACCTGGCCGAAAGAATGGTGGAGCTCTCCAGTAAACTGCCGCCCTCCATCGGCAAACCGCGCTAGGGGGCGATATCTGCTTTCCGATAACCGACGTATTTTTTTGGCGAATACGGATTCACCTCCCGATATCCGATATCCGATTTTCGAGTTTAATTGCTTCCTAGTCCATGTTCTAGTACAGTATTGTCGGCAGTCGGATGTCGGAAGTCGTAAATATGCATTCCACGCTTGGGAAAAGGTTATGCTAAACAAGCAGGAAACGTGAAGGAGGTATTAGCATGCCCTTTATACCTAAGCGTGTTTTTTTTGAGAAAGAGGCCTTAAATTATCCTTTAGGCGAAGAGCTTTATCGGCATTTCCGAAAGATTGGCATACCGGTCAATATGATTGGGACCCATAACCGGGTCACGGGCATTCCAGGTAAGACTCCCCAGGAAGCCTACATGGAGGCTAAGCAGACCTTTGTGGTAGGGGTGCGCAAAACCTTAAAATTTGAGACCTGCAAACCCTCCGCCCACTACCAGCTTCCCCTTTGTACAAGTTGTATAGGTAAATGCGAATATTGCTATCTCAACACCACGCTGGGAAAAAAGCCCTATCTGCGGGTTTATGTTAATATTGAAGAAATACTGGACAGGGCCCAAGCATATATAAAGGAGCGTGCTCCAAAAATCACTTACTTTGAAGGTGCCGCCACTTCTGACCCTCTTCCCTTTGAAGCATACACAGGGGCTTTGGCGAAAACCATTGAGTTTTTTGCCAAGGAGAACCTGGGACGATTTCGGTTTGTAACCAAATTTACAGAGGTGGACTCACTTTTAAGGATAGAACATACCGGGCATACCCGGTTCCGGTTTAGCCTTAATTCCCAGCCTGTCATCGAAAGATACGAGCATAATACGCCGGGATTAAAGGAGCGTGTGACAGCCGCCGTTAAGGTGGCGAAAGCCCGTTATCCCTTGGGCTTTATTATTGCACCCGTGATACTTTATGAGGGTTGGCAGCAGGATTACCAGGCACTTATTGACACGCTGGCTCAGGAGTTACCGCCCTCCTCCACGGAGAACTTAAGCTTTGAGATCATTACTCATCGTTTTACAGCGCGGGCCAAAAATAACATTCTTTCCATCTTTCCCAAGACGACACTGCCTATGAAGGAAGAGGAACGCCAGTTCAAGTTTGGCCAGTTTGGTTATGGTAAGTACGTCTATCCCAAAGTTGAGTTTAGTGAGGTGAAAGAATTTTTCACGGAACGTCTCTCCTTACGCTTTCCACATTGTGAACTCGATTATATTGTTTGAATTTCAAAAAAAGGGGAAGCCGCTTGCGCGGCTTCCTTTAATATGATTGAGGAGGGAGAGAGTATGAGAGAGACTTGCTTAACCTTGCACTCATATTCTTTGCAAGGATAGGGGATAAATATTACTGAAAAAGATTGGTATTTACAAAGGAGAGTTGAGATGCGAAACATCTGGAAGGGAGCTATATCTTTCGGATTGGTTAATATCCCCATCAAGCTTTATACCGCCACCGACCCTAAGGAAGTGAAATTTAATTTTTTACATAGACAGTGCAAATCTCCCATCAAGTATGAAAAGGTGTGTCCCGTTTGTAACGTTGAATTGAAAAGTGAGGACCTGGTCAGGGGTTATGAATACGAGAAAGGGCGTTATGTCATTATCGAGGAAGAAGACCTGGAGAAAATACCCTTAAGTACTTTAAAAACCATCGAAATCTTGGATTTCGTTAGCCTACAGGAAGTGGATCCCATCTATTATGTCAAATCATACTACATAGCTCCCGGCGATTTAGGGATAAGACCATACCGTCTTCTTTATGAAGCCATGAAACAAACGAGACGCATCGCTATTGCCAGGGTGGTTTTACGGCAAAAAGAATCCCTGGCCCTTTTAAGGGTTTATGAGAATTGTTTGGTCATGGAAACAATTTTTTATCCTGACGAAATTCGCAACCCTGCTTTAATCCCGGAACTACAGGAGGAAGTCAATGTTCATGAAAATGAACTGAAGATGGCTATTAGCCTCATCGAAAACTTGACAGCAGAATTCAGGCCGGAGAAATACACCAATCACTACAGGCAGGCTCTCATGGAGTTGATCCAGGCAAAAATTACTGGGGAAGAGGTAGCTGTTCCTGTCCAGCCGGAAGCTGCCAAAGTAATAGACTTGATGGAAGCGCTTAAAGCCAGTATCGAGGCCGTCCAGAAAGAAAAGAAAGAAGCGGGGGAAAAAAAGAAGGCGGCAAGAAAGAAAAAAGGAGCCTAGTAGCATAAGACATTCCTCTCGGGGCGTAAAAATTGGGTAAGTGGTCGTAAAGAGGTGGAGAGGAGTGTTGACACTGATCCAGAAGAGGCGGCCTACAGCCGCCTTCTTATTATGTCTTTCTTTGCTTTATACCTATTTCTGGTGGGTTACAGAGGTCCAGTGGGTGGTCCCAACGCTGAACGGGACCGGGCCGTTAAAGGGCAAGATCATCTGCCTTGATGCCGGGCATGGCGGCAGGGACCCCGGTGCGGTAGCGGGGAGAGTGCTGGAAAAAGACATTAATCTCGACATCACCAAACGTGTGGCAGTTCTTTTGAAGAAAGAGGGGGCAAGACCAGTATTGACAAGGACCCGGGATAAAAACATGGCTTATCGTCCTTTCCAGGGCAGCCTGCAGTTGGCCGGACTAAGGGAAAGAGCGCATATCGCAGAACGGAGCGGCGGTCATGTCTTTGTCAGCATTCACTGCAATAGTGAGGCTGAAGGGAAATATTCAGGGCCCCAAACCTTCTATGAGAGGGGAAACAGCCGGAGTGCGCAACTGGCCCGCTTGATACAAGAAGAACTGGTACAGGTCCGCAGCACGGGACGCCAGGCTATTCCCGGAGATTACTATCTTTTGTCATCAGCAAGATCTCCAGCCGTTATTGTTGAGGTGGGCTTTTTATCCCATGCCCGTGACCGCAGTTTGCTCACTTCACCCCCCTTCCGCCAGCAGGTAGCCGAAGCCATCGCCCGGGGGATTTTGAGGTATTTTAGGGAGTAGTATATTTTTGAATATGCAAGTATGGTGATAAATGTTAATTCTAAATAGGACATAAATTAATACAAAATTTATCATATTCGACAAAAAATTTCCTTTTTCTCCAAAGGATAACGGACAACTTTAGCGAATATCTACTTATAAGAAATTTAAGGAGGTGTAAAGTAATGATTCGTTGGGCCGTTGTATTGACAGCTTTAGTTTCTATGTTGATGACAGCAGCTTCCGGCTGGCGCTGGTAGCAATAAGTAATGTTAAGAGAAGAAGGGAAGTGTAAAGTGATGATCCGTTGGGCCGTTGTATTGACAGCTTTAGTCTCTATGTTGATGACAGCAGCTTCCGGCTGGCGCTGGTAGCAATAAGTAATGTTAAGAGAAGAAGGGAAGTGTAAAGTGATGATCCGTTGGGCCGTTGTATTGACAGCTTTAGTCTCTATGTTGATGACAGCAGCTTCCGGCTGGCGCTGGTAACAATTGAGGGATTATTAAATAATTTTATCAGAATTTAATTGCTTAAATTAGGACAATAAGGCAAGAAATATGATAAAGCTTGTCATTCAGCAATAAAAAGCCTGGCATAAGCCAGGCTTCTGTATTTTTATGCTAAATCCTTTAGTTGTATGAAAAGATCTCCATCACAAAAATAGAGGTCTTTTTCATAAAATCAGATAGACTATTCGACGGCCTTGTTCAAAGCTTCCACCAGTTTGTCGACATCAATACCGTGAACCATCGCTCCCTGGGCCAGGTTTTCAAAGCGGGCAGCAGCGCAGCCTAAGCATCCCATGCCGTGCTTCATAAACACATCAACGGTCTGGGGGTATTTCTGCACAATTTCAGTGATGGACATTTCTTTGGTAATTTTCATGACAAATCCTCCTTAAGTTTAGTACGTCTTGAAGTATAACAAATTTTTCCTTAGGTAACAACATTGCATAGAGTGTATTTAAGAATATTATTGCTACTTTTTACGCAAATTATTTTTGAAAAATATATAAAATGGGGTGATAACGAGTGCCAAAGGAAAAATTTTTAAAATTCGGCGGCATGAAGTTTAAAGCGTTAGTGAACCCCAAAGAGATTAACACTTATGTGAGGAGTCTGTCCGAGGACCAGAGATCCAGTATGTTCGAGGTAGCCAAAGAACTGGAAAACCAGGGGATGATTGAATTTACCGGTCCGCTAAAAAGTGAAGTAGTAGATGACTCCTGCCTGTAGCCCGAAATTTTTCGGGCTTTTTCTATTACTTTTTACCGATAAGCTTCCAGTACTCCTCTTGTAGTTTCCGAGTAATAGGTCCTACTTTTCCGTCGCCTACCGGTTCATTGTCCAGTATGGTGATGGGCATAACTTCTGTGGTTGTACCCGTGAGGAAAACTTCGTCAGCTTCCTTGTAAAATTGCGGGGAGACAAATTCTTCTTTTACGGTGTAACCCAGTTCTTGAGCCTTGGCCATAACGACGGCCCGGGTGACACCGGCTAGGATCAGATTATTGGCGGGAGCCGTGTATATACAATTGTCCTTTACGGCAAAGGAGTTACTGTTGGAACCTTCGGTGACAAATTTGTTGTCACGGACCAGGATGGCTTCAAAACAACCGGCTTCCACCGCGAGCTGTTTGGCCAAAACGCTGCCCAGGAGATTGAGGGATTTGACATGACATTTCAGCCAGCGTTCATCGGGGATCATAATGGCCCTGGCCCCATTGGCAAAGAGCTCGGGAGGAATGACTTTAGCGGGCCGAATTGTGCCGGAAAGGATGGCTCTGGTATTGGGAGGGAAGGAATGAACTCTTGGTGAGACGCCTCTCGTCCACTGGAGGTAGAGCATAGCATCGTTCATTCCCGATTCCTTCAGTAACTGGTGGCAGAAGTTTTCCACCTCTTCCCGGCTAAAAGAAGGAACAAGGCGAATTTCCCCACAGCTTCTTTCCATACGGTCAAGATGTTCTTTTAAATACACATATTTACCATCGATAGCCATGATAACTTCATAGACACCGTCACCGAATTGATGTCCCCGGTCTTCCAGGGGAACTACCAAAGCATCAATGTCCACAATTTTTCCGTCAATAAAACCTAATGGTTTCACTTTTATTTCCTCCTTGTATTAGTTGGTAGTTGTTAGTTGATAGTATAGCTCCAGGTTATTTCACTGCGCAGAGAATTGGATACAGAACAGTATTTTTCCAGGGAAAGAGAAATGGCCCTTTCTACCTTTTCGGGGGTTAGTCCTTCACCCGCTAATCTATAATGTACATTAACCTTCGTAAAATAGCGGGGGGATTCACTGGCCCGCTCCCCGGATACTTCCATTTCTAATGTGGTTAACTTCAGTCTCATTTTTGTTAGAATATCTACAATGTCTATACCACTACAGCCTGCTACAGCCTGTAAAATAAGTTCAGTAGGACGGGGTCCCTGGTTTTCGCCACCGTGGTCCGGGGAAGCGTCCATCGTGATCTTGTGACCTTCCGGAGTAGTTCCCTGAAAAGCCATTTTACCCAGCCATTTGACGTTTACGTGCAAAGACAACACCCACTTTCTTTTTCCTTGTACTTATTATACTCCCTAGCATAAAGTATTTTCCAGCTGGTCAAGAAAAAAGGTCAAAGAATATATTATGTAAATTTAGTTTAAGCAGCCCTAAAAAATTAAGGTTTGTCTCTAAAACCAGCCAGTTTTATGAAAAAAACCGGCTGGTTTTTGCTTTTTCTTCTTGATTTTAGGCGGTTTTTGTTTACCCCAACCCCCTTTTGCATGTACAGAATGATTTTTTCGGGAACATATGTTCGTGTTATGATGACAGCGTAACAGGAAGGAGGTGAAAACAAATGCCGGTTCTCTCAACCTTAAAGGATTCCAGTCTCAAACTCATTATGCAAACAGGCGTCGACGAAAAAGGCAATCCCGTATTCAAAACCCGCAGCTACGGGAATATCAAGCCCTCTGCCAGTGACCAGGATATTTACACCCTGGCCCAGCAACTGGCCGGTTTGCAGGTCCACACTTTGGACCAGGTGAGCCGTATGAACAACTTCGAACTCACCGAAATCTAAAGTTCCACGCAGTTCAGGAAAGGAGGTGAAATAAGTGCAGACCAAACGCCTGGAAATGATTTTTCAAAACAGTGCAGGCAACAGAATCACCGTTTCGGTGCTAGATCCCAAAGATGACCTGACGGCCCAGTCCGTAGAGGCTGCCATGGGGCAGATCCTGGCCCTCAACGCCATCACCACTGCGGGTGGGGACCTCACCGCAATTTTGGGGGCTCGTATCGTAACCCGTGATGTCAACGATATCCTGGTAGTCTAAAGTGTGACCGTGTCCGGTGACCCGTAACCAGTGACCAATGACCAGAGTCCGGTTGGGCGATGATTGGATTACGGGTCCACCGGTTCCGGTTATCTAGATACATAGAAGACAGCATAATGCCCACTAATAACTAAATAACTAATAACTAGTAACTGAAAGCGGTGATCTTATGGCCAAATTAGAGTTTCAATTATTCTGTACACCCAAAAAGAAAAGATGTGTTTGCTGTGACCTGGTAGGCCTGGTGGAAGCCAGGCTGATTCTCTGGGATAAAGACAGGATACTGGGGGACCTGGAATTATGCAATACGTGTGCGGAGGGCTGGAAAAAGGCCCTGCAGTTGGAAATGGTTCATGAGGAATGGGATTTTAAGAAAGGGGGTTAAGCAATGGAGGAAATGTTAAGTCATTTGGGGAATTATGGATTCCCCATGGTTGTAAGTATTTATCTTTTAGTACGGGTAGAAGGCAAACTGGAAAATCTAACCAACTCTATCCAGGAACTCAGTAAAGTTATCCAGTGCTGGAAGGAGGGTAGGTGCTAGTGGGAGGAAAAGGGCTTTGTCGCGAGGATAAGGACTACTTTTTTGCCTTGACTTCCGAACATATGTTTGGTTAAAATGAGTATGAAGGTGGGGTGATTGTCATGCTGAAGCAGGATTTAGCAGAGATTTGGCCGGAAATTCTTTGCCTCATACCTTTTTATGACAACAATGGGGGCAACAGTACACAAATGCTCCTGGAAGAAGGAAAGGAACTGGTAATACAACGGCGTACCAAAACTGTGGTAAAAGATTTAGCCAGGATTTTCGCCGTTGATGTAGCGGCGATGAAGGAACGCTGCGGTCCTTATTTGGGGCGTAAAAGCTCTACACCCTTACCCCTAAGGCCTGATTTCATCCTTCTCCCGGTGAAGATGAGAGTGCCGCTGGCTAAAGACGAAGGGGCTTGGGGGTATATAGTCCTGCAGAAAATAGAGGCCTGTGAGAAACTGGCAGAGGGGCAGAGCCAGATCATCTTTCGTGATGGGACTAAAGTAAAGTGTATACAAAAAGTAAGCAGTATCAGATTAATTATGGCCCAGGCTCAGTTGCTGAAGAGCCAGTTGAACAATATTTTTTATTACACCGGTAGGGAAGAGGAAATGTGTTTACGCGAACCTTATTCCTGCCAGGCCTTAAGAACACTGCTCAAGGAAATCATCAGGTAAGTGCCAGTATTTACCATGAAGAGAATAAAATAAGAACAAAATAAGAACAAAAGCCAGGCTGAAAGCCAGCCTGGTTTTGTTAGATGTTAGGCAAAGGGAATGTATCCCGGTAAGCATAATTAACACATAGAGCATAGATTTGAGTTGCATGGCACTAATAGTTTAGGGCATAATGGAATGAGAAAAAGGAAACAAAAGGGTAATGTGGAAATATAGTAATAGCGAAAATGCTCCTGGCGAGGTGGGGAAAATGTGGTATGGCAGAAAAATAATCTTGCGCCAATTAGAGGAAGCTGATGCAACTACTTTACAAAAGTGGTACGTGGATAGAGAGTTCCGGCTGGTTTATGATGATTATGCCAGTGTGGCTTTAGATTCTATTCAAAAGGAAATTTTAAATGCTAAAGGCGATATTAAAGATCCCAAAACAGAGCGGGTCGTCTATATGGTACTAAGAAAACAAGACCAGCGGCCCATCGGGGTAGCCGGTTTACGTCATATTGACCGGAAAAACGGTAATGCCGAAATCGTGCTGGGAATTGGCGAAAAGGACATGCGTTTGGCCGGGTATGGTGTTGATATCCTGATTTTCCTTTTAGATCTGGTCTTCTATGAATTAGGTTTTGAGAAGGCTTACCTGCGTATCTACGAAAATAACTCCCTGGGCTTGAAGAGCGCCATTAGTTTTGGCTTTATTGCCGAGGGCAAAATTAGAAAGCAGGCCTTTGTGGAAGGAAAGTATGTGGACCTCTGGATTTTGGGTTTACTGCGGGAAGAATACGAAGGTTTGCCCATTGTCCCCAAATGGAAGAAAAAATAAAAGAGAAATCCAGAAGTGTCTTTGTTGGCTTGTCTTAGTATTATGATCAGATAACCTGACACCTGGAAAGGTGTTTTTTCTTTTGTCTTGTGTTGTTGGACAGGCAGGGTTAGAGATTTAGTAAGAGAAAGAAGCTTGGAGTGGTAGGAAGAATGAAGATACCGAGAGTTGTTGTTGAGTATCGGGATAAGAAAAATTCTTCGGGGAAAGTGGTAGACGGGATCATTCATCTGGTGATTTCCAGCCGCTTAACACCGGAAGAGAGAGAGGAACACATTCGTAAATTAACGGCCCGTCTCTCGGAGAAGATCAATTGGGCTAGGGGATACCAGTTTAGCCAGGAGGAGGGACCGGTAAAAACAGACCAGGAACTCTTTCGTTTGGCCGAAACCATTAATAAGGCTTACTATAATTTTGAGTTTACCAATATTTCCTTTCACCTGCAGAGATCTACCTGGGGAACATGCAGTTTGAAATCCCGTCAGATTTATATCTCCCATCGTTTGATTGGTGCGCCTCTAGAACTTTTATGGTATGTGGTGACTCATGAATTGTGTCATCTGGCAGAGGCCTCTCATAATAAACGATTTTGGAACCTGGTGAGCAAGGCTTGCCCTAACTATGAACAAACCAGGAAAGCTTTAGCCGCCTACGGGTTACGCTGATATTATTAAAGGAAAAGGGGTGCTTGTTGTGGATTGGGGTAATCTTATTCTTTTATTTTTTGTCATTTCTTCGCTAATCCCCATGATAAAACAAAGGGGTGTGGAGACAGAGCGTATTCGCCTCATCAGAAGTATTGAAAAAAAGAGAGGCTCCCGTGTGATTACGATGATTCACCGTCAGGAGTCTATGAGCCTTTTGGGTATCCCCATCAGCCGCTATATTAACATCGAAGATTCAGAACATGTGCTAAGGGCTATCCGTTTGACCCCTCCTGAGCTGCCTATTGATATTATTTTACATACTCCAGGAGGCCTTGTTCTGGCTTCCGAACAAATTGCCTATGCCCTACAGCGTCATCATGCCAAGGTAACAGTGCTGGTCCCTCATTATGCCATGTCTGGGGGGACTATGCTGGCTCTGGCTGCTGACGAAATTCTTATGGACGAGAATGCTGTCCTGGGGCCGGTGGATCCCCAGCTGGGTCAATACCCTGCAGCCTCTATCATTAAGGTTACCAAAGAGAAAGACATCAACGAAATCGATGACAATACCCTGATCTTAGCCGATATGGCCCAGAAAGCCATGCGCCAGGTGGAGAACACCATCTATAATTTACTGGTTGACGAGATTCCTGAAGAAAAATCCCGGGAACTGGCACGTACTTTCAGTGAAGGACGCTGGACCCACGATTATCCCATCAAAGTAGATGAATTAAAAGAAATGGGTATCCCGGTAAAGGTAGGTCTGCCCAAGGAAGTCTACGAGTTGATGGAGCTGTACCCGCAGCCGGCTGGCCGCCGTCCCTCCGTCCAGTATATTCCTATTCCCTATGTCATACCGGGTAAAGAGAAACCCAGGAGCTGATTTGTTGGGAAATAATGTAAAACTTTTTCCAATAAGAACCTAACCAAGGGCGAGGCTTCTCCCTGTATAATATTTTAAGAATATTATGAGGGGGAAGCCTGTGTGTTGAGAAAAAGCCTGCTGGTTCTAACCTTGCTTTTTATGAAAAAAGACTTGTCAAATAGTTAAAGAGGCCATAAAATTTAGTGAGGATGAAATGAAGGGAGTTGGCGTCTTGCTAGTAGATTACCATGTCCACGCCTTGGGACATTTAACGTCACGTCACACTTTGGAAAACCTGGAAGCCTATTTGCGGCAAGCCAAGACCCGGGGAGTCCGGGAGGTGGGCTTTGCTGAGCATGACCGCTATCTTTCCGATGGCTATTATGATTTTCCCAATCTGGAAAAAGCCCGTTCTTTAGTAGAGGGGGTCAGCGTGAGAATCGGCCTGGAGTGTGACTATTTTCCCAACAAACTTGAGGAGATAAAGAAAAAGATCTCTGCTTATCCTTTTGATTTTGTTATTGGTTCCATTCATTATATCGACAACTGGATGTTTGATCATCCCGATTATATTGAGGATTTTAAGAAATGGGATATGGATGAATTATATGAGGCCTATTACCGCCTACTAGCGGAATCGGCCAAATCAGGTTTTTTTGATATTATCGGTCATCCTGACTTAATTAAGATATATGGTCATCGACCCAAAACAAACGTTGTTTATCTGGCTGAACCAGCCCTAAAAGCCATTAAGGAGGCCGACGTTGTAGTAGAAATCAACACCAACGGTTGGCATAAACCGGTGGGAGAGGTCTATCCGAGTAAGGAGCTTTTGGCAGCTTTTTGTGCCTATGGTGTTCCTATAACACTCAGCTCCGATGCTCACCAAGCGGATCAGGTGGGCAGGGATCTGGAGAAAGCCAGAAATATGGCCTATGAGGTTGGCTACCGGGAACTGGCCACCTTTAAGGGTAGAAAGAGGTCGATGGTGGAAATCAGCTAATGGTTTTTCTCAACCGTAGTTCATCAATGATGAGCACCGAAAGGTAGAAATTATTCAGAAGAAGAGGTGTAGAGATGCTAGCAGAAATTGCGATTCTTTTAGTAAGCCTGGGTATTATTTTGGTGGGGGCGGAAGTTTTTACGAACGGGGTGGAATGGTTAGGAAAAAAACTTTGCCTTAATGAAGGAGCGGTAGGAAGCATCCTGGCGGCTGTTGGTACTGCTCTTCCCGAAACAATGATACCTGTAATTGCCATAATTTTTGGCGGTGGTCACGAAGAAGCCAGCCACATCGGTATCGGGGCGATTCTAGGTGCTCCTTTTATGTTAGGTACGCTGGCCTTCTTTATTACCGGTGTTGCCGTTATAGTCAACAAGGGGAAACGGCCGGAATATCCCCGTATGCATATTAATACAGAAATCATGTCCCGGGACTTAGCCTTTTTCCTGGTGGTATACACCGTGGCTATCGCTGCCGCCTTCCTCAACGAGCACTTCTGGAAACAGGTAGTAGCTGTATTTCTCGTGCTGGCTTATGCCATCTATGTCTATAAGACACTGGCCCAGGAATGTGACAGCGACGATGATGAAGAATTATCGCCTCTGATCTTTGCTAAGAAGAACCCTGATCCCTCCACCGGTATTGTGCTGCTCCAGGTTGCGGCTGCCCTGGGCTTGATCGTAGTAGGCGCCAAGTTCTTTGTAGGTTCTGTGGAATTCTTAGCGGAGGCTTTCCAAATTCCTGCTTTTATTCTGGCCCTCATTATTGCACCGGTAGCCACAGAATTGCCGGAGAAATTCAACAGTATTATCTGGGTCTCCCAGGGTAAGGACACATTGGCCCTGGGGAATATCACAGGAGCGATGGTTTTCCAGAGTTCGGTTATCCCGGCTATAGGTATCACCTTAACTCCCTGGATACTTACCCGTGGTGCTTTTATCAGTGCTGCTTTAGCTCTGAGCTCCGCACTCCTGGTGTATTTACAGATTCGTGCCAGGAAGTATCTCACTCCCGGGACTTTACTGGTAGGAGGTATTTTCTATCTAATCTTTGTTACCCTTGTTGTAACGGGTGTTATCCATTAAAATTTAATATAAAAAGACACTTAAGAGCGAAAAAAATCCAGGCACTGTTCTGGATTTTTTTATTGTGTTCGTCCGGCATGTTTACTGAGCCGATGGGTTGTTCTGTGAGAAGGATAAAGCCGAAGCTAATTACTTCGGCTTTACTTTATTCGATTTTCTCAAAGAAATCAAAGCCTTAATGAAATGCCAGAAAGTCGGGTCACTGGTCACGGGTCACCGGTCACTCGCTTATAAAAATATACCAATTGTATCCGCAGAATTTGACAATTTTCTGGGAAAAGGCCAGTGTATAATGATAAAGGAGTTACACATGCCCGAGGTGATATCTTTTGGAAGAAACCGGGCTCACTGCTCATGTTTATGTGGATGTTGTTTTCCTCGTCAATTTGATAATGGATTTTTTTATTTTATGGGCGACTGGTAAAATAGGGAAAATCAGGATGAAAATGGTGAGAATCTTTCTGGGAGCGCTGTTTGGCGCTTTTTATTCCCTGGTAATTTTTTTTCCGGAATGGCCGGCCCTTACCTCTCTTCTAGTAAAAGTCCTTTGCTCCCTGGTGATGGTATTTATCGCCTTTGCCCCGCTCCCTTTAGGCTCATTTATCCGTTCCTTAGGGTATCTTTATTTAGTTTCCTTTGCTATGGGAGGAGCCGTCATGGGGGTCATCTATCTCACCAACAACTCTCCCGGTTACGTCCAGGCCTGGAACGGAGCAGCAGTTATCATCGGCAACATTCATTACAGCTGGCTTTCGGTGGCCATAGGCATGGCCATCTTCTTAGGGGTGGGAGGCCTGTCCTACGTGCGTAAGAATTGGCTCCAGGAAAACCTGATGAGCCAGATTATTCTTACTTTTGGCAGCGACAAAGTGAGTTTGCAGGCTCTCCTCGATACCGGCAACCAGCTGGTAGATCCCTTAACACAAAAACCGGTGATTGTGGCTGAAGTGAAAGCCCTGCATAAGTTAATACCCAGGGAAGTTGTTAACATTGTTAATTCCGGTGAAGAAATTCACCTCCCTGAATTAACCTCGTTAATAGATCCCCAGTGGTCATCCCGGCTGCGCATCATTCCTTTCAACTCCGTAGGCAGGTCCAACGGTTTGATGCTGGGATTTCGTCCCGATGCTGTGGAAATCCGGTATCATGGTAAGATGCGTAAAACGGGTGACGTTATTGTTGGTCTAGTGAATAAAAAACTTAGCAATCAGGGAAGGTATCAGGCTTTGTTACACCCTGAACTACTAGAATAGCATTCTTACGGAAGGGTGGGATGATATGCTCGTACCAGGAAAAACTTTGCATTCCAATCTTCATCTGGGGATGAAGCTCTTTGTTGTTCGCTTACTACAGCTTTTAGGCGTGAGCGAAGATGTCTTTTATGTGGGCAGTAGTGAAGCCCTGCCGCCGCCTTTAAGTGTGGACGAAGAAAATTATCTTTTGGAACGCCTGGAGAAAGGTGAGCAGAGTGTAAAAAGCACGCTCATTGAACGCAACCTTCGCCTGGTCGTATATATCGCCAGGAAATTTGAAAATACCGGCGTAGGAATCGAGGACCTGGTTTCCATAGGGACCATTGGCCTGATTAAAGCCGTGAACACTTTTGACCCGGTAAAGAAAATCAAACTGGCCACCTATGCTTCCCGATGTATAGAAAATGAAATCCTCATGCACCTCCGTCGCAACAATAAAACCCGGACTGAGGTTTCTTTTGACGAGCCTCTTAACATTGACTGGGATGGAAATGAATTGCTGTTGTCGGATGTAATGGGCACAGAGAATGATATTATCTATAAATCTTTAGAGGAAGAGGTGGATAAAAGATTATTAAGTATGGCCATGAATAAGCTCTCCAACCGGGAAAGAAAAATCATGGATTTACGCTTCGGGCTGCGGGACGGTGTGGAAAAGACCCAGAAAGAAGTAGCGGATATGCTGGGTATTTCCCAATCTTATATCTCACGCTTGGAGAAGAGGATCATCAAACGCTTGCGCAAAGAAATACAGCGTATGGAATAGTCGGCTATTGATAAGCCGATTTTTTATTGCATAAGATATGCATAAATATTCAAAAGTGCGTATTGTAATGTATACATCAATCTGTTATCATGGTGTATAACATGATGAAAGGGTGACGGAAATGATTCTTCGCAAGGCGAAACTGAGCGATGTGGAAGATATGTTGAATTTAGTGAATAAATATGCAGAAACGGGCTTGATGCTGCCCCGTTCCCGCAATACCTTATATGAACATATACGAGACTTTGTAGTGGTGGAAAAGGATGAACAAATTGTAGGGACGGGAGCGCTCCATATTGTTTGGGGGGACCTGGCAGAAATCCGGGCCCTGGCTGTAGCGCCGGGGTATACGAAACAGGGGATTGGCAAGCAAATGGTGGTCTATTTTCTCCAGGAAGCCCGGGAATTAGGCATCCCTAAAGTGTTCGCTCTTACTTATCAGCCTGATTTTTTTGCTAAATGCGGATTTGTTATCGTCAACAAAGAAAGTATGCCACAGAAAGTCTGGAAAGAGTGCATTAACTGTCCAAAGTTTCCCAACTGTGATGAGATCTGTATGGAAATAAACCTTGACCTACCATAAGCGGCCTCGTGGCCGCCTAATTTTTTTGGGTAAGCATGTCGAAAAGTTTTTCTGTTAAAATTTCATAAAGGTGGTCTAAGTCTCCATCTCTCCGGTGTTTTAAACGGTATAATTGCTATTTTTCACGGTAATAATGAAGTTAGCTTAAACTATCATGCCGGGGAGGTTGGTTGAAATGATCGTAAACAAAGTAGAGATTTGCGGTGTGAATACGTCTAAACTCCCTGTTCTCAAAAACTCGGTGATGCGTGAACTGTTTATGAAGGTGCAGCAAGGCGATACTGCTGCCCGGGAAAAACTGATTAACGGTAATTTACGGCTGGTCCTCAGCGTAATTCAACGCTTTACCAACCGGGGGGAATACGTTGACGACCTGTTCCAGGTTGGCTGTATCGGCCTGATGAAAGCCATTGATAACTTTGATTTGAACCAAAACGTTAAGTTTTCCACATACGCTGTCCCTATGATTATTGGGGAAATCAGAAGGTATCTGCGGGACAATAACCCCATCAGGGTAAGCCGCTCTTTGCGCGATATTGCCTATAAAGCTTTGCAGATCAGGGATAACCTGGTCTTTAAAAACTCCCGGGAACCAACCATTAATGAAATTGCCTCCGAACTCAACATTCCCCGGGAAGAAATAGTCTTTGCCCTTGACGCCATCCAGGAACCTATTTCTCTTTTTGAACCCATTTACCATGATGGCGGAGACCCCATTTTTGTCATGGATCAGATTGGCGATGAGAAAAACGCTGACGGCAACTGGTTGGAGAGTATCTCCGTCAAGGAAGCCTTGAGAAAATTGAACGACAGGGAAAGACTTATCCTGACACTGCGTTTTTTTGAAGGCAAAACCCAAATGGAAGTAGCCGATGAAATAGGTATTTCCCAGGCCCAGGTTTCCCGCCTGGAAAAAGCCGCCCTTAATCATATGAAGAAATACATGTGAGAAGGGTGGTAGTGTGAGAAAAAAATTGTTCATTCTTGCATGTTTATCGGCCATATTAGCTTTTGGTTTGGCCGTTATGGATACAGAACGGCAGGAACCCCCTTATTTACGTCTCCATGTCCTCGCTCACAGTGATGAGACAAGGGACCAGGAAAGAAAGCTTCTGGTCAGGGATTTTATACTAGAAGAACTGGCTGAGCCTCTTCAAAAAGCGAACAGTCACCAGGCAGCCCTGCAGTATGTTTATGAGCACTTAGATGATTTAGGTGTCAAAGCCCAGGCGCTTTTGGCTGAGACAGGTTATCAAAAGCCGGTGCGGGTCCAGATGGTGGTAGAAAAGTACCCGGCCATGCAGTACAGAGACAAGCTTATCCCCGAGGGAGAATACTGGTCTTTAAAAGTAACTGTCGGAGAGGGTAACGGTCATAACTGGTGGTGCGTCTTATACCCGCCCTTTTGTTTCCTCGATATTAGCTCAGCTGAGGCTATCCCTGTCAAAAGCGGAAACCAGGAAAAAAGTGAGCCTTTGAGTATGTGGCAAAAATTTAAGAACGGTTACCGGCAGGAAATAAAAAAAATTTGGCTGGCCCAGTAGGGTTGGCCAATTTTTTTTGCTGTAAAAGTAATTTTATTAGCTCAAACTCATATACATTTATTGTCAAGGTGTGGGGGTGTGAGTATGCTGATCAAAATATCTGATATGCGAGACCGCGAGATTATCAATATTGTCGATGGCCGGCGCTTAGGCCCTATTAAAGACATTGAACTGGATTTGGAAAAGGGGCGAATTAAAGCCATTGTACTCCCCGGTATGAGCGGGGGGAGAATATTAGGGCTTTTTGGCCGTAGTGATGACCTTGTTGTTCCCTGGGAAAAGATTGTTCGTATTGGCGTGGATGTCATTTTGGTGGAGGTAACGGGACAGCACGTAGAACTGCCTCCTCGAAAGGAATATGATTAGCACGTTAACCGTTAACCGTGAACAGTGAACCGTCAAACACAAAAAAGTCTTAATGTATTGTAATACATTAAGACTTTTTAAAATGCCTGTAGGACCAATTTACTAGAAAATATTTCTTCCTTTGCCATTGACAACCCTATATATAGTTGTTAAAATGAACATGCACACTAGATATAGGAAAATGTTTCCTGGGTTAGGGTTTCAGCAGTGGACAAGACATATACTTATTTCTGCCTTCCTTGGAAAAATCCTTTGTAAAAAGGATTATTTTTTGAACGGAAAGCGAGTGATACCAGATGCGCTGTCCTTATTGTGGGCAAGGAGATTCACGGGTCCTGGAAACCAGGCTGGCCGATGACGGCTATTCTGTACGCCGCAGGCGGGAGTGTCCTGATTGTTTAAACCGCTTTACCACCTATGAGAAGATTGATGACCTGCCCCTTTTGGTCATAAAAAAAGACGGCAGGAGAGAAGTTTTTGACCAGCGTAAAATTCTAAACGGCTTAATTAAAGCCTGTGAAAAAAGACCGGTACCCCTGGACAAGCTGGAAAAACTGGCGGCAGGCATCGAACGCAGCCTAAAAGACAGTTCTTTAAAACGGGAGGTGGCCAGTTCCGAAATAGGGGAACTGGTGATGGAGCGCCTGAAACAACTGGATGAAGTTGCTTATGTGCGTTTTGCCAGTGTATACCGGGAGTTTAAAGATATATCAACCTTTTTTACAGAAATTGAAAGACTGTTGCGAAAGGAATAGGAGGCATAGTATATATGTTTACTCAGATTAAAAAACGTGATGACAGGATAGTTCCTTTTAACGAGGCCAAAATTACAGATGCTATCTTTGCCGCCGCCAAGGCGGTAGGTGGTGAAGACCGGCAAACAGCCATGGAACTCACTTTGGATGTACTGAAATACTTGAAGCAGCAGTTTAACGGCAATATTTTTTCCGTAGAAGATGTGCAGGATGCCGTGGAGAAGGTTTTAATCGAAAAAGGGCATGCCAAAACGGCCAAAGCTTATATTCTTTACAGGGAGAAACGTTCCCGCATCCGGGAAGCCCGTTCGGAAATGATGGATGCGGTAGCGGAAATCCTCCGGGAAACCAACAGGGAAAATGCTAATGTGGGGAACTCACCTTCGGCCAAAGTCTTACAGATTTCCGAAGTTGCCTCTGTCAATTATTATTTGAAACGTGTTATTCCCGAGGATGAAGCGAAAGCCCATATTGAAGGAGATATTTACATACATGACCTTTCCTGGTATGGTAAGACTCTGACATGTTTGCAGATTCCCCTGGATCGTCTCTTGCGGGAGGGCTTTAACAACGGACATGGTTATATCCGGCCGCCTAAAGGGATTAAAACGGCAGCAGCCCTGGCTGCCATTATCCTGCAATCTAACCAGAATGATATGCATGGCGGGCAGTCCTTTGCTTATTTCGACCGGGATATGGCGCCTTACGTGGAATTAGAGTACCAGCGCCAGGAAAAAAGCCTGAGAGAAGCCTTAGAGAAGATGGGCACGCCTGCTGACGAAGACAAAATTAAAGAACTGGCCGTGGAGCGTACGGAGAATGAAGTGTACCAGGCCATGGAAGGCTTTATTTATAACCTGAATACCATGCACTCCCGGGCTGGTGCCCAGGTTCCCTTCTCCAGCATTAATTTAGGCACTGATACCAGCTGGGCGGGGCGCATGATCACGAAAAACTTCCTGCTGGCCTATGAAAAGGGCTTGGGTAAAGGAGAAGCCCCCATCTTCCCCAATGTCTGTTTTAAGATTAAAGAAGGGGTCAATTATGAGGAAGATGATCCCAACTATGACCTGTTTAAATTAAGTATGAAAGTAGCTTGTACCCGTCTCTTCCCCAATTTTTCCTTCCAGGATTCCAGCTTTAATGCGCCTTACAGAGACGAAGAAGTGGCTTATATGGGCTGTCGCACCCGGGTTATCGGCAATGTCAACGGGCCCGCGGTAACGAATGGCCGGGGGAATCTGTCCTTTACCACCGTCAACCTGCCCCGCCTGGGTATAAAATCGGGCGGTGATATGACCACCTTTTGGCAGTCCCTGGATGAAATTCTAAACCTGGCTTTCAAGCAGTTGATGACGAGGTACGATATACAGAAGAAGTTAAGAGTCAAGGATTTTCCTTTCCTCATGGGCCAGAAGCTGTATCTCGACAGCGAGGATTTAAAACCCAATGACCCCATTGAAAAAGCCATTCGTCATGGTACGCTGAGTTTAGGGTTCATCGGACTGGCCGAATGCCTCATTGCCCTGACAGGAAAGCACCACGGGGAAAGCCAGGAAGCCCAGGCTTTGGGTCTCTCTATCGTCAGTTACCTGCGCCGCCGCTGTGACGAAGCCAGCAAAAAATTCAAACTTAACTTCACCTTGCTTGCCACGCCTGCCGAAGGCTTAAGCGGCAAATTTACGAAAAAAGACAGGGAGCGTTTTGGCATCATTCCTAGAATCACCGATAAAGAATGGTACACGAACTCCTTCCATATTCCTGTAGACTTTGAAATCACGGCCATGGAGAAGATTGCCCTGGAAGGACCTTACCACAAGTATTGTAATGCGGGTCACATCTCTTACGTGGAACTGCCTTCTGCCCCCAAGCACAACCTGCAAGCCTTTGAAGCTCTTATCAGGGCTATGTATGAGGCTGACATGGGTTATGCCGCCGTTAACTTTCCTGTAGACATTTGTAAGGAATGCGGCTTCAACGGGGTTATTGAGATAGATACCTGTCCGAAATGCGGGTCTCAAGGCAATATCTCCCGCATCCGCCGGATTACAGGATATCTTTCCAGTCTTGAATTCTTCAATCAAAGCAAAATAGCAGAGGAGAAGAATCGGAAAGTACATATGAAGCTTTCTTGAAGCTGGCGACTATCCGATAGCCGAAATCCGATTCTCTTATTTTAGTCGGCTTCACTACCAACTATCAACCAACAACTAACAAGGGGAGGTAACCGGTATGCGGCTGTCTGGAATAATTTCTGAAAGTGTGGTGGACGGGCCCGGAGTTCGCTTTGTGGTTTTTACCCAGGGCTGTCCTCATCACTGCCCGGGCTGCCACAATCCCGAAACCTGGGATCCCTCAGGCGGTAAGGAAATGACTTTGAAAGAAATATTAAAACTCATCAAAAAGAAATTAAAAAATATCAGGGGAATCACTCTCTCGGGCGGAGACCCTTTTCTTCAAGCCGCCGAGATGGCGGCCTTAGCCCGGGAAGCCAAAAAGCTTGGCCTGGATGTGGTTACCTATACGGGCTACACCTACGAAGAACTCCTGGCTATAGACGGACCTGGGTTTAAAGAGCTTTTGGAGGTCACCGATATCCTGGTAGACGGGCCTTTTCTCATCCAGTACAGGGATATCGGCCTGGCCTTCCGGGGTTCCAGCAACCAGCGGGTGATTGACCTGGCGGCTACAAAGGAAAAGGGACAACTGATTCTTATTGCATAAACGACAAGAAGTCATCACGTAAAGTGATGGCTTCTGTTTTGTTATTGTGGCTAGTCATATCCAAGGGATGACTCCTTTTTTTTCCTTTAAGTTATAATAGTGTAATTTTCTCCAGTGGCAAAGTATTAAAGCCTGGTTATTACAGGGGCCCGTAAAAACCCAGGCGAATAAGGGAAGCCTGTTGGGGGAGGTAGCGAATGGGGCGTTCTTCCCAGAAGGTTTGCCAGTCGTCTGCGGGGGAGATACCTTCAGCCACGGCTTCGCTGCGGAGACGGTCCCAAAGCTCATTTTTTAATATAGCCCGTTTTTCTCCAGTGTAGTAAGGAACATAATATTCTTGTTCTACACACATAGGGACCATGAGAACTCCTAATTTTCTTCCATTCCCGTTAGAACAATTGGTAAAGAATCCTCTGATGGATTGAGGGTTACTAAGGTTTCCAGGATGGTTTCTACAAAGGAACTATCATTCAGTTTTTACGGTACGAAAATAGAGCGGGTAAGGGGGTTACTTTTTGAAAGGTAAAAGGGGCGGAAGATAGAACGGGCAGAAAATCTTCTGAAATCCCAAAGTAAAGCTTATCCTGTTTTTTCGTGATGAATAAAATACAGCAGGAGGATATGTTTTTTGCGGCCGTTATAGATTGAGCGGAAAAAAGTGCCCCTGCCGTATAGATGGGAAACTTTCGTATCCAGGTTTCACTGTAAAGCATCCTGTTATTGCGTAACGTAAGTATTTTAGCCTCAATTTTTAAAACAGGAGAAGAAATACCACTTTGCCTGGTGGGTTTAAGATATACTAACACTATTTATAGGTTGCTACAAACATATACCTGGAGTTCCTCAACATGAATGTTCACGAGGTAGCGGTACATGTAGATCAATATTCCATTGCTATATGGTCAAAGAGAAAAAGGTGGACTAAAAGAGGCCAGAAAAAAAGCACCCAAAGTATGCTGAGAGCTTTAAAGGGGATTTTTATGGGCGGTCACCCCTGGATAATATTAAATTTGCAGCTTTCTGTTGTGATTCAGCTGCTTCATGACTTGCTTTAGACAAAACTTTTCGTAAGGCAGGATCTATAATTTCTGTTTGAATTAAAGCGTAGGCTAAAGCCGCCATTCTAGCATCTTTTTCATAGTCTTGCAGCATATCCATATCTGATAGTTTATTCATTTTTAATCACTCCTGTGTCATACTTTCGTAATATTGTTGTAGAAGTTTTTTGCCTTCTTTTAACTTATTTGCTTCTTCCCTGAAAAATTTGGCAATCTCCTGGTCTACACAGTTGCTAGCATAAAAATCACATTTTCTTGCTGCAACTTCAGTTTCGCTAATTACCTTTACCAGATAAGCCCCTTCTTTAATTCTCTGAATTGTCGTAGGGTCAAACTCTCTTAATTTGGGTTTATTCTGGTTAAGAAATTTAAATAAGTATAGCATGGTTAAACCTCCTGCAGTCTCATAATCTCTATATTTTATATCATTTCCAACTTGGCTATATTTATTTGCTTATCCTACAGCATTGCCTAAATATTTTGCTACAGGTTAATAAACCAGTACCACCATCATAGAATGGTACTGGCAATTTTTATCTTTACAAATAGTGGAAAATAGTGAATGCTAAGGTTAGAATTATATTTATTTTTGTCCCTGGGATGGGGAAAACCTGAACAGGATCTTTCCGGGCAGACTCGATGGTACCACGGGAGAGGTCCTCCTTCTCTTTTAGCCGAGGCCGGTGAAAACGGGCTCCTCGATGAAGACAGCCTGGCGGTACAAAAAGACGGCATATTGATGGGAATTGCCCCGGTAATTGATAAACTTTAAGAAAGAAAGCCACTACATTTTCAACGTGTAGTGGCTTTTCCCATTGTACAGTAAAGCATAGCTTTCCTGTACAGGGTGTTAGGGACGTAGTCCTTTGTTTCAGCTTGTTAACTCGGATTCACTTCATCATAGGACAGGGCAGTGACCCTGGTATAATTACCGTTCTTAATATCTTCCCTGGATGCTTTTTTTTCTAATAATTCCTCATTTCCGGGAGCTATGGTTGGTTCTTCCCTTTTCTTTTTGTCCATTTCCTTTCCCCTTTTTTCCTGTATCTTTACATTGTATTGTTTGATTTTTCATTCCATCATATCCATGAAACTTATTCGGGGTCAGGCTTGCGTAAGTGCGTTAACAAGAATATGGGCTGATAACACTAGAATTGTGTGGAACAATTTTTGAAAATTCCAGTCTAATAATAAGGTTGAATGTAGCTTGCGGCCCCCCACATTCCATCTAATATATTCCGGGAGAACAAGAGAAAACCGGACCTGTGTGATTTTACCGTGAGAAAGGTTGAGTACTTATGAATGTGAAAATAAACAACAAGCAAAGAAATATGACTAGTGCCAGTGTTGTAGCCCTAACCCTGGTGGTTTTGGTATGGGCATTGCTGACAGTTTTCAACCATTATGAAGCGAACTTAATCACCGCGGAAAAGACGGCCTAGTTTGCCAAGCATATTCAGATCATCAGTATCATGAGGCCAGAGAGATTTTTGACTATCTTGCCAAAAACGCAAAGACAGGAGACAGGGAAAAAAGGGACGGTAAACTTAAAGCAGCACTCAATGCGAAGATCGAGGAAATCTCCGGGGAAATTTTAGGAGGGAAAGCGGAGGCCAAACTTGAAAAGTCAAAGGGCTTGGCATTATTTGCACAGGAGATTACGGATAAGATTGAAGCAGAACTGGCAAGGGTTACAGGTTTATATTTAGGTAAGGTAATAGATTACCAGACTGCCCTTTCCAAAACAACGCCATTGTTATCCGCCCTGTGCGGGAGTGCAGTGGTGAATTCGATGAGCAAATCCTTGCTGACTTAATATCTCAAGGCCTTTCCGGGACGGAGCTTTTCGAAAGGTTCAAGGAAATGCGGCGTAAAGTCCGTCCCGCCGTTGAACGCCTGCTTGATGAAGCCCGCCTTGCTGCCTCCGGTAAAGTCAGATTTTCCACATATGAAGGTGTTTTCGGTACGGAGGACGAATAATGTATAAGCTTATTATTCTGCCTCCCGCCGCCCGTTTTTTAAAGAAGCTAAAAGACAAACCGCTTAAAGCAGCTTTTCAAAAAGCTGTCGATGAAATCCTCAAGGACCCTTATATAGGCGAATCCAAAACGGGCGATCTTTCCGGCGTTTTTTGCTATGATATTTATTACAGCAGAACAAATTACGAGCCGGCCTATACAATCATTGAAGAAGGCAGCTCAACCGTTGTTGTAATACTGGCCGGCACTCGTGAAATTTTCTATGAGGAATTGAAACAGTACATGAAGAATATTTAACTAATAGCCCCTTGTGAGCTTTTCTGGGGTATGAAAAAAAGTATCCTTTCAGAAAATCTGCGTTTTGTGTTGGCTGATGCAGGCTATGATATACAATGCTGCTAAGTTATTCAATTTTGGGATAGGTCTACACTTTTTAGTACAGGATTTATGAAATTGATTCAAATATGATTCCGTTGCAAAAAGTACCATTTTATGATTTCACGCGCTGTCTATAGTGGTCAATTCTAACACATCACACTATATGTAGACAATTTGAGGTGAAAATAAGGGTTTCTGCAGTGGAATCAAATATAAAACGAAAATATTTTAAGGAGGAATGTACGGTGATGAATGAAAAATTAGTCTTGTTAGAAAGAAAAAACGGAATAGCTACAGTAATAATGAATAGACCGAAATCTTATAATGCTTTAAGCCCTGAATTAATTGATGAGTTAATTCAAGTTCTACAGGAGTGCGAAGGTGACCCAAACGTAAAAGTAATAGTCTTAACTGGTGCGGGTAAAGCTTTCTGTGCTGGAGGAGATCTCACCCATATTGAAAGTATTGGGAATGTTGTTGATGGCCGAAAGTACATTATTTCTGCAGGTAGAATAACATCAACTATTTTTAATTTGGAGAAACCTGTTATAGCTATGGTCAATGGAGTGGCAGCAGGTGCCGGCTTTAATCTAGCACTGGCTTGTGATATAGTTTTTTGCACAACATCTGTAAAGTTTGTCCAAAGCTTCGCAAAGGTAGGCTTATTGCCTGATTGCGGGGGCACTTACTTACTTCCGCGCCTAGTAGGACTACAGAAAGCAAAGGAACTTATGTTTACAGCAGAACCGATTGATGCGGATAAGGCACTTCAGTTAGGTATTGTAAATCGTGTGGTAAGAGAGGAAGAATTAGGAGAGGTTACTTATGAATTTGCGGAAAAGCTAAGCAAAGCTGCACCTATTGCTATAAGTCTAACGAAGAAAATACTAAATCAAAGTTACAATTTAACCCTGGAAAACTCTTTAGAGTTGGAAGCAGATTTACAGAGTATATGTTTGCAAACCATGGACAATAAAGAGGGTGTAGCCGCCTTTAAAGAAAAACGTAATCCAGTTTTTAAAGGTGTTTAATTTTAACAGATTTAATTTTGAATAACCCGTCATAAAATTGGTGGTGATAATTAAGCCGCTTGAATTAGTTATTTCACATTTGACAGTAAATGCGCAACAACCTTTGCTGTTGCGCATTCTGCTTATTCTCGATTAAGGGTTGATGCCTGCTACTGACTACCCTCAACTACATCCTGGTCCTAATCCTCTCAACGGCTCTTTCAGTGTTTTCCCTGGTACCGAAGGCGGTTAACCTGAAATATCCCTCTCCGTTTGCTCCAAAACCGGCGCCGGGGGTCCCCACCACGTTGGCGTCCTTCATGAGCTTGTCGAAAAAGTCCCAGGACCCCATATTGCCAGGAGTCTTGAGCCAGATATAGGGGGCGTTTACCCCTCCGAACACCTTGTAGCCGGCTTTTTCCAGGCCCTCCCTGATGATCCTGGCATTTTCCATATAGTAATTTATCATTTCCTTTACCTGCTTTTTACCCTCTTCGGAAAAGACCGCAGCGGCCCCCGCCTGGACGGGGTAAGAAACCCCGTTGAACTTGGTGGTCTGTCTTCTCAGCCACAGGGAGTTAAGGCTGTGAGCCTTGCCCGTGGAGTCATAAACCATTACCTCCCTGGGCACTATGGTGTAGGCACACCTGGTGCCGGTAAAACCGGCGGTCTTGGAAAAGCTTCTGAATTCCACTGCCACCTCGCGGGCGCCCTCAACCTCGAATATACTGTGGGGAACCCCTTCCTCCTGTATGTAAGCCTCATAGGCGGCGTCAAACAATATAACCGACCTGTTTTCCCTGGCGTAATCCACCCATTTTTTCAGTTCCTCCTTGGAAAGGGTCATTCCGGTGGGGTTGTTGGGGAAGCACAGGTATATCATGTCCACTCTGGTCCGGGGGAGGGGCGGCTTCATGCCGTTTTCCTCGGTGCAGGGGAGGTAGACTATTTTTTCAAACTGTCCTTTTGCGTTTACGGGGCCGGTACGCCCGGCCATGACGTTGCTGTCAACGTAAACTGGGTAAACCGGATCGCTTACCGCCAGTATGTTGCCGATGCCGAAAAGCTCCTGGAAGTTGGCCGTATCGTTCTTAGCGCCGTCGCTGACAAACACCTCGTCAATCGCTAGTTCCACTCCCCTCGGTCTAAAATCGTTTTCGATTATTTTCTCGATAAGGAACTCGTACCCTTGTTCTGGACCGTAACCCCTGAAAGTTTCTTGACGGCCCATTTCCTCCACGGCTTTTTTCATTGCCTCCACCACGGCGGGAGGGAGGGGCCGGGTAACATCCCCGATACCCAGTCTAATAATGTCGGCGTCAGGGTTGTCCTTTTTAAACTTGTTGACCCTCCGGGCTATTTCCGAAAAAAGGTAACTCCCGGGCAGTTTAAGGTAATTCTCGTTAACAAGTGCCATAAGCTATTTCCATTCCCTTCTCTATAAAATTTGGTATGATATGCAAAATTATATTTATCCGGAGGAAATTTTTCAACTCCGCCAGGCAAACTCGGATAAATATAACACGAAAAGCATGAAAATAGCCGGATATTTAAGATATCTAATTTAGAATACCATTATAATAGGGTACGTAACAGTGTAGCCAAAATGAAGGAGATGGTTAATGGTTACGGTACTGTGCTATTGTCTGCTGCTCTTACTACGGGAGTTTTTGCAGCAAATTCTATCAAGCTAATGATCAACGGACGAAAAACGTAGGATTTTGTTTTTAGTGGTATAGTTGTTGGCTTATAGTTAACCTTATGGTATGATAAATTTAGTAAGAGGGGGTTGTTTAGTATGGAGGAGAATATACTTCAACAGATATTCTTAGAACTTAAAGGACTAAATAAAAAAGTAGATGGGGATCAATAAGAAAGATAGAACTGGCGCTTAGGCCAGTTTTTTTAATATACAAGTATAACTTTATATGTGAATTGTTCCAATAAAACCACATTGGACAGCATTAAAAATTCCTCTAAATAGAAGGGGGAAAATTTGACCCCTTTAATCACGATTTCATCTACCAGTCGTCCGTTATGCTGATCACATTCAACGCCTATGGCGCCGGCCTCCAGGGAGCCGTAATAGAAATTGGCGCTGGTGTCCCAGATTTTTTCCAGCCTGTTCCGAAAAGATGGGGAACAACCTTCACCTGTTAACCAGAGCTTTTTCAAAGCGAGGCTCGTCAGGTCAAAACCTTCCTTTGCAGCGTCTTCGGAAAGGGTAACGGCATAAGAAGGGGTGGTGATGACCACGTTGGGCCGTAAATCCCGCATGACCTTACAATGTCGGCATTTTGTATCACTATAGGTAATAGTGACTGAGATTTATCAGGAGCCGTATACGAGGCCCGTACGTACGGTTCTGTGAGAAGGATAAAAGCCGAAGCAAATTACTTCGGCTTTACCTTACTCGATTTTGGGAAAATTTTGGCAGTAATTGAACGGATAAAGAGTATTTACAAAATACCTCCGGGGGGTATATAATAACATAGAGTAAAACATATATATAAAAACTATAATATAGCAGCGGGAGGTAACGCATGAGCAAAGAGACACCATCGTTTTATATTAAAACAAACCGTACATTTAACAACTTTAAGAAGATTTCCTGGACCATTGTGCCTTTTATTGCCATTGGCGGCCTGTTCTATCCCAAGCTGGGGCTTTTGTTGATACTCATTATGCTGACGATTATGACATTAGGCTTTTTTAAAGGCAAATACTGGTGCGGCAATCTTTGCCCCCACGGCAGCCTCTTTGACTTTATTTTGTTACCCCTTTCCCCCAATAAGAAAATACCGGGGCTCATTACCTCAACAACTTTAAAAGTCCTATTCTTCCTCTGGTATATGGGGATGTTTACCTGGAGAGTTGTAAAGGTGTCACAGTTATGGGGCACCCTAACCTTTTATGATAAGTTAGGTTTTGTTTTCACCATGAATTATCTCATTCCCACCATCATAGGTACAACGCTGGCCTTATTTGTAACACCCCGGGCCTGGTGTAATTTTTGCCCCATGGGTACCATAGAACAGCTTTTCTATAAACTGGGGAAAGCTACCGGCCTCAACACCGGAACAGATAAAAAAGTTACTGTTGCTGCTCCCGAATTATGCCATAAATGCGGGAAATGCTCCAGGGTTTGTCCCATGCAGTTAAAGCCTTATCTTGAATTCTCCCCGGAAAATCAATTTGATAACGAAAACTGCATCCGTTGTACCACCTGTATTGAAAATTGCCCGGCAGGGATTTTGTCCCTGGCCAATTATGATGAGTCCAAACAGAGGAGTGAAGCTGTTAATAAGACTGGGTATGAGGGCAGGCGAAGGATTAAAGGAATTGTGGAAGGGGTAAAACCGCTGACGCACGATGTGACCGAATATACCTTTAAGTTGATAGAACCGGAAAAGGTAAACTACGAAGCTGGGCAGTTTATTTTAGTTAAGATTTTGGATGATCCCGAGATGTTCAGGGCTTACTCAATCTCTTCTTATCATGAGGACGGGGAAAGGCTCAGCGTTACCATTAAAAAACTGAAAGACGGTTTTGGCACCAGCATTATTTTCGGCGGCTTTAAGGCAGGGGACACTGTAGAATTGGAGGGACCTCTGGGCAGGGAACTCGTGGTGGATAAACATCACCCTAAAGTCCTTTTGGTGGCAGGAGGCATTGGCATAACCCCCTTTGTCCCCATTGTTGAGGACCTCTTGCAAAACAAGAATTCTCTAGAGGATGTAACCCTGATTTATGGGGTTAACAAAGAAGAGGAATTTATTTATGATGAATTTTTTAAAGGGCTAGCTGCCCAAAATCCTAAGTTCAAATATCTTCCCACAGTTGCTTTCCCCGACAAAAGCTGGCAAGGGCACAGAGGTTTTGTTACAGACGTGCTCAAAGATATGAAGCTGGAAGGTTATAAAGTTTACATGTGCGGTCCCAAACCCATGGTGAACGCCACTGTTAGAGTTTTGAAAGAGAAAGGTGTTGATGAGAGAGGATTTTTTGCAGAGAGCGCATGAGAAAACAGGAACAGTCCTGCCTAGTGCAGGACTGTTCTTTTTTGGCTCTTTATCCTGAAAAACAATTCTTGACGGGTGCGGTAAAATGGATTATGTTGTAATTAACCAAACTATACTTTTTTAGTATACATTATAAAAGGAGAAACTTTACATGCAGTTGAACCAAGCAACGGATTATGCCTTTCGCGCTGTTCTACACTTAGCCAAATTTGCTTCCGGGGAAGTTGTCAGTGCTCAAACCATTGCCAGCAGGGAAGAGATTCCCATGCGGTTTTTGCTTAAAATTATGCGTTCCCTCATTAAGGCCGGAATTGTCAAATCTTACCGGGGTGTGGATGGGGGGTATACCCTGGCCAAATCTCCCCGGGAGATCACTTTGCTGGATGTGGTAGAGGCCATAGAGGGTTCTGTGCATATTAACCGCTGTCTTTTAGATCCTGAATACTGCAGTAAACACTGGGCTGACTGCTGTCCCATTCACCAGGTCCTGGACGGGATTCAGGCTAATCTGGTTAAGGAATTAAGCCGTTATAACTTTGCTGAGCTGGCCGGAAAGACTTAAGTGTTCAAAGGAAGGAATTTTTTTACCCTAAACTATACTATTTTAGTATAGATTATGCGCTACCAGGAGGAAGGAGGGGAAAATGGGCAGGCATTTTATCGTAGAACAGCTAAAGACAGTTGTTTAAAGAAAGATGTGAGGAGGTAAGTCTATGAGTGAGCTATTGTTGGCAAGATGGCAGTTTGGCGTGACGACTGTTTATCATTTTCTCTTTGTACCTTTAACCCTGGGGCTTTCTATTCTGGTCGCTATCATGGAGACTATTTACGTGAAGACAGGGAACGAAACCTACAAAAAGATGGCCCAGTTTTGGGGAAAGCTCTTTTTAATTAATTTTGCCATGGGGGTTGTTACCGGTATTGTCCAGGAGTTTCAGTTCGGGATGAACTGGTCAGGGTATTCCCGTTTTGTAGGGGATATCTTCGGCGCTCCATTGGCAGTGGAGGCTTTAGCGGCATTCTTTATTGAGTCTACTTTTATCGGCCTGTGGATTTTTGGCTGGGATAAACTCTCGAAAGTGCAGCATGCCGCAGCCATTTGGCTGGTGGCCTTTGCCACGAACCTTTCGGCTTTCTGGATTCTGGTGGCCAATTCTTTCATGCAGCAGCCTGTGGGCTATGTGCTCAAGAATGGCCGGGCCGAGATGACGGACTTTTTTGCCCTGCTGACAAATCCCCATGTGCTGTATCAATTCCCCCATACGGTTCTCTCCGGTTTTGCCACGGCGGCCTTTTTCGTCATGGGGATTAGCGCTTACCATCTATTAAGGAAAAACTACCTGGACTTTTTCAGGCGTTCTTTCCGGCTGGGTTTGATCATGGGAGTTATCAGCATTCTTCTCGTTACTACAGTGGGCCATTTTCAGGGACAACACCTGGTTAACTCCCAGCCCATGAAGATGGCGGCAGCCGAGGCTCATTGGGAAAGTGCCGATCCTGCACCTTTGGCTCTGGTGGCTTTCATTGATGAGAAAGCCCAGGCCAACTCTTTTGAGATTAAGATACCTAAACTGTTGAGTTTTCTTTCCTACAATACCTTTAGCGGTGAGGTTAAAGGTATCAAGGAAATTCAGGCCGAGTATGAAGCCAAATACGGTCCTGGAAACTACATACCACCGGTCACTCCTGTTTTCTGGAGTTTCCGTATCATGGTGGGCGCCGGTGTCCTCATGATTTTGCTGGCTCTTTATGGCCTCTACCTGACCCGTAAGGGGCAGCTGGAAGAAAAGGCTTGGTTCCTTAAAGCTATGCTCTGGGCTATTCCCCTGCCTTATATCGCCAATACCAGCGGTTGGCTCGTGGCCGAAATAGGGCGCCAACCCTGGATTGTCCAGGGCCTGCAGAAGGTAGAAGAAGCTATTTCACCTTCAGTTTCTGCTGGTGCTGTTTTAACTACCTTAGTCGGTTTTACTGTGCTTTACGGTGCCTTAGCGGTGGCTGATGTTTACTTGTTAACCAAATACGCCAAGCAAGGGCCGGAGGAGACTATTACTCCGAAATCCGTAGGAACTTCTAAGGAGGTATCGTTATGGACTTAAATGTGCTTTGGTTTATCCTGGTCACAGTCCTCTTTATCGGCTTTTTCTTCTTGGAAGGTTTTGATTATGGTGTGGGTATCTTGCTGCCCGTGATAGGGAAAACAGATACGGAGCGCCGTATGATCATTAACACCATCGGTCCCTTTTGGGATGGCAACGAAGTTTGGATGCTGACGGCAGGTGGGGCTTTATTTGCGGCTTTCCCCAACTGGTATGCCACCCTTTTCAGCGGTTTTTACTTAGCCCTGTTTCTCATCCTGGCGGCCTTGATTGTACGGGGGGTGGCCTTCGAGTTCCGCAGCAAGGACGAGAACCCCACCTGGCGTAAATGCTGGGATAGGATGATTTTTGCAGGGAGCCTGATTCCAGCTCTGCTCTGGGGTGTAGCCATGACTAACCTGATTCGGGGGGTGCCTATAGATGATAAGATGGAATACGTGGGGACCTTTTGGGATCTCCTCTCTCCTTATACTTTAGTGGGTGGCTTAGCTGGACTTTTAGTCTTCGCTTTACACGGCGCCATCTTTCTTTCTCTGAAAATTGAGGGTGAGTTGGCAGAGCGGAGCCGCAAAACCGCTTTAGGGCTCTTTATCATTGCTGTGCCTGTCTTTATTCTCCTCATTGTTCTAAGTTACAGCCAAACTGATATATTTACTAAACTGGGAGCTGGGCTTATATTTTGCGGGGCCGCTGTGGCTTTGCTCCTGGCTTACTGGTTTTTACGTTCGGGAAAGAGTGGGCTGGCCTTTGTGTTTAACGGATTAACCATCGTTTTTTCTACCCTGGCTATTTTCTGGGGTCTTTTCCCCCGGGTGATGGTTTCCAGCCTTAACCCCGCCTGGAGCCTTACGATCTATAATGCTTCCTCCAGTTCCTATACCCTGAAGATTATGACCATTGCAGCTTTGATCCTGGTGCCTGTTGTGCTCCTTTACCAGGGCTGGACTTACTGGGTTTTCCGCCAGCGGGTGAACGCTAAACACTTAGAGTATTAACTGTAGAAACTTTGCTCAGGGGGCTGGGGAACTGGGCCTCCGGGATAGAGGGGGATGGAGATAATGATGGATAAAAGGCTTTGGCGGGAGGCAAGGATAGCAGACGGCTTATTGGTTCTGACCGTGGGGCTGGGTGTGGGGCTTGGTCTACTGGTTGTTTTACAGGCCCGCTACTTGTCTCAGGTTGTCAACAGGGTTTTTCTCGAGGGCCAGGATTTAAAGGGAGTCTGGAGCCAGCTTTTAGCTCTTTTGGGGGTTATCTTTTTACGCGCAGGGCTTTCCTGGCTCAGTGAAGTTACAGCCCATGGGGCTGCCGTCCGGATTAAACATGGAATACGGGAGCGGCTTTTAGCTCACCTTTTTGCTCTGGGACCGGTGTATGTGCGTGGGGAGCAGACAGGGGAACTGGTAAACCTCCTAACGGAAGGAACAGAGGCTTTGGAAGTATATTTTTCCCGCTATTTGCCCCAGCTAGCCCAGGCTACTCTGATTCCCCTTTTGTTTCTGGGATTTGTTTTTCCCCTTGATCTCCTTTCAGGCCTTATTTTGCTAGGTACAGCCCCTCTCATACCCCTCTTTATGATCCTCATCGGCAGGAGGGCGGAGGCTGTCAGTCGAAGGCAGTGGGATGTATTAAGCAGGATGAATGCCCATTTCCTTGATGTTTTGCGGGGACTTACCACTTTAAAACTTTTTGGATGCAGCGTGGCCCAGGGGGAAGTGGTGTCCCTGGTCAGTAACCGTTTTCGCCAGACTACCCTGGAGGTTTTACGGGTGGCTTTCCTTTCGGCCCTGGTGCTGGAGCTCCTGGCCACCCTCAGTACTGCCATGGTGGCCGTAGCCTTGGGGTTACGCCTCGTTTATGACCGGATTTCTTTTGAAGAAGCCTTTTTCCTTTTACTGCTGGCTCCTGAGTTCTATTTACCCTTGAGGCTCCTGGGCGGCCAGTTTCACGCGGGCCTTTCCGCTGTTAGTGCTGGCATGCGTATTTTCCAGGTCCTCGACCAGCCCTTGCCCCAGGGGCAAGTCCAGAACGCAAAAGATTTACCTCCCAATCCCAGGCTTCATATTTCTTTTGAAGAAGTTTCCTATAGCTACGATGAAGGCGTCCGGCCGGTCCTGAGGGACGTTTCCTTTGAGCTTTTTCCCGGGGAACGGGTGGCTTTGGTAGGGATCAGTGGGGCGGGGAAGAGCACCATTGCCCATCTGCTTTTGCGTTTTATCGAACCTACCGGCGGTAAAATCTTGGTTAATGGGATCCCTCTAGATGACCTTTCCCCGGAGGAATGGCGCCGCTATGTGGCCCTGGTACCCCAGAATCCCTATCTTTTTTACGGTACCGTCAGTGAAAACATTAGCCTGGGACGTCCCCAGGCCTCTCTTGATGAAGTGATGGCGGCAGCCCGGCTGGCGGGAGCCCATGAGTTTATCCTCCGCCTGCCTCAGGGTTACCATACTCCTGTAGGAGATGGGGGGATGGGTTTAAGCGGCGGCCAGGCCCAGCGCCTGGTCATTGCCCGGGCTTTTCTCCAGGATGCTCCCTTCTTAATTCTTGACGAAGCTACGGCAGGTCTTGACCCTGAAAGGGAGTGGGAAGTACAAAAGGCCCTGGAAAGTCTGATGAAAGGCCGTACGGTACTGGTGATCGCTCATCGCCTTTCCACCGTCTACCAGGCTGATCGTATTCTGGTGTTAGAGGAAGGGAGAGTGGTGGAGAGTGGACGGCATGAAGAACTTATGGGCCGGTGGGGAACCTACTACCGGCTGGTAGCAGCAGGGGGAGGTGTGGGATGAGAATTTTTCTGCGGCTTTGGAGATTGCTGGCGCCTTACCGGGGATTTATCTTTTTAGCCACCATTTTAGGGGCTTTAACGGTGGGCAGCAATATCGGACTCCTGGCTGTCTCAGCCCTTCTCATTTCCAGAGCAGCTTTACACCCGCCTATCCTGGACCTGATGACACTCATTGTGGGGGTTCGTTTTTTCGGAATTTCCCGGGCCGTGTTTCGTTATTTAGAGCGATATTTTACCCATGATGTGACTTTCCGTATTCTAAGCCAGATACGGGTTTGGTTTTACAGGAAACTGGAACCTTTGGCCCCGGCCCACCTGATGGACTATGGGAGTGGTGAACTCTTGAGCCGTATCGTAGGGGATGTGGATACCTTAAAATTTTTTTATTTGCGGGTTTTGGCACCCCCTCTGGTAGCTTTTATGGTTTTGTTAGGAGTTTTTCTTTTTTTAGCCTGGTTTCATCTTCAGGCGGCCCTTGTAGTACTTTTCTTCTTTCTCCTGGCAGCGGTGGGGATACCCCTGGGGATAAGGAGCCTCAGCCGTGGGATAGGAAGGCGGATGGTAGAAGTAAAAGGAGCCCTCAATGTCCTTCTGGTAGACAGTATACGGGGAATGACGGAAATTACGGCCTTCGGGCAAGGCTGGCGGCAGCAGGTAAAAATAGAAGGCTTGAGCAGGGAACTTATAGGCCTCCAGGGAAGGGTGGCCGGTTTTACCGGCCTTTCGGGGGCCCTGGTTATGCTTACCATGAATTTAGCCCTGTGGTGCGTTCTAGTCTTAACCATTCCTCTGGTGGCCGGAGGAAAACTGGACGGAATCTACCTGGCGATGCTGGCTCTGGGGGCTATGGGCAGTTTTGAAGCCGTGCTTCCCCTGCCTTTGGTTTACCAGCACATGGAGGAAAGCATGGAGGCCGCCCGGCGGCTATTCGAGATTACCGACACCAAACCTGTAGTTCAGGACCGGGCTGGTCACTGGCTTATACCCCATAGATATGACCTGGAGGTAAAGGGCTTACGTTTTCGCTACAGGGAGAATGATTCCTGGGTCCTGGACGGCTTGGATTTCGTGTTGCCCCAGGGGGGCCGCCTGGCTATCGTAGGGCCCAGCGGAGCGGGAAAAAGTACTTTTGTTCACCTGTTGTTGCGTTTTTGGGAATATGAAGAGGGTTCTATCACTTTGGGTAACCACGAAATCAGGGCCTATTCTCCGGAAACCCTGCGGCAGCTCATGGGGGTGGTTACCCAGCAAACCCATATCTTTAATGCTACCATCGGGGAAAATCTCTTACTGGCCAAGCCGGGGGCCAGCCCTGAGGAACTGGTAGATGCTATCCGGAAGGCCCAGCTTTATGACTTTATACAAAGTCTTCCGCATGGTTATGATACCTATGTAGGGGAGGAAGGGTTAAAACTTTCCGGCGGCCAGCGGCAACGCCTGGCCATTGCCCGGGTTCTTTTGAAAAATGCCCCCATCCTGATCCTGGACGAAGCTACGGTCGGGCTTGATCCTGTCACAGAAAAGGAAGTCATGGGTACTATCTATGGCTTGATGGAGGGGCGAACGACCCTGGTTATTACCCATCGCTTAACAGGGCTTGAGGTTATGGATCAGATTCTGTTTCTTGAAGGAGGCAAAGTGGTGGAGCAGGGAACCCATGAGACACTTCTGGCGCAGAAAGGACTTTATTATAAAATGTGGGAATTACAGCACCAGGTTCTGGTGGAAAAAACTTAATATAGATAAAAACAAACCTCTGCAAAAAGTTGCAGAGGTTTGTTGTAATAAAACCGAAATAAAATATCTCTTAACCTGGTACTAAATGATATACTAAATAAGAACATAAAGGGGGTGAGCGTATGAAGTCACTGATGTTTGCCTTTTTAGGCATGCTTCTTTGGGGAATTGCCCCGCTTTTTGGGAAGATTGGCCTGGTTCAAGTGAATCCCGGCCTGGCCCTTTCCATACGTAGTATTGTCATCACCAGTCTATTAATGGGATGGCTTTTGGCCAGCGGACAGTTTGCCAGTTTAACCGCAGTCCCACCCAAAGCCTGGCTTTTTATCGGCCTGGAAGGTATTTGTGCTTCCCTTTTAGGCCATTTGGCTTATTACTATGCTTTAAAACACGGAGAGGTTTCTCTGGTTAGTCCTATTATGGCAGGGTTTCCGCTGGTAGCTGCTTTGCTTTCGATTTTCTTCTTAGGAGAAAAATTTACCCCAACCAAACTTATAGGCGCCCTTTTAATTATCATAGGTGTTTTTATCATTAAGAAATAGGAGAGATGAGCGTTGGCTTGTCAAGATTGCCTAAATTCAATAAAAGAAAAGTGCCTTAATTTTGCCGAATTAAAAGAAAAATGTCCCTGTCCAAAGAAAGAATGCCAGTACCACGGTTTATGCTGTGAGTGTATTGCTGCCCATATTAAAAAAGGGCAGAAACCTCCTGTTTGCTTGGAAAAAGCTTTTAACTGGCAAAAGAAACCCCTGGAAAAGTAGGTCATGGAGACCTGCTTTTTTTGATAAACCATCACCCATTGTTTATTCCCGGAATACAATTTATTAAATCCATAAATAGATTGACTTTTGCGTGAACTAATGGGAAGGGGTTAAACTGTATGGGGCGTTACATCAGTTACATCCTGCTTATTCTTATCATGCCTGTTGTGACCATTGTTGGTCTTGTTTTTTATTTGATTAAAAAATTAATCGGCAATTTTACCGGATTTAGCAGGCTGCTACGCAGGTAAAATCCTTTTCGCCTCCCCGCATCAAGCATTATGTAGTGGAGAACCGAAGTTACAACTTTATATATTATTCTGTCGTGCCGCCAACCTTCCTTAATTTACCTGCTGATTTCTCTTTTTATCTGTGTTATCTTATCTGTACGACCTTGGATAGCACATCTTTGATAGAAAGAAGGGATACAATATGAACAAGTTGACAAGACTAACTATCGTTTGGACTCTCTTGTTACTTTTTTCACTAACCTTGTTGGCTCCTATTGGCCAAGCAGCTACGATTATCGCCCAGCCTGGGGACGTTAACGAAACCGTGGGCGAAATCAATGCCATGCTTAAAGCCACCGGTTATTACTATGGTACTGTGAGCAACACCTATGGGACAGCTACCAAGTCCGCTGTTCTTATTTTTCAAAGGGCCCATGGCCTGACTTCAACAGGTACTGTGGACCAGGCCACTTATGATGCCCTAAAGGCGGAGTATGCTGCCAAGACGGGCAACTCTTCTGTACCAAGTACACCAAGGGAGCCTGCTGTACCCAAAACGCCTGCAAGTCCTAGTACACCAACGGCTCCAGTTCCATCTTCGGAGCCTGCAGCAGCGCCTACACCAAAACCAGATTCATCTTACACACCTGAGAAGGTACCCGGTTTAACAGCTGATGAACAAAAAATGTTGGACATGGTAAACCAGGAACGAGCAAAAGCCGGTGTGGCGCCTTTAAAAATCGATATGCGCATGGTGCAGACTGCACGTGCCAAGAGTAAAGATATGATTGATAATAATTACTTTAGTCATACTTCACCAACTTTGGGTGGATTTGCCTCCCAGATTCGTACTGCTACCGGAGGTGACTATTCCGCTGTGGCCGAAAACCTGTCCGGTGGTAAAACGGTGGAGGCTGCCATGAAAGCCTTTATGAACAGTGCAGGACACCGCAAGAATATCCTCAATCCCAAGTTTACCCATATCGGTATAGGGATTGTGAGTGGCGGGCCTTATGGACAAATGTACACCCAGCACTTTGGAGGTTAAGGAGACTCCCTTAAGGGTCTCCTTTTTCTTTTTTAAAAATAAGAGCCGGTACAGGTACCAGCCTTTTTCAATTTTGTTTTTTAGAGTCGCATTAAATGATGGGTTCCCTATTCTTGTTGATTAAGTTTCCTAAACTATCGTGTATATAATTTGATCCTCTGCTAGCGATCAAACCCGAGGCAATCTTTCCTACATAGGGGAGATTAGATTGATAACCCAAGATGGTAAAGACGTCTACTCCCATGTTGAAGGCATAGACCACACCGATAATGGCTGACAAACGGCGTAATACTGTCTGGGACTTTTCATCATCTAAAGAGGATATATAGGTAGAGATGGGTGAGGGCGTATCCTTAAAAAAGATTTGTACCGTAGCCTCTGTTAAGACGGCTAAAGCAATAAGGGTGCCCAGTGCACCAAAGTCCGGCATCAATTATCCCTCCTAACGATTTTTAAGAATTATGCCTTGTATCTCTTCTAAAGCTTTTTCCAGCTGTTTAACTCTTTGCTGGAGAATCTGGTTTTTTTTCCTTTCTTCCTGGAGCATGGCCAGCAATTTTTCCAATTCTTTGTTGGGATCTGCAGGTTTTTCTGGACCTGGTTTAGGAGAAAAATATTCTTCCAGGGCCGCCATTACGGTGGCTTTAGGAAAGCGGTCTCCGGGGCATTCGGTCTTTTTTATTTCCCGGTGGAGCAGGACGTTCTTTATGGGGATATGATATTTTACTAGCAGGTTTTTCAGTAATTCGATAAGTGAGGACAATTGTTCAGGATAAATATCCCTTTTACTCAGGTTCCCAATTACAGCAACACCAATAGCATGCTGGTTATAATAAGTGACACCCGCATGGGCACCTTGTACGGATAGACTCCGCCCCTCCACCACTTTGCCATCTTTTTCTATAACATAGTCATAGCCGATATCCTGCCAACCCAACTTCATATGATAACGGCGAATTTGTTCCGTATCTTTTTCCTCTGCTCCTGTATGGTGAATGACGATGTGCGTCAAGTCCAGCCGGGGCATGTTCTCAACTCCTTCAGCCTTATATACCGGGTAAGATACTTTTTATTATACTCGGCTGTTGTAAAAAATGTTAACGTTGCCAGGAGAAAGGGGGGTATCGTGAGCCCTTTGGCTGCGAAAATACCTATAGCTCTTCCTCCCAGGGGATTAGGTTTGGTCTGGGATCGAGGATGGACTCGTATTGCTCTTTTATACCATAGAGAGCGCGGGGGTCCAGTTGTTTATAACGGTAATATTTTTGCAGGCGGTCCTCGGGTTTAAGCCAGCCTAAATGTTTAAGCCGCAGTTGGGAGGCTTGCCCCTTTAGCTCAGTTATGTTTTTGGGAAGGCGCCCACAGTGTTGGGGTGTTTCTTGCCAAACGTACCTAAAGTCAGGGAGATATCTCACCATAAAGGGGCGGTACCATTGATGGGCGTTCCAGTAGGTATCTTCACGATAATAGTTTTCAGCCCACATGTCGTATAAACGAAAGGCATAATAATAGACTTCCCGGTTTTGGGCAAGTTCTCTTAATACGGCTGGAGCCCTGTCTTCAAAGATTTCGTCGGCATCCAGGACTAAAATCCAATCAGGTTCAGTTTTGACAACCATTTCCCAGAGTTGTTTTCTTAGTATAATCTCATTGTGGAAAGATGGTTCTTTGTTAGAAACGAGAGTTAAAGGAATACCCTGGAGCACTTTACGGCACACCTCTACGGAATGGTCTTCGCTGGCATCATCCAGGATCACGGCCCTATCTATATATAGGGCAGCATGCTGCAGGACTCTTTCCAGATACC